>CAYTZS010000003.1:0-86287 GCA_964442355.1 uncultured Saprospiraceae bacterium | reverse complement strand
TTTTTGGCCATCAAAATCAAATGATTTAGAAAAATTGAATCAAACAGCGTCATCACCCTCTTCCCACCTAAACCCCCTAAACCCTCTAAACCCTCTAAACCCTCTAAACCCCAATTATCTTAGAATCAAATTTCAATAACCCTAAAAAACTCTCTATCAAAAATTTTGAAATACTCCTCGGCCTCATAATCTTGAAAAGCGGGAATGAAGAAGCCAATTATCTTCCGCTCACGTTCATTGTAAGACCTTAAATAGTCCATTTTCCTCGTGGCTTCGCTGGTAATGTTGATTTGCACAGTAGGTTCAGGCATTCCATCAACACCGTAAATCTTTTTAGCATTCACCCACTCATCATCAGGAAGCCCCCAGCTTTTCAATCTTTCAGCATGTCGTTTCATAATGGTGTTTTCCATGTGGTCAGTAAATACACTTTGGTAAATATATTGCGGCAAAATCCGTTTTTCATTCGCCAAATCAATAACCATCTGACTGACGAATACGTGTTCTGGATGGCCATAGCCACCCATTTCGTTGTCAAGCGTAAAAATGATGGATGGTTTGAATTCATTGATCGCCTTAACAAATTCAGCTTCAATAATGGGTCTATTGAACACAGCATTGAGGTTTGCTTTTGGAATGGCATGATAGGGGTTGTTACCATCGGCAATGTCGTTCCGATATTGTTCCGATTTCAAATCCACAAACATCACCGTATCCAAAATATTGCGACATGCCTTTACCTGTGCCTCATTGCGTTCAGGTGTTTTTGAAAAACTAATCACTGCTATTTCCCAGCCTTGCTTGTTTAATAGTGAAATCGTCCCTGACATTGCGCACATATCATCATCATGAGCAATGACTATCATGGCCCTTTTCAGCGGAAGCGCTTGAAGCAGCGTATCTGCTGGATAAGATTCAGTTGCTGCAAATTGTGTCACTGTTTCTTTTGAGTTGCAAGCGCAAAAGATGAGTAAAAACAAAGTCCCCAAAAAGTACAAATGCCTATTTCCCATTGATTCGATTTTCATGCAAAACTGTTTTACGGGTGTGAAAAGGTAACAAATTGATGATTGTTTTAACTCAATCTTCTATCGCCTCGATGCCCATTTCCTTGAGCTTTTCAAGGTGGTCGAGCATCGCCTTGAGCTGCTCAGGCGGGTGCCCCTGCCAGTCCATCACCTCCCCAACTACCCGCAGCGGATGCCGGGTGCGGTACGACTTGGTTGGGTTGCCGGGAAACTTTTTGTCCGTCAAGTTCGGGTCATCCTCATATGGGCCGGTCGGCTCCACAATGTATATCCTGCCGGGGCCATTGCCTACGGCAAGCTCCGCCCCCCACACCGCAGCATCCATGGTAGCAGTCAAATAGACGTATGCCGCCTGCTTCCGCTGACCGTAATTGGAATTGAAGCCGGGCGCTATCAGGTCGCCGGGGCTTAGGTTGGCTTTGGTGCCGTGGTAGAACTGCGGGGTACTTGGGTTGTCTTTATTGTTTGTTTTCATTGTTGAGGTGTGATTGTTTTGAGATATAAAGTATTAAACTATTAGTATTTGTCTAAAAATTTAATATCAATATAATATTACGCAATTAATTTATCGAAATCTGTAATTAATGCTCTGAAGAGGACTTCTCCATCAGTGCCTAATTTTTTATTAGACAATCCCAAATCCTTGCGCATTGCTTTCATGATTTTTGTTAATCTACGAAAGTGTATTTTGTTATCAGGTTTATTTGATGTATTGGATGTTGAGTATATATACTGAAAGTATTCTGAAAAGTCAACAATTACCTCTGGAGAAGCATATAAGATATATTTTTTATAAAATTGGTAAAGATTCTCAATCATTTGTGAGTCAGTTTGTTCCTGATTTACTTTTGTTCCTTTAATTGTATCGATAATTAAATTAACAAACTGTTGATATAGTTCTCTCCTCTCTTTAGTCACTTCACTTTGTAATTCTTTTTTCTTTTCAATCCCTTGTTTAAAAAAATATCCAATACCAGCTCCAATCAAGGGGAGAATTATTGTTAAAATTGTAGTTAATTGATTCATATCTATTTCTTTAAATTTTCATTATTATTAGTTGTTTTTGTTTATTTTAGCCTTCACAACTTTAACTCATTAACTCCCACATCCCTTACTCCCGTAAAATCTTCTCCATCTTCCTCCCCTTTGCCAGCTCATCCACCAGCTTGTCCAAGTACCGCACTTTTTGCGTCAAAGGATTCTCGATTTCTTCCACACGATAGCCACATATTGCGCCCGTAATCAGGTGCGCATTGGGGTGGATGGTCGCTTGCTCAAAGAATTCTTTGAAAGTAGCTTTCTGCTCCATCAGCGATTGCAGCTGCTCGCTGTCGAAGCCAGTCAGCCACGCTATCACTTGGTGCAATTCATCCTTTGTCCTGCCTTTCTTCTCCACTTTGTCGAGGTACAAAGGATAGACCGAGGCGAAGGTCATTTTCGCTATGCGCTCGTCGTGTGTACTGGTATTGGTCATTGTTTCATTGTTAGGTTGCGCTGCACGTTTGCCCAACTTCCTACATGCAAGCACTGATTGCTGATTTCTTGCCCCATCGGGGCGGCATCTTTGTAGCATTTGCGATTAACCTTGGCGCCGCCGTTCCATCGGAACGGTATCTGTTAGATGAGATACCGTTCCGATGGAACGGTCAATAAACGGCTTGTACAATTCCTACAAAGATGCCGCCCCGATGGGGCGAAAAGTATTACTTTTTAACGCTCGTCCCTACAAAGTTTGGTAAACGTGTTAAAGTGTTGATGTAGTGCCTAGCTGCCCTTGCAGCACCAAACACCCGAAAACCCCATCCTTGTCTTATAATTTGTGTGGAAAAACAACAGGTAAGCAAAAACAATTGTCACTCGTCGTTTCCAGGGCTATCGTTGGTTGTTGGAGCCAAAGCTTTCTGGCTGTTTGGTGGCTGCAAGTTAAGAAAGGTCGTTTTTGAATTCCAAATTTTTTTCATGCTTTTCAGGGAACGGTAGCGAGGAATTACGGAACGGTCGTTTAGCAATAAAATTACATCACAAAGTCCCGTTTTGGGGGCCATGCCGCCACCAACGCAAGCCCATCGGCGGGCATTGCCGACACAATTTGCCGTTTCGTCATCTTTTCATCCATCGTATTCCCTGAGATTTACGGAACGGGGTACATTCGCTCAATCAAGCGCTGCGCCTGACTTCTTTTAGGACAAAACGTTAAATTGACATGAGTTCGGAGATTTTAAGCCGCAGAGCGGCGACAATGTTTGTAGAATGCAACAGAACAATACATTTCAGCCCCAGCGGGGCGATGATTGGTTGCCGCCCCGCTGGGGCTGAACATAAATTGGTGCGTTTTGCTACAAACATTGTCGCCGCTCTGCGGCTATAGCCTTAATTTACAAAGGGTTAATTTCCGAACTCACGTTAAATTAATGTCTTTGTCCTAAAGGGGGCGGGGGCAACATCACACCATCAACATGAAACACATCGTCACCTTCATCCTGTTGCTCACGGCCACCGCCCTGTTCTCGCAAGAGCACTACGCCAAATCCGCCAACGGCAACATCGTCACCATCCGCAACCACGGCGGCCAAACGATTGCCTACTCCACCGAGTCCGGCATCAAAATCCTCACGGTGGGCGGCTTCGCCTTTAAGGACTTGAACAAGAACGGCCAACTCGACAAATACGAGGACTGGCGCCTGCCCTTTGACGTGCGGGCGGCAGACTTGGCTTCGCAAATGAGCATCGAACAGATAGCGGGCCTGATGCTGTACAGCCGCCACCAGAGCATCCCCGCAAGGCCGGGCGGCTACTTCGCTGGCACCTACGCAGGCAAGCCGTTTGCCGAAGGCCAAACCGACCCCAGCGACCTCACCGACCAGCAGGTGGAGTTTTTGAAAAAGGACAACCTGCGCCACGTGCTCATCACCACGGTCGTGTCGCCGGAGGCCGCTGCGCAATGGAACAACAAGGTGCAGGCGCTCGTGGAGGGCTACGGCCTCGGCATCCCCGCCAACAACAGCTCCGACCCCCGCCACGGCACCATCAGCAGCGCCGAGCACAACGCTGGGGCGGGCGGCAAGATTTCGATGTGGCCCGGTTCGCTCGGCCTCGCCGCCACTTTCGACCCCGCAGTGACAGAGCGATTCGGACAAATTGCAGCGGCGGAGTACCGGGCATTGGGCATTGCCACGGCCCTCAGCCCACAGGTGGACATCGCTACCGACCCCCGCTGGGACCGCACGAGCGGCACCTTCGGCGAAAACCCGTGGCTCGCTGCCGCAATGGCCGAGGCGTATTGCAGCGGCTTCCAGACCAGCGTTGACCAACTTGAAATCGCCGACGGCTGGGGTCACGGCAGCGTGAACGCCATGGTGAAGCACTGGCCCGGCGGCGGCAGCGGCGAGGCGGGCCGGGATGCGCACTATGGGGCAGGTAAGTTCGCCGTGTACCCGGGTGGGAAGTTCGAGACGCATTTCATCCCGTTCACCGAAGGGGCTTTTAAACTAAAGGGCAAGACGAAGATGGCCTCGGCCATCATGCCGTACTACACCATCTCTTGGAACCAAGACACGAAGAACGGCGAGAACGTGGGCAACGCCTACAACTCGTACATCATCAATGATTTGCTCCGCAAAAAGTACGGCTACGATGGCGTGGCCTGCACCGATTGGGGCGTCACCGGCGACCAAACGGCGCTCAACACGTTCATCGGCGGCAAGTCGTGGGGCGTGGAGAAAATGACCGTTGCGGATCGCCACTACAAGGTGCTGATGGCGGGCGTTGACCAGTTCGGCGGCAACAACGTGGCACAGCCCATCCTCGATGCCTACCAGATGGGCATCAAGGAGCACGGCGAGAAATGGATGCGCCAGCGCATGGAGCAAAGCGCTGTCAGGTTGCTCCGCAATATCTTCCAAACGGGTTTGTTCGAGAACCCCTACCTCGACCCAGAGCGGACAAAGCAGGTAGTTGGCAAACCGGAGTACATGCAAGCGGGCTACGAGGCGCAGCTCAAGTCGCAGGTACTGCTCAAAAACAAGGGCAACGTCCTGCCCCTCACGGGCAAGAAGAAGGTGTACGTGCCCAAGAAGTTCAGCCCGGCCTTCACCAATTTCTTGGGAATGCGGACACCGGAAAAGCTGGACTACCCGGTGAACATCGAAATCGTGAAGAAATACTACAACGTCACCGACAACCCCGACGAGGCCGACGCAGCGCTGGTATTCATCGAAAGCCCCAAGTCCGGCATCGGCTACGACAGCGCCGATGTAAAACTTGGCGGCAACGGCTATGTGCCCATCAGCCTCCAGTTCAGCGACTACACGGCCACCGAGGCCCGTGCCACCAGCATCGCTGGCGGCGACCCCATGGAAAAGTTCACGAACCGCAGCTACAAGGGCAAGACCGTGAAAACCCGCAACACCACCGACCTCGGCATGGTGACGGAGACCGCCGCCAAAATGAAGGGCAAGCCCGTCATCGTCAGCATCACGATGGACAACCCGATGGTGTTCAGCGAGTTCGAGCAACAGGCGACGGCCATCCTCGTCAACTTTCGGGTGCAAGACCAAGCCATCTTGGACATCATCAGCGGCAAGGCCGAACCATCCGGGCTACTGCCCATGCAAATGCCCGCCAGCATGAGCGAGGTCGAGCGCCAAGCCGAGGACGCCCCGCAGGACATGAGATGCCACAAGGACGCCGCCGACCATTTGTATGATTTCGGGTTCGGGATGAACTGGAAGGGAGTGATTCGGGATGAGCGGGTGGCGAAGTATCGTAAATAAGGTTTAGGGGGTTTAGAGGGTTTAGAAGGTTTAGAAACACACGCTCCTAAACCCCCTAAACTCTCTAAACCCTTCTAAACCTCCTAAACCTCTTTTCATTATGCAAAACAGACGAACATTCATCAAGCAATCCGGTGCTTTTGCGCTGGCCAGTGTCGCCTTCGGCGCAATGCCCGAACTTGATTTCTTGGGCAAAAAACACAGCTACGTCCCCGGCGTTCAGCTTTACACGCTGATGTCGGTGATTGACCAAGACACGAAAGGCAGCCTGAAAAAGCTGGCCGACCTCGGCTACAAGAACATCGAGTCGGCATTCAGTCGGCAAGGTGGTTTTTATGGTAAAACGGCGCCGGAGTTTTCGGCCATGCTGAAAGAACTCGGCCTGACCTGGCGCTCGCACCACGTCATCGGCGCACCGTTCAAGCTGCCTCCCGGCACCAAAATGCCAACTGACGAGAACGGCAACCCCATCAAGATTCCGCCGATGAAGAACCTGAAGGACAACATGCAGGAACTCGTGGACGGCTTGGCCGGGGGCGGGGTGGAGTACCTTGTCTGTGCCAACATCCCCACCAATACACCAGAGGAAGTGGCGGACGCCGTGCAAATCCTCACCAAGACGGGCGAAGCCTGCAACAAGGCGGGTCTCAAACTGGTCTATCACAACCACGACTGGGAGTTCAAGACGGTGGGCGACAGCCGCCCGTTCGATGTGTTTGCGAAGCAAATCCCTGCCAGCCTGATGAACTTTGAGCTGGACTTAGCTTGGGTGACGAAGGCGGGCGTTGACCCAGTGGCATTGTTCAAGGCGCACCCCGGCCGCTTCCCACTCTTTCACGTCAAGGACATTGACAAGGATTTGCTGGCGCTGAAGCCCGTCGGCGATGGCATCATTGACTTCAAGCGCATCTTCAAACATGCCAAAAAAGCGGGCCTGAAATACCCGATGATTGAGCACGACAATCCTGCCGATGCCTTCGACAGCTTGAGCCGGAGCATGGGGTATTTGAAGAAGAATATTTTGAAATAGGTTTAGGGGGTTTAGATGGTTTAGGAGGTTTAGATTTGCCGCACACTAAACCTCCTAAACCATCTAAACTTTCTAAACCTCAACATGATTATCGAAGAAAAACTGGCAGCAATGGGCCTAGAACTGCCCCAGTTGCCCACCTCCAAAGGCATTTACCAGCGCTGCCTCACCGTTGGCAACCTCGTCTATTTCAGCGGCCACGTCTCCGTGGAAACGGACGGTAGCTTCATCACCGGCAAGCTCGGTGACAACCTTACAGACGAGCAGGGCAAACATGCTGCCCGGCAATGTGGCCTTGCCATCTTGGCGGCGCTGAAAGAACACCTCGGAGATTTGGATAGGGTAAAACAAGTGGTAAAACTCCTTGGCATGGTTAACGCTACACCCAACTATACCAACCATCCCGTCATCATCAACGGTTGCAGCGAGCTGTTCGCCGAGCTTTGGGGGCCAGTGAATGGGGTAGGGGTGCGTAGTGCCGTGGGCATGGGTTCGCTTCCAGGGAACGTGGCCGTGGAGATTGAAGGAATTGTTGAAATCGCATGAGTTTCCTTATTGAAAATATCGCCGAAATTGACTCGCCAGCCCTTGTTATTTTCAAGGAGCAAGTCGAGCAGAACATCGCCCATGCCGTGCGTATGGTTGGCGATGTCAGCCGTTTGCGCCCGCACGTGAAGACCCACAAGTCGGCAGATGTCACTAGGCTGATGCTTGCGGCGGGCATCACCAAGTTCAAATGCGCCACCATCGCCGAGGCGGAGATGCTGGGGCAATGCGGTGCTCCGGATGTGCTGTTGGCCTACCAGCCCGTCGGGCCGAAGGTGCAGCGCTTCGTTGCGGTCATCAAGGCGTACCCCAACACCCAGTTTTCTTGCTTGACCGATAACCTGTCCGCTGCACAAAATCTGGCAGCAGTTTTTGCGGAAAATGGATTGGTTGTTCCGGTGTATATTGATTTAAATATTGGACAAAACCGGACGGGCATTGCGCCAGTACAAGCAGTCGATTTATACATTGCTTGCTCAAAATTAAATGGCATTAACCCCATTGGTTTGCAGGCGTATGATGGCCATATTCGGGATGCTGATTTAAGTGTAAAAACTGCATTGTGCGATGAGGCTTTTAAGGCAGTTGAGCAAGTTGCACAGCAAATAATGGCAGCCGGATTCAATGCACCGATAATAGTGGCAGGAGGCTCACCCACATTCTCCATTCACGCCAAAAGAAGTGGCGTGGAATGCAGTCCCGGTACCTTTGTTTACTGGGACAAAGGCTATACTGACCTTTGCCAAGAGCAGCCGTTTAAGCCCGCTGCTTGGCTAGTCACGAGGGTGATTTCGCTGCCGGATGCCACTAAGATTTGCCTCGATTTGGGGCATAAATCCGTTGCTGCTGAGAATGAAATTGGCAAGCGCATATATTTTCCAGATGCCCCAGATTTAATCCCAATCGGCCAAAGCGAAGAGCATTTGGTCATGGAAGCTGGTGCAAATCATGGCTTTAGAGTGGGCGATGTTTTAATTGGCATACCCTATCATATTTGCCCAACTGTGGCATTGTATGAGCGGGCAATCATTGTCGAAAATGGCATTGCAAATGGGGAATGGAAAACAACTTCCCGTGACCGCCGCATAACTCAATAACTCAAAACTTATAACTCATAACATGTTTATTGTAGATGCCCACCTCGACCTCGCCATGAACGCCATGGAATGGAACCGTGACCTACGGCAGCCCGTTGCAGCCATTAACCAGCGGGAAGCGGGCATGACCGACAAGCCAGACCGGGGCCATGCAACCGTCAGCTTTGAGGAACTGCGTCGGGGCAATATCGGCCTTGTGGTGGCTACGCAAATTGCTCGCTACGTGGCCCCCGACAACCCACTGCCCGGCTGGCATTCGCCGGAGCAGGCTTGGGCGCACACCCAAGGGCAGCTCGCTTGGTACGAGGCGATGGAAGATGCAGGCAAATTGACGCAAATCACCGATTTGTATTCGCTGGATGCTCACCTGAGCCGCTGGAACAACCCCGCCATTGCCCCAGAAGCAAAGCCCATTGGCTACATCCTGAGCCTCGAAGGAGCGGATTCGCTGGTCACGCCCGACTATGTGGAGCGGGCTTGGCAGTATGGCCTCCGTGCAATTGGCCCCGGTCACTACGGCCCTGGACGCTACGCCAACGGAACCAACGCCACAGGCAAGATGGGACAACTCGGCCTTGATTTGCTGAAGAAAATGGGTGAGTTCAACATCATCCTCGATGCCACGCACCTTTGCGACGATGCATTCTGGCAAGCGATGGAACATTACGATGGGCCAGTTTGGGCGAGCCACAACAACTGTCGGGCCTTGGTGGACCACAACCGCCAGTTTTCGGACGAGATGTTGCGGGAGCTGATTGGCCGTGGGGCGGTTATCGGGGCGGTGATGGATGCGTGGATGATTATCAACGGCTGGGAAAAAGGCAAGTCAACGCCCGTGGGCATGGGGCTGAACTTGGAGCGGGTGGCTGACCATATTGACCATATTTGCCAAATCGCCGGAAACGCCGACCACGTGGGCATCGGTTCCGATTTGGACGGGGCATTCGGGCGGGAGCAATGCCCTCATGACATCGAAACAATTGCTGATTTGCAGAAATTCAAGGGTGTTTTGGAAAAAAGGGGATATTCACAGGCGGATATCGAAAAGTTCATGCACGGGAATTGGCTTCGGTTTTTGAGGAATGCTTGGGCCTGATTATCAAATAATTATCAAAAAAACAGCAACGATGAACAACTTTAAAACTATGATTTTGGCTGGCTTATGTGCAGCACTTTTTGCTTCTTGTCATAAAAAAAACAGTGAGCATTGGATTCAACTTTTCAACGGAAAAGACCTCACCGGTTGGAACATCAAAATAACTGGCCACGACTTGAATGACAACTACCTGAACACATTTCGAGTGGAAAACGGCGTACTGAAATGTGCTTACGACCGCTACCAGAACTTTGATGATAAATTTGGGCATATTTACTACCAGAAGCCATACTCGCATTACCGCCTGCGAGTCGAGTACCGCTTCACGGGCAACCAAACGCCCGGTGGTGCCGAATGGAATGTGCGCAACAGTGGCGTGATGCTGCACTCGCAACCCGCCACTTCAGTTACGAAGAACCAAACCTTTCCGGTCTCCCTAGAAATGCAGATGCTTGGCGGCCTCAGCGATGGCAAGGAGCGCACCACGGCCAACCTCTGTACACCCGGTACGCAGGTCGAGACAAACGGCACGTTGAACACCGAGCACTGCATCAGTTCCACCTCCAAAACCTACGACGGCGACCAGTGGGTAACGGTGGAAATGCTCGTGCTCGGCGACTCGCTCATCCAGCACAGCATTGATGGCAAGGTGGTATTTGAGTACAACAAGCCCGTTGTTGAAGATGACGACGAAGGCATGGTCAAGTACCTCAAAATGGAAAATAATTGGTTTGCCGAGCGCCGGGGAAAGCCGCTCAAATCGGGCTACATCGCCCTGCAAGCGGAGAGCCACCCAGTCGAGTTTCGGAAGGTGGAACTGCTGGATTTGAGTCAAAAGATGAAGCCGTAGCCTATCTTCCTGCTTCCTTCACCATCAATTTGATTTTTCCATTTAATCCATCCTCCTTTATCAATTGCTCTAACGGCAGGTGAAACCGGAAGCGCCAGTAGTGCGGCGAAATGCTGGGGTCGTTGATTTGCTCGTCCTTGGCCACCGGGCGGCGCAGCTTGGCGTTCATGCCCACGAGGTCTTGCACGGGGAAGATAGCCCACATGCTCGGCGAAGCGAGGTGCTGCCGATTGACGGCTTCCACCACACCCGGTGTGCATTCATCCGGCGCAAGTCCATTGATATGTAGCGTCTCGTTCAAGTACTGCTGCGAGCGCTTTTGGTCGTCCTCCCACCAGCCCCTGATGGTGCTCATATCGTGGCAAGAAGGGCTGCAAACCGAAGTGTACGGGTATTTTTCTGGTTGCCCGAATTTCACGGAACCTTTGGGCATCCGCTGTATTTCGAGGGAGAGAATATTCAGGTCGTGCATCACGCCCGCCACTGAGTGGGGTATCATGCCGAGGTCTTCGCCGCAGATGAGCATATTGGTTGCTTCCAGCAGGGCGGGCAACTTCCATAGTGCTTGCTGTCGCCAAAACTCGTCGTGGCGTTTGTAAAAATAATCGTCGTAAAGTCGGTCAAAAATGCCCTTTTCTTGCTCGCTCAATTCTTTGTAAGAGCGGGTCGTGTTCACCGTAATGCGTGGATTGTAGCCAATGCCGTTGGTAGTCGGCTCCTCGATGAGCAGCACATTGCTCACGAGTCGCATCAGCCCTTTTTCTACTTCTTTTTTCTCCGATAAAAATTCGTCATGTAGGAACAACTCCTTGATTTTCAATTGGTTGTCCACGATTTCATTCAGCTTGAAGACGCCGTAGCTTACCTCATCTAGGAAGGTCTTGCGCACGAAATCGGCATCTTCCCCAAACATTTCATCCAAGAAATGCCCCCTGATATATGGCTTCGTGTAGCGGTCAAGGTTGCCGTTCAGCCCCATGCCCGCCAGTTCTTGGCGTGAGTAGGGTAGGCGAGGGTTGAACAAGCCCAAGGTACCCTCCACTTGGTTCGTCGGTATCTGCCAGATTCGGAAAAAGCCGAGGATATGGTCAATGCGCAGTGCATCGAAATACTCGGCAAGCTTGGTCATGCGCTGTCGCCACCACAAAAAATCATCCTTTGCCATCACCTCCCAATTGTAGGTCGGGAAGCCCCAGTTTTGGCCGGACTCCGAGTATGGGTCGGGTGGTGCGCCTGCTTGGCCGTCCATGTTGTAGAGGTGCGGTGCCACCCAAGCATCGCAGCTCTCCCGGTAGATGCCGATGGGTAAGTCGCCCTTGAGCACGACGCCGTTTTTGCGGGCGTAGTTGGTGGCGCCGAGCAACTGAAGATGGGCGTGGTACTGGATAAAATAGTGCAGTGCCACCTCGTCAAATGCCTTGTATTTGGGGTCGCAGAGGTCGGCGATGACCTGTTCGGAGTAGGTCGAGTATTTCTCCCACTGGTGGAAATTCGTCGTGCCGTTCAGGTCACGCAGGTGGCAGAAAGCGGCGTAGGGTTTGAGCCAATCGGCGTTGGCTTCAATGAACGCTTGCGCTACCTTATCGTTGAAAAAGGCGTTCTTTTCCTGTTGGTACAGCAGTTCGAAAAAAGCGAATTTGGTGTTCAGAACTGCCTCAAAATCAACCGTTTCCAATTTGTTCAGCTGCGCAATTGCCTTTTTAAGCCGGGTCTCGTCTGCTTTGTTTTTCAGTTTCGCAATGGATTGGACATTGACATAAAGCGGGTGCAGCGCATAGACCGAAATAGCGGCGTAGGGGTAGCTGTCCGTCCAGGTTTTTGTGGCGATTGTGTCGTTGACGGGGAGGGTCTGCACGAGCTTCATGTCCGTTTTCACCGCCCAATCCACCAACAGGTTCAGGTCGGTGTACTCACCGATGCCGCAGCCATTTTCGCTGCGCAACGAGAAGACCGGAATGGCCATGCCCGCCCCTCGCCACAGGCCGGATGTGTAGCGGTAACTCTCGTCGGTGCGGCTGACAGTATTGCCCTTGGCAGAAGGGAATGTAAACTGCAAGTGACGGTTTTTGCCTTTCTCCCATTCCACAACTTGCTGATTTTCAGGGTTGTAAATGGCGAATTTGTACTCCACGTCAGCCCATTGTCCCTCAAAATCCACCTCAACTTGCCAAGTTGGGTAGTGCTCGTCAGACATCAGAACGGGCTTTTTCCAGTTGCCGAGGGCGTCGTTGTTGCCACTGATGCAGAACTGTAAATGCTGGGGAATACCCGCTGCGTAGAGCTGAAATATGATTTTGTTGGCGGTGGCTTTGTTGGTTTTGCCAGCTTTTATCGCCTTTTTTTCGACTACATTTCTGCGAAAAACCACATCCTTGAACGCTGCTGAAAAGAAGCTGCGTTCCACTTCAAAGCGTGGTCGCCAGTAGTCTTGGTAAAAGGCTTGACTGGCACCTTTTGGTACAAAAAGCTGCCGATAGTCACCATGCTCGCCAACTGGCCCCTTCGGTGTCAATAGGAAATATTTGTACTCAACTGCCTCGTTTTCAGCGACTTGCATTGTGCCGTGCCAATTGGCGCCATCATAGCTTTGGCAAATCAAGGTTGCTTCAACTCCGTTGCGTTTGGTGCGAATGGCCAGCTGTTCGCCCGGCATCGTTCCATAGTGGATATGAAAGTTGGCTATCATTTTTTTGGTTATTAGCTTTGACTTGAATGAAAGTCGGGTTGCAAAAATAGGCAATGGGCATGAGACGGTTGATGGCTAATTTGAGGTAAGATTTGAGTTTATTTGGGTTTCGGCGGTTGGAAATAACACTTCTACTACCAACCTGCCTACCTCCAGTGGAAGCAATGTGTCTGGTGGAAACCTGCAACCCCAAGAATACTGACAGCGCATCTCGTTGGTGGAAGTGTGCAGTTGATGAGGAGGGCGTGAACTTGCACCCAAAGCAATCGGGATTGGGTTTTTTAGTGATGAAATATCCCAAGTAAAAACAGCTAACTTGCACCCTGTTTACCCGTGCTTTTGATGAAGAAAACTTTCGCCGCATTTCTTTTTCTGCTTTTTGCCTGCCGCCTTGCCTCGCAAACGGAGGCCACGGTCAGTATGCTCACCGTCAACGACGGGCTGTCGCAGGGGATGGTTTTCGACCTTTTGCAGAGCAGGGACGGCTTCATCTGGATAGCCACCAAGGACGGACTGAACCGCTATGACGGCTCCCGCTTCGAGGTCTTCTCACCCGACCCGTTCGACCCATTTTCCATTGCAAACAGCGAAGTGCGCTCCATTTTCGAGGACAGCCGTGGTTGGATTTGGGTGGCGTTTCAGGCAGAATTGGACATTTTCGACCCGTCAAGCGGACGTTTTTACCATGTTTTACACGAGGGGAATAAAAATTTTGGCAAAGGGCTAGCGAGTTGGATACCATCCATGGAACAGACGCCGGACGGGGCTTTATGGCTCTGGGGCGAAAACGGGATTTGGAAAATCAATGCCCCAAACGACTTGTTGGAAAAGGCGGGAAAAAGAGAGGATGCTGCGATTGAACTGTCCTGCAAAATGATTCCCAAACCGCCCGTCAAGCAATGGGACGCAAAGGGGGAATCCCAACTTTTGTACGCAAAGAACAGGTTGCTGACAGCAACGATTGATGGGTTGTATTGGCTTGACCTGAAGACAGAGAAATTTTCGCCTGAACCGGCAACAAGCGGCTGGAATTATGGAGTGCTTTCAGCAGATAACGAAGGCAACATATTGGCGCTGGGTTATGACACTTCTTTTCAAATTAAATGGACGTTAATTAACGCCAATGGAACTCAAAACTTGACAGAACAGCGGTCTGTTTGGGCCAGCAATTTTAAATTTAGCCGGGATGGTTTTTTGTGGGCTTACAGGAAGGGGCGTCTCCAAAAATGGAAGTTATCTGCCTTTTTTAACCAAGGCTTGCCAGAAGTTGAGGTGAAAGCAGATTCAATTTTCGGGAACGTAGGAGGCTGCAACAAAATCATGTTCGACAAAAGTGGCGTGATGTGGGTGGGCTCAGATGGATATGGCCTGTTCAAAATCAATGAGAAGGCAAAGCATTTCAAAAGCTATTTGACCAAATTTTCGCAACGTCAGCTCCTGGAAGCCCCGGATGGCGGAATTTATAGCTTGTTCAGGTTCGGTGAAAAATACCCTTCAAAATCCTTCCCGGCTACAATAGCCCACAACGATTTCGTCAACCGCTTTGCAACTTACACTACCAATGATTGGGGGACTTTCCATGCCTGTTTCGATGCAGCAGGCAATGGTTGGTCGAGCGACAATGATTTGGATAAACTCTATCGTACTGAAGCACAGACAAAATCCGTGAAATCGTTTCCATGGCAGCATGGGCATGGCTTGATTGTGAGCCGCTCTGGGGCATTGTTTGGCGCCAGCGAAAAAGCTTTATTGAAATTTGACCCTAAAACGGAAACAAGTACGGCGTTCCCATATGATAAGCCGCAGAAAATATCCGCCACTTTTTCCCATTTTTTGTTCGAGGATGCGGACGGAGCCATTTGGATTTTCGGGTATGAAGGTTTAACCAAAGCCGTACCAAACGCCGGGGGGTACCGCTTCGAATATTTCAAAAACAACCCCAAAGACCGTGCTTCGCTTTCCTCTGACTTTGTACTGAGCGTCGCTGATGACCCACTAGAACCTGCCCGATACCTTTGGGTGGGGACAAAAAGTGGCGGATTGAACCGTCTGGACAAAAAAACGGGGCAGGTCAAGCAGTTTAAAACGACTGACGGCCTCCCTGACAATGTGGTGTATGGCGTTTTGGCAGAAAACAAGGCACCCTACATCTGGCTGAGCACCAACAAGGGGCTGTGCCGCTTCCATGTTCGGGAAGAAACGACCAAAAATTTCACGGCTGCGGACGGATTGCAGAGCAATGAGTTTAATAGCTCCAGTTACCTGAAACTGCGGGATGGCTCAATGATTTTCGGCGGCGTAAATGGGTTGTCCATGTTCCACCCCGACAGCCTGCGTTTCAATAAAAATGTTCCCCAAATCCGAATCGTCGGGATTTCTGTCAACAACCAGAAATTCGAGTTGCTCGACCAATCACCAGTCACCAATCACGAATCCCCAATCACCCTTTCCTACGACCAAAACCTCCTCACCTTCGACTTCGCCGCCCTCGAATTCACCAACCCCGCCCAAAACCTGTACCGTTACCAACTTGTACCCGTGGACAAGGATTGGGTATCGTTGGGCAACAAAAACAGCATCCAGTTCGCCAACCTCGCCCCCGGCGACTATGCCTTCAAAGTGGATGGGAGCAACAACGACGGAGCCTGGAGCGGACAGCCTGCCGAATTTCGTTTCACCATACGCCCGCCGTGGTGGGCTTCGTGGTGGGCGTATTTGCTGTATTTGGTAATTGCCGGAGCAGGGGTTTGGCTGTTTTATCACAATCGGCTTCGCCAAAAAATCGAACACCAGGAAGCCCTGCGCCTTCGGGAAATGGACGAGTTCAAGGGGCGGTTTTTCACCAATATTACGCACGAGTTTAGGACGCCGCTGACGGTGATTTTGGGGATGGGCGACCAATTGTTGAAGGCTGAAACGGACACCCAAAAACAAGGCAAATTAGGTTTGATTAAGCGCAACGGCGAGTCGCTCCTGCGGCTAATCAACCAAATCCTCGACTTGGCGAAATTGGAATCCAAAACCCTGAAAATCAACTACCTGCATGGCGACGTGCTAGCGTATCTGAAGTACATCGCCGAGAGCCTGCACTCCCTCGCCAACGCCCAAAACGTGATGCTGCGGGTGGAAAGTGACCAGCCCAAAATCGAAATGGACTATGATCCGGAGCGGCTGCTGCAAATTGTTTACAACCTGTTGTCGAATGCCATCAAGTTCACGCCAAGTGGGGGAAGGGTAGATTTACGATTGACAATTGACAAATTACGATTGGGGGAACAGGCATCTCCAATCGTCAATCGTCAATCGTCAATCGTAATTCAAGTCATTGACACGGGCGCAGGCATCCCTGCCGAAGATTTACCGAACATCTTCGACCGTTTTTTCCAAGCCAATAATTTGGAAAAAGCCAAAGCTGGCGGCACGGGCATCGGGCTGGCATTGACGAAAGAACTGGTGCAGGCGATGGGCGGGGAAATTGGTGTGGAGAGCGAGGTGGGGAAGGGGACGGTTTTTACGGTGCGGCTGCCCGTGACGCATTCACCTCCCGACACATCGGGACGGGCTCTGACCCCTAAAGGGGAACCTAACTCTGCAAATTCTGCTGAATTTTTAAAGGAAATAGTTGCCACAGCACTTCCCGGTTTAGGTTCCCCCTTTAGGGGGTCAGGGGGTCTAAGCAACGAGGGCAATCCTTCAATCCTTGATTCCTCCAATCCTTCAATCCTCTTGATAGAAGACAACCCCGACGTCGTCGAATACCTCGCCGCCTGCCTGCAAGGGCAATATGCCCTCGACTTCGCTTACAACGGCAGGGCGGGCATTGAAAAGGCGCTGGAAACCATCCCTGACCTCATCGTTAGCGACGTGATGATGCCCGAAAAGGATGGCTTCGAGGTGGTGGAGGCCCTGAAGAACGACGAGCGCACAAGCCATATCCCCATCATTTTGCTGACCGCAAAAGCCGATGTGGAGAGCCGCATCAAGGGCCTACGACGTGGGGCAGATGCTTATTTGTCCAAGCCTTTTCATCAGGAAGAACTGCTGGTGACAGCGGAAAACCAGCTCGAACTGCGCCGGAAATTACAAGCCAAGTATAGTGATTGGAGATTAGTGATTAGTGATTCGTCAAGCCAGTCCCCAGTCACCAATCACCAATCACCAATCACCGACCTCGAAGACATCTTCCTCCAAAAATTCCGCTCCATCGTGGAGGCAAACCTGTCCGACCCCGACTTCGAGATGCCGCAACTGGAGCGGGCGCTGGCGATGAGCCGCAGCCAGATTTTCCGCAAGGTGAAGGCGCTCACGGGCAAGTCACCGAGCCTGTTTATCCGCTCCATCCGGCTGCATCACGGGAGGCATTTGCTCAAAACGACCACGCTTTCCGTCTCCGAAATTGCTTACCAAGTGGGCTATTCTGCCCTGAATAATTTCTCAGATGCGTTCCAAGAAGAATTTGGGGAAAGACCGACGTCGGTGAGGGGTTGAACCCACCGTGCAACACATTACCTGCTCATTATCAATTAGTTAGGGGTTTGTCGCCTTTTCGCTTGCAACATAGCAAGTAAAGAAAATTCCCGTCCTGCAACCTGCCAAGTAGTCTTTGACCGATGAGAGGAAGCCCTTTCCTCCAGTCTGCCCCCACCTTTGCATCATTCCCGGAAGGTTACATCAGCAACTTTCAAAAGACACTTTCTTAAATCCTTTATCATGAAAAAGCAACTGCAATCAGCAACTCAAAACTTGACATCAAAAATGCGTCAAATGAAACCAGCAACCATTTCCATCGCTATCGCCTTTTTCCTTGGCATCAGTCTTACCCTCTCCGCACAAAACATTGCTGTTTGGCAGGGCGGCAAGCCTGGCCGTACCACCGAATGGAACTGCCCAGCCAACTGGAGCGAGGGCCGTGTGCCTGATGAGTTTACGCAGGTAATCATCCCCACTGGTGCCAACTATTACCCCGTCATCCAATATGCCCCAACGCCCATTGATGCCCTGATGATGGAAGGTGGCGCAAAGCTCACCATCCAAAGCGGTGCGAAGCTGGCCATCCTCGGCGAGACCGGCATTTTCGATGGTGTGACGGTCCTAGGCCAAATCGAAAACAATGGTACGCTTGAAATCGGAGAAGCCGTGAACGTGGGTGTTGCCTTGTTGCAGCAAGTGCAAGGCAAGGGCATCGTTGCAAGCCCTTCCGCTGGCACGGGTACACTGGCGAAGCGTCGCTGAATTTTGCTTTCCTATTTGCTTCAACTGAAAGTAAAAGCCGAATAGTTGCTGCAACTGAAAATCTAATAATAAAGCAAAATCCTTTAGTCATGAAAAAACAAATGAAGTCTAGCCTGTTTGCCGTTGCGATGAGCCTCTCCTTGTTCGGAGCCATGTTGTCAAGTTCAAGCGACAAATCAATGGCAACTGTAGTCAGTCAAGCTCCGACTTTGCAGGAGCAGGTAGTTACATCGCCTGAAACCCCAAGTATTGCCGCAGAGATGCCCAAGATACCTTTCACTTTCTATTTGACCCTCGTTACTTCCTTCACCAATGGCACCTCCATAAATTTTAATGCGGTGGACACAGAGGGGCAGTCCTTTTTTTGGGATAGTATATTGAAATGGGGTGAGGAGCAGTAATGCAAAAGCCTTAGTTCGCTGCGCCAAATCAGAACACCAAACTGGTGTTCGGTCGCACAATCAAATTCAATTCAATCAACATGAAAATAGCAAGCATTTTTCCATGCTTCGTGCTCGTATGCGCCATTTTTTTATTGGGCAGTTGCACGGCCTATCAAAAGGCTCAATGGTCGCAAGGTGGTGTGGCAACTACATCAGCCATTTGGAGCGGCCAACAACAAGGTGGCGGCTGTCCACATCGCCCGAATATGCCGAACTATTTGGGCATTATGTCTGGGGCGTCCATCTATTCCATGCGAAATGAATATTATCCTTTTTGTCACAAATGCAGGCATTAGTGCCTGTTGTTGATATGCCAGCACTATAACAAAATCACCAAATTAAAGCGGCAGCTTCGACGAAAGTCGGAGCTGCAATTTTTTAATTAATTTTCTCAACAATCAATTTTAATAAAATGAAAAACAACCTTTTTTATTACCTATTGGCAACTTGTCTGTTTTCGCTACTGTCATGCCAGCAGTCTACTGAAGCACCTGCCGCCACAGCCACTTCTGAGGTCGCAGCTCCCGCCCCACCCGACATGGCGGCCATTAAAGCTGAAATTCAAGCATTGGAATCAGCTTATGCCGTAGCACATACCGCAGGCGATGCAGCGACCGTAGCCTCGTTTTATTCCGAAGATGCAGTGACGATGGGCGATGATATGCCCGCTGTAACGGGAAGAGCCGAAATTCTGAAAGCACAGGAGAAACAATACGCCGAAAGGAAAAATAAAAGAACCGTGAGCTTTGAAGTTTTGGAGGTATTTGGCGATGAAAACAGAGTGACCGAAATTGGCAAAAGCATCGGAAAGGACGAAACAGGCAAGGTGGTTTACACCGGAAAGTACATGGCCATTTGGGAAAAACGCAATGGCAAATGGCTGACTATCCGGGACATCAGCAACGATGATAAAAAAGAAGAATAGAAAATTGAAAGTCGGCGTGGCGAAGGCCATGCCGATATTTTTTCCACCATATTTCCTCATTTCAATCCAACCAATTCATTGCATGAAAAATCTCTTTTTTCTCGCAGTGCTGCTTTGCCTCATGGCCAGCAGCCTACAAGCCCAATCCGTCAACGACGAGCTTGAATTGCAAGACTTCACCCGTCGTTTCATGGCCGCCTACAACGCACAAGACCATGAAGCCATTCGGAAAATGTACACCGATGATGCCGTGCGCATTGACCAGCAGGGCAATCAATTTGCCGGGGCTGAGAATATCGCCAATTATTTTGCGGAGCAATTCAGGAAAAACAATGCCACGCTGCTGCTCAAACATATTGGCATTAACTGGTCGGACGCCGAACATGCTTGGGTTGTGCGTGGTAACTACGAGGTGTATGGCAAAACCATCGTGTATGATATACCCATCAATAACGTGGGCAGCTATGCCAATGCGATGCAAAAAAAGGACGGCGAATGGAAAATAGTGAAGCAATGGCTCACTCCGCCAGATGTGTCCAAAATCAAGGACGAAATACAAGCCTTGAATACGGCTTGGGCCAATGCCGCCAATGCCAGGGATGTCGCTACCATCATGGATTTATACGCCGAAGACGCCATTAGCATGCCCGATGGTGCACCGGCGCTCGTGGGTAAAGCGGCCATCCAAAAGGACATGGAGGCCGATTTTGCGAGCAGCAGAATCCGCAAAACCGTCACGTATGAAACGGTGGAGGTGTTCGGCGACGAAAACAGGGTGACGGAAACCGGAACCGTGATAGCGAAGGACGCCACAGGGAAAGTGGCCTACACGGAGAAATACATGGCACTTTGGGAAAAACGCAAGGGCAGGTGGCAGGTCGTCCGGGAGATTTACAACCATGATTCGAAGGCCAGATAAATGCACTGGGTTTTCAAACCTCAGAGCCTATTCGGAAACTTCTGTTTGAGTCAGAAAATGATGCATTATGAGGTTCTGACGAAGCATTTTTTTTATGACATAGCAGCGCTACGGCTTCAAAAAAATACAAAGTCAGGTTCTTGAAAGGCGTATTTTATAGCAAAAGGCAAAGGAGGTTTTCGAATAGGCTCTTAATTGACCGTAAGATGTACCTTCGTTCAAAATTAAAAATCAACTCATGCAACGCAGAAATTTCATCAAAACCACCGCCTTATCCGCCATCGCAATCAGCGCCACTGGTTTTATCCGCTTTGACGGCAAACGTTATGTCGGCGAATGTGAAACGACCTCCGATGTACTCGGACCGTTTTATCGCCCCAATAGCCCCGTTCGGGAAAGTCTGCGGATTAAAGGCGAAAAAGGCGACCCGATTGAACTGATTGGGAAAATATTGCATGACGACTGCACCACGCCCTATAAAAATGCCAAAATAGAACTCTGGCATTGCGACGGCAACGGCGTTTACGACAACGAAACCGCCGATTTTAAATACCGGGGCACTGCTTTTTCCGATAATAAAGGCAATTATTGTTTTAAATCCATATTGCCTGTACCGTATGGCAGCGGCGACAATTACCGCCCGGCGCATTTCCACCTGATGATTACGGCAGCGGGCTATCAGCCATTGGTGACACAGCTTTATTTCGTGGGTGACCCGTGGATTGAAAAGGACAGCAGTTCTTCTTCCCCGACTGCCAAAAGGAGGATATTGGAGGTGCAAAACCTAAAGGACGGCAGCAAAAAAGTGGAATACAACGTCAGTATGGCCAAAAAGCTGGCCGTCGAACCAGCTTCTATGGGCTTGTTGGTTGGCAACTATACCAGCGAGAAAGACCCGAACAATAAAATGGAGCTGTTCAGGCAGGACGGTCAATTGTGGATGAAAGGCGATAAATCGAATGGGATGCCCTTTGGGATGAACTTCGAATTTGTGGGCGATAATACCTTCCAACTCCCAGGAATGTCACTGGAGACCTTATCCTTTAATTTTCAAATATTGCCTTACGGTGTGGTGAAATTGATGGAGACCTATACCGACGACAAAGGGGAGAAGGTGGTGACGATGTATGTGCGGGAGTAATAAATAGCGACAAAAAATTAGCCTTGCTATTACGTTTTCTAAACCTTTCGGGGTTCAAAAAACGTACCTTATCGACCAAGCATACCCGATAATTTTCCGCGATTTCCAATCAATTTCAAAATGAAAAAACAATCCAAGGGCCTCCTTTCCTACCGATTCCTTTTACCAGCCCTGCTGCTGGCCGCTGGTTTGTTGTTTGCCGGATTTTACACCCGAAAAATGGCGAAGCCCATCCAAAACAGCGTCCCTTCGTTTTCGGGCTTGGCCCTCTGCGGGGGTGCTATCCTGTTCGATTTGAGCGAATACGATTCCACAAAAGGGATGGCCCCGCTATTTGAGAACATGGGCAAATACCATTTCGCCGTGAAAACGGGCTCGGAAACCGCTGCCCGCTATTTTGACCAAGGCATCAAATTGGTTTATGGCTTCAACATGGGCGAGGCGCACCGGGCGTTTTCGGAGGCTACCCATTTGGACAGCAATTTCGTGATGGCCCATTGGGGCAAAGCACTGGCCTTGGGGCCAAACATCAACGACCCCAAGCCCGATAAGGAACGGGAACAGGCGGCCTACGAGGCCATTCAAAAAGCGATGGAACTTCGCCATTTTACCAATCAAAAAGAGCAGGATTTGGTGGAGGCAATGGCCACCCGCTTTGCCGATTCCACAACTGTAAACCGGGACTCCCTGAGCAAGGTATATGCTGCTGCCATGACCGCCCTTGCGCAGCGCTACCCCAACGATAATGAGGTTTTGACGCTCTACGCCGATGCGGTGATGAACACTACGCCCTGGGATTATTACGACAAGGCGGGCACGCCACGGCTTGGCATCCCGGAAGCCGTGCGGGCACTGGAGCAGGTCATTGCCGCCGATTGGAACCATCCGGGGGCGCACCACCTGTACATCCACATCGTGGAGGCTTCCAAGACCCCTGACCGGGCTGTGCCAAGCGCCGATGTGCTGGGTTCTTTGATTCCCGCTTCGGGGCACTTGGTACACATGCCGTCGCATATCTACAACCGGGTCGGGCGGTATTCCGATGCCGAGGATTGCAACCGATTGGCCATTCAGCGGGACGAGGAATACATCTCCAATTGCCTGACTCAGGGCGAATATCCGCTGGGCTATTATCCGCACAATATCCATTTCCTCTGGTCGGCGGCGACCTTTCAAGGCAAGAGCGAAATGGCCATTGATGCCGCCGAAAAGCTGGCCCGTCGGACGCCGGTGGGCATGGCCAATAAGATGGGATTCCTGCAAATATTCTTATCAGTGCCCTTGGAGTCGTATGTGCGGTTTGGGAAATGGAACGAAATCCTGACCACCCCTGCCCCTGCGGATGACCTGCAAGAGTTGAAAATCATTTGGCACTACGCACGAGGAATCGCCTATACCCGCAAGGGGATGCTGGACAGGGTAGCAGGTGAACTGACGGCCATGGATACGCTCTCCACCTCGTTTTTGAAAACCGTTCGTGAAGAAATGGAGGAAGCGGCTGAAGGCAAGCCAGTGGGAAAGCGGGACAGTGTCCAGCTTGCTTTAATTAAGGACTGGTGCATTATCACCAGCTCCGTCGTCAAGGGCGAGTTGTTGGCTGCCCAGCGCAATTATCCAGCCGCCATCGAGGCGCTCGAACGGGCCGTGGTTGCTGAGGACAACTTGCCTTACAACGAACCCGCCAACTGGCACCAACCCGTGCGGCAGGTTTTGGGTGCAGTGCTGTTGGAAGCTGGGCAAGCCCAAAAAGCCGAGCAAGCCTACCGGGAAGACCTCGCCTGGAACCGCAACAATGGTTGGTCGCTCTTTGGCTTATACCAAAGCTTAAAAGCACAGGGAAAGGAGGCTGAGGCGAAGGCCACCCTGACCAAATTCAAGGAGGTGTGGGCGGATGCGGATGTGGAGTTGAAGTCGTCGAGGTTTTAAGAAACATGTAATTACAGTCGTAATGCTGCATTACTTGTCTAAATTTCATAAACCTCACGTTAAATCAATGCGTTCAACACGGCTCGAAGATTGATTCTTCACTAGCGTCTTAGATTCAGAAATGTTGATATTGCAGACCATTGGGCCTCACACATAAGCCATTTCGCATTTCCTCAAACCGTTTTGAACCGCTTCAAAAACTCCTCCCGCAGCGACTGACTGAGCGGCAGGTGCTTCGCACCAATAATGACATGCCCTTCGGCAACTTCATCCACATGGGCGAGGTTGACGATATGAGAACGGTGGATTCGCTGGAACTGGGCGGTCGGGAGCTTGTCCTCCAGTGCCTTCATCGGCATCGTCAGCAGGTATTCTTTGTTTTGGGTAAAGATGCGGCAGTAGTTGCGGTCGGCCTCGACGTAAAGGATAGCATCGAAAACGATTTTTACCATCCGGTCCTTAAAGCGCACGAAAATGCGGTCGTCGAGTAGGTATGTATTTTCTTCCTCATTTTTTGGGCTAGGTATTTCTTGGTTGGCCTCGGATTCCATGCGGCTGATGGTCAGCTCGATGGCTCGTTGCAGTTCAGTTTTACGGAACGGCTTGGCTAGGAAAGCGAACGGCTTGGTTGCTTTGGCCCGGTTGAAAGTGGCATCGTCGGAATTGGCGGTGAGGAAGATGATGGGCAGCTTGTGCTGTTTTTGCAGGGACTCCGCCAAGCTGATGCCGTCCATTTCACCTTTGAGCCGCACATCGAGGAGGGCAATGTCGGGCAAGTTATCCTGCACGTGCAACAGGGCCTCCTCGGCACGGGGGAGGATGGCGGTCACTTCGTAGCCCAGTTCGGTGAGGAACAGGGAGATTTTTGCCCCGATGAGCATTTCGTCTTCTACGATGAGGATTTTCAGTTTGCTTTCCATTTACGCTGCCTTTTTCACCTTAAAATCAAGATGCACAACCGTGCCTCCTTTGACCTCTTCCCTTAATTCGCCGCCGAGTTGCCGGGTGAGCAGCGAGACCAATTGCCCGCCGAACCCTGTGCCATGTGCTGCCCCGCCTGACTTACCAACCCCATCGTCGGCGATTCGGAGGCGCAGCGTGCCTTCGTCCTTTTTTTCTAATTTGATTTCAATGCGCCCCTTTCGACCATCGGGGAAGGCATATTTCAGGGCATTGGTGAGCAGCTCGTTCACTATGAGGCCGAGCGGTACCGCTGTGTCAATATCGAGTTCCAATTGGTTCATGGCGCATTCGATGGTCACCCGGTCGTCGGCACCGAAAGAGTCGAGGATGCTGTCACTGAGGTTGAGGAAGTAGTCCTTCATCTCCACGGCGGCGAGGTTCTCGCCTTGGTACAGCTTCTGGTGTACGATGCCGATGGACTGCACCCGGTTCTGCCCCTCCTGCATGGCGTCCTTCACATTGGGGTCGTCCACCTGCGCCGATTGTAGCGCCAGCAGGCTGGACACCACTTCGAGGTTGTTCTTCACCCGGTGGTGGATTTCCTTGAGCAGCAGTTCGTTTTCGGCGTTTTTTGCGGTCAGCAGTTCATTGGCCTTTTTGCGGGCGGCGGCGTTTTTATAAAAAGAAAAAGCAAACAACCCCAGCAACGCAGCGATGCCAATGGAAAGCCACTGCACGGTGCGTTGCTGGCTCAGCTTCGTTGTTTGTGCAGCAATGGTGGCCTCTTTCTGCTCCGTCTCGTATTGGGTGCGGAGTTCCGAAATGGCGGCGTCGCTTTGGATGGAGGCAGTGCTGTCCCGCATTTTGAGGGCTTTCCGTTGGTACAAAAGGGCGGATTTATAGTCGCTGAGTTGCTCGTAAATATTGCTGGTATGCACGTAGTTCTCCACCAAATTGTTAATGTCGCCGCTTTCCTCTTGAATCTGGATAGTCTTCAATTGGTAGGGCAACGCAGTCGCATAGTTCCCCATGAGTAGGTTCACCTCGCCCAGGTTGGCAGTGGCAGCGTAGGTTCCGCCGGAATAGTTGGCCTTTTCAGAATGGTCGAGGCAAGCCTTGTAATCGGACACTGCCTCCTTGTACCTGCCCAGCCTTTTAAACACATTGCCACGGGCATTGTAATTGTCGGCAATGATGGACTGCCCCATGTTGAGGCTGCGAGCCAGTTCGAGCGATTGGTTGCAGTAGGTCAGCGCCTGCTCATAATCTTCTAAGGCCATGCAGGCATAGGCAGCACTTTGCAACACAGCGGTTTCTTCCTGCTTGAACCCGTTTTTTTCGCAAATGGCAATGCCTTGCTTGGCGTAGTCCAGTGCTTCTTTGGCTTTGCCTTGCCTGTACAATATATCTGATACCCTTCCAAGTGCGCTGGCAATGCCCTTTTGGTCGCCAAGCCCTTCCATGATGCGAAGGGCGTCCAAATTGGCCTTCATGGCGGGTTCGTACTGCCCCTTCCGGTCGTGTACCCAAGCGATTTTGAAGAGGGTCGTGGCCTTTCCCTTTTGGTTGCCAACGGCCTCGTAGCCCTTCATCGCTTTATCGAAAAACAGGCTGGCGGAGTCCAATTGGCCGAGGTTGGCGTGCATCCGGCCCTGCATTTCCTCAAACTTTGGCAACCACTCCTTGTCGTTGGATTTCGTTGAAAGGGCCACCCCTTTTTTGGCGTAGCCAAGTGCCTTCGCAAAGTCCATCCCGTAGGCCATTTCGGTCAACTGGCTCAGGATTTCAAGCCGTTTGGCATCGGTTTTCTCGGCAGCGAGGCGCTGTTCCAAGCTGTCGAAAGGGCTATTTTGGCAAAAAATGTAGGTAAGTGGAGCAAGGAAGAATAGGCAGCAAATCAATTTTCTCATGCTGTACAGGCACATTTTGGTTAGTGAAAATAGCTTCGGTCAACAGTAGCCGGGCTTCGGTCAACAAGATACGTGATTGGGACAATCGGCAAGATTTCAAAAACAGGGTAAGGGATATTTGTCAAAGAATCAACCAATTGTTAGGGATAAAGATAGTTTTTATGGCAATTATCCAGACATCCTTTTTCAAAGGTTTGATTATAAAAAGTTGGTTCATGAAGTGTTAGCGTGAAAGCGAAGGGGGGTTGGGGGCGTTCCGCCACAAACCCCTGTTTAAAAGGTAAGACGACATGAGCCAGAAATTTGAATAGGCGCCTATCAACCATTCACCTTTCACAAACTAAAATAATTTTCAATCATGAAGAAGCCTTCATTTTTCCTTCTCTTTCCATTGTTCGCAATGGCAGTATTCGCCTGCAACAAAGAAGATGATTCCTGCAAAACTACTTACTCCGACGAAGTCAAATCCATTATTGACAATAGCTGTGCTTACAGTGGCTGCCACAGCGGGAGCACTGCATCGGCTTGGGTCCCTGAAGGTTCCAAGGACTACACCACCTACGAAGGCATGCTTGACAACCTGAACAACGGCAAGTTTGCGGAACGGGTGCTCGAATTAAAAGACATGCCGCCTGCTCCCAACTTCATCCCTGAAGGCAAGCCAACGGTACTCACTGCCGCCGAACAAGATATCATCAACTGCTGGGTAGAGAACGGGTATCCGAAGAGTTAAGCGAACGCATTTTCTAATCAATCTCCGCACTTCAAAACATCCAAATCGGGGAAGCCGAAAACCGTCCAGAGTAGGCAATAACATTTCAATCGATAAAGATGAAAAGGAGTAAATGTCTCTTGTTTGTCGCAATTCTAATTGCCACAATTTCAATCACAATCACATCGCATGCCCAAAGTTCCAGTTCCGATTACCTGGAGGCCACCTACATCAAGGTCACGCCCGGCATGAACGAGAATTACCTGAATGTCAACAAGATTCTTAAAAAGCTGAACGATGGTAGGAAGGAGGCAAAGGCCATTAATTTTTGGGGATTGTACAGAAGGGTGTACCCCATCAAGGGAAGTTTTGACTTTGATTATGCCATCCTTGAGTTGTTCCCTAGTGGAAAGGAAATGCAGTCCCGGAGAGATATGACAGCTTGGGACGAACCTATTAAAGGATTAACGGCCAAGGAAATCTCCTCTTCCATCGGAATATTGAACAACGTTAGAACCGTTGTTGCACGTGATGTTTTCGATCCAAGGTTCGGGGTAGGCAATACGACAAATACTACGGTAGTTGGCGACTATGTTCTGAGGTCGAAAATCAGGGTCTCTGACGCCAACAAGGATGCCTATGAGAAAACCTTGGAATCGGTAAAGCCGGTGATGGAGGAGGCCATTAAAAACGGTAAATTCAAGAGCTGGAACGTGCTGAAACGTGCGATTGCCACCAACGCTGATGGCGACTACGACTTTCTGGTGACCTTTTACTTCAAGAATTTGGACGACGCCTTGGCCTATTCGAGCGGCAAAGTGACCACCGCCGATGAATTCAAAAAAGTATTCCCAAAAGATGATTATGCCGCTTTCCGCAGCAAGCAGGTGGCGCTGCGTGAAATCATAGGGCAGGAGCTGTGGGAGTTGGTGGAGAAGACGGATTAAGGAACCAACATAATCCCCGCCACTTCGAGGCGTCACCGCTGGGACGCTTCGAATCCTTTTAAAATTATTGCCTACTCATCTTTTCAAAACATTTTCCAATGAAAAAACTCTTCTCACCCCTCATATTATTCTGCCTATTATGTTGGCAGTTGATGCATGCCCAAGCTCCAAATGAAATCATCCTTTATGCCGACGCCAATTTTGGTGGCCAATCCGTCACCGTGACGGTCGGTACCTACCCGAACATTTCATCGTTGGGCTTCCCGAACAATACCGCTTCCAGCATAAAGGTCGGTTCAGATGTCGTAGCCGTTTTGCACAGTTGCGTGGACTTTGGCGGAGGGTACTCCAACGGGTTCAGGGCTTATAATGCCACCGATGCCGACTTCTCCAATGACTTCTGGCCACAGGGCCAAAACTGTGGTGGGTCAACTTCCAACAACAACGTCAACTCCCTTTGGGTGATGAACAAAAACTGCGTGCCAGGCCCGGACGAAGTCTCGTTTTTCGACAATCCAAATTTCATCGGCGGTTGTGTCACGGTGCCTGCGGGTTCTTACATTTCCCCAGTCCTTGCAGGTATGCCCAATGACTGGGCAGGTTCGCTTAAAGTTGGTAGTAATGTTTCCGTGAGGATTTGGGTGGCTGATTTCCAAGGAGGAAGCGTTACCTACGGCCCCGGTGTTTCCGCCGCATCTTTGGGTATCGGCAGTAATACGACCAGTTCTTTAATAGTCGATGGATGCCCCAACGATCCAAACAAGATTGAGCCGGGTATCTGCGGCTGCGGCGTAGCTGATACCGATACCGACGGCGACGAAACACCAGATTGCAACGATGGATGTCCGGAAGACCCGAGCAAAATCGAACCGGGTATCTGTGGATGCGGTGTCACTGAATCGGACGCTGATTGTGACGGCGTGGCTGATTGTATTGATGTATGCCCCGGCGGCGATGACTCCGTGGACAACAACAACGATGGTATCGCTGATTGCAGCCAGTCGTTGCCTTATGCTCAGTACGCTGCTGCTTGGAAATGCGCCAACAACAAGTTGACCATCTGCCACGTGGACGAGGATGGCAACCGCAACACGCTTTGCGTCAACAAAAATGCCGTGCCTGCTCATATCGGTCATGGCGATTGGGCTGGCCCTTGTGTCGGCTGTGCACAGAACATCTCTGCTCCGATTGGTGGCAATGATTTCGAGGTGGCCGAGGAGCTACATGTCGAGCTTTACCCTAACCCGACGAGTGGAAAATTGACCGTTGACCTGCACGGCTTCGATGAAAACAGCGATGCCATGCTCACGGTGTACGACCGATTGGGCAGGATAGTTTTTGGGCAAAAAATCGAGGCGGGGGCCCACTTGCTTCAGCTAGATTTTGCGGAGCAAAACCTCAGCAGTGGGGAATATTTTATAAAAATCACCAGTGAGCAGGGCGTTGTGGTGAAAATGCTCATGGTGAGCAAGCCTGGCTCCAATTGAGAAATTGGAAATTAAAATAAATGAAAATTTTTTAGGGAAGCGGCGGCATCTTTTTGGAGGGTGTCGCCGCTTTTTTCTCGCTTCTGCCGAAGGTGTTATTATTGATGCTATATTTCGCAAAAATTTAATCAACATGAAAATTCATTCCTACATCCTACCACGTTTAAGTTCTATCAAAAATCAATTCCTGTTGATGCTGCTCGCCGGTTTTTTATTGGCTGGTGCTGCTTGCAATCAAGCCCCCAGAGAGAAAGCAACTGAGGAGCCTACTATCGCCGCCCCAGCTACTCCTGCTACCACTACGCCACTCACCATGGAGCAATCCGCCGACGGCAAATGGGTCATCATGGACGGCCAAAAAACGGCGCTCTATGAAGTCTTCATTTACGACAATGGCCCCGATTACGAAGCTGAAGGGCTGATTCGGGTAGTGAAAAACGGCAAAATCGGCTATGCCGACGCCAAGACCTACGCCATCGTCATCGAGCCGCAGTTCGATTGCGCCTATCCGTTTGAAAACGGTAAAGCCAAGGTCAGCAACCAGTGCAAAACCGTCAAAGATGGCGAGCACAGCATGTGGGAGAGCGATGCTTGGCAGTATGTGGATAAGGAAGGAAAAATTGGCTTTTGAAGCGTTTGGTTGAATGTTTCGCCGAAGTCTTCCTCAGAGTGCAGGTTGTCGCTGAGGACTTCGACAGTACCTCACTCAAACCCGAAATGAAGTTTGAAATCGGCTTTGAATTATTGACGATTGGTGAGCGTTTGAAGCAAATTCAACTAGTTACGCCTCCAGACACTCGGCGCCTGCCCTGTTTTATTTTTGAAAATCCTCGAAAAATAGAACTCCGATTCAAACCCCGACTTAGCGGCGATTTGGGCGATGGTGAAGGAAGTTTCCCTCAGCATCTGCCCGGCCTTTTCGATTTTCAGGTTGAGCAGATACTGCCCCGGCGAGGTGCCCGTCACAGCCTTGAAAGCCTTGCGAAGCCACTCGTAGCTGACGTTCAACTCAGTTGCAATTCCTTGAAAATCAAGTGTTTGTTCCCAGTTTTCATGGATGCCAAAGCGGACAGTCTGCACGATTTGCTCCTGCCGAAGCCGGGTATGGTTTTTCAGTAATGCGGAGGAATACACCAGCCCCAGCAGCTGGATGACGAGGCAAGAAGAAATCTGGCGGAATGCCACGCCCTCGTATTTCACCACGTCAATCAGCCGCCGAAAGATGTCCAAAAACTCAGTGTTGAAGCCGATGGCAATGAGCGGTTTCTGTGGGTCGAAGCACTCCTGCCGCATCAGGTACTCCGCAAAATGGCCTTCGAAGCCGACCCAAAACTCTTCCCAGCCAGTCTCCTGCAAAGGTTTGTAACGGTGCCAAACGCCAGGGAAAAGCAGCATGATGGTGCCTGCCTCAACATTGGCGGAGCCAGTACCTTCGCCCTCGTAAACGCCCTGGCCCTTGGCCACGTACACGATTTGGAACTCTTGCAGGCGCCTACCTTTTTCCCACTGGAAAACATGGGTAGAGGGATGCTCCGGGTCAGGGTAAACACGGTCTGGAGGGTGCGTGCTGTGCCCTACCGTGTGGACGTTGACACCCCAGTTTGGCCCAGCCAATTCGAGGTCGTTTAGCTGGGCATCGGAGAAGTATTTCCGGAAAGTTTCCATTGAGTTGACTGATTTGGCCTTTTTTGGGCTGCAATTTTACCAAAAAGTACATGAATTGCCCCAATTTGGATAAACTAGAAATTGCAAAATCATCGTGAATTTGCGGAAACTATTTGCCACATGAAATTTTACAAAATACTGCCCTGTCTGTTACTTCTGCCGCTTTTTTCGCTGGCGCAAAACGACTTGCTCACTACTTTCCAAAACCCGCCCAACGCAGCCCGCCCACGTGTCTGGTGGCACTGGATGAACGGCAACGTGACCAAAAACGGCATCCAAAAAGACCTCGAATGGATGCAACGGGTTGGAATTGGTGGCTTTCAGAACTTCGATGCCAACCTCTTCACGCCGCAAGTAGTGGAGAAAAAGCTGGTGTTCATGACGCCAGAATGGAAGGACGCTTTCAAGTTTGCCACCGAACTGGCCGACCAAAAAGGGCTGGAAATGGCCATCGCTGGCTCGCCCGGTTGGAGCGTGACGGGCGGCCCGTGGGTGCCCACCGAAGATGGCATGAAAAAATACGTCTGGACGGAAACCCGTTTGACAGGTGGGCAAGCCTTCAATGGCAAACTGCCGCAACCAGCAGTCACGACTGGTAAGTTCCAAAACGTCGAACTGCCAAAAACCGGAATGCTCGGCGATGCCATCCCTGAGTTGCCGACCTACTACCACGATGCCCTCGTAGTGGCTTACCGCTTGCTCCCGGCAGATAAACCGCTTACGGAATTGAAGCCAAAATTGTCTTCGAGTGGCGGCAATTTTAGCGTGAGCACCTTGACTGACGGCGACTTGAACACGACTACCTTCCTACCTCCACAAGCCGTTGGCGAAGACATGTGGGTGCAGTACGAGTTCGACGCTCCGCAAACTTTCAAGGCCGTATCTGTGTCAGGAGCGAACCACACCATGATGGAAGACTTCAATGGCGGCCCACTCAACCGCAGCATCAAGGTCAGCGACGACGGGGTGAACTTCCGGAAAATCGCCAGCCTCACGGGCAGCATCAACCCGCTGAACACCACCGCCTTTCCGGCCACCACGGCCAGGTACTGGAGGCTTTGCTACGAGACGCTGCCCCCAAACGTTAACCCATGGGCTGCTATGTTTGGCGGCAGCAGCGAGCCACCAAAGCCGGATGGCGTCAACGTGGCTGAGTGGATGCTTTACACCGCCGATCGTATTGACCAGGCAGAGGACAAGGCGGGCTTTACCCCTTGGCGGGAAGACTACCCTTCATATTTGGCCGAGAATGCCGATGCCATTCCGATGGAGAACGTCGTTGATTTGACCCAAAGGACGAAGCCAGACGGCAGCCTCGATTGGAACGTTCCCGAAGGGAACTGGCTGATTCTCAGGTTCGGCTACTCGCTCACGGGTCGCCAAAACCACCCCGCCTCGCCCGAAGCGACGGGCCTCGAAGTGGACAAACTAGACCCCAATGCCGTGCGGAAATACATCAACGCCTACCTCGACATGTACCAAAATGCCACGGGCGGGTTGATGGGCAACAAAGGGCTTACCCACATGATTCTGGACAGCTACGAGGCAGGTCACATGACTTGGACGAAAGCGTTTCCCGAAGAATTTGCGAAGCGCCGAGGCTACGACATCAAAACTTGGATTCCCGTGCTGACGGGGCGCATCGTGAAAAGCCGAGAAGCCAGTGAGCAGTTCCTCTGGGATTTTAGAAAAACCATCGGCGAAATGATTGCCGAAAACCACTACGACGTCATCGGCGAGGAACTGCACAAGCGGGGCATGAAACGCTACACCGAGTCGCACGAAGACCGCCGGATTTACTTAGCCGACGGCATGGACGTGAAGCGCTATTCCGACATCCCGATGGCCGCCATGTGGACGCCGGGCAGCCTCGCGGAAGGTGGCGATGAGGAGGTGCGAAGTGAGGCGGACATTCGAGAATCTGCTTCGGTGGCGCATATCTACGGCAAGCCAATTGTGGCAGCGGAGTCCATGACTTCTATTGGGAATGCCTTCAGTTGGCACCCCGAAAAACTCAAGCGCACGGCGGATTTGGAAATGGTCAGTGGGCTAAACCGCTTCGTCATCCACACCTCCGTACACCAGCCGCTGGACGACAAAATGCCCGGTTTTTCGCTCGGCCCCTTCGGGCAATATTTCGGCAGACAGGAGTCCTGGGCCGAGCAGGCAAAGCCGTGGGTGGACTACCTCAGCCGAAGTTGCCACCTGCTGCAGCAGGGCCAGTTCGTGGCGGACGCACTTGTTTATTACGGTGAAAACACAAATCTCACTTGGCGTTTCAAGGAAAAACTGCCCGAAATAACGGGCTACGAGTACGATTTTGTCAATTCCTCGGCGCTGATGAACGTGCTGAAGGTCGAAAACGGCAAAATCACCACGCCCGGCGGCGGTTCGTACAGCGTGTTGGTGCTTGACGAAAGTGCCCGCCAGATGACGCTGCCAGTGCTGAAAAAGCTGCGGGATTTAGTGAAAGCGGGGGCAAAAGTGACTGGCACAAAACCCGAAAAATCGCCCAGCCTCGCCGACAATCCGATTGAGTTCAATCATGTGGTCAATGAAATTTGGGGCAACAAAAATGTCTCAAACAAGTCGGCAGTGGAAGTCCTAAAGTCGCAGGACGTGGCCGAAGACGTCATCATCCGAAACAACAAGGCGAGAATCCTGTACGTCCATCGCAAAGCAGCCGAGCAGGATATTTACTGGCTCAACAGCCGGAGCGCCGAGGCGAACAGTGCCGAGGTCAGTTTCCGGGTGAGCGGAAAGGTGCCGGAGCTTTGGAGCGCACAGACCGGCAAGACCTCGAAAGTTTCTTGGCACATTGAAAACGGACGCATCATCGTGCCGCTGGAGTTCGAGCCATGGGATGCCTTTTTCATCATTTTCAAGGATAAAACCAACGAGACGAGCCACACGTTGCCGAAGGCAACGGAAACGGAAATCTCCAAAATGAACGGCACTTGGCAGGTGAATTTTCAGGAAAAACGGGGTGCACCGAAGACGGCCTTGTTCGAGAAACTCATTTCGTGGTCGGAGCATTACAACGATGGCATCAAGTATTTCTCTGGCACGGCAACTTATCGCAATGCATTCAATATCAAGGAGTTGGTAAGTGGAAGTCGTTATTTTCTCGACCTTGGCGATGTGAAGAATATCGCCGAAGTGAGCATCAATGGCAAGCCTGTTGGTACGGTTTGGAAAACGCCTTTCAAACTGGAAATCACAGAAGCTGTGAAAAAAGGCACCAACCAACTGGAAATCAAGGTGACGAACCTGTGGGTGAACCGCCTCATCGGGGATGCACAACCGGACGTGAAGGAGAAAATTACGTTCACGACCATGCCATTTTATCAGGGGAATGAGCCGCTGTTGCCGAGTGGGTTGTTGGGGCCGGTGCGGGTGGTGGAGCAAAAATGATGTGCGTTCATCGTCAAATATTGCCGAGTTATCCACTTCCAGTATTTATGTTCGTGGTTTGATTTTGCTTCGCAACTTCATAGCCTGTTGATTGGGCAATTTAAAATTCATTCAAGACTCACTTATTTCAAGACATGAAACTCAAACTCCTGGTTTTCAGCGCATTAGCCACATTTTTCCTTTTCTCATCTTGCAAAAAAGAAACACCCCGTGTCCTCGTCTTCTCCAAGACCGCAGTCTTCCGCCACGAATCCATCGAAGCGGGCAAGGTGGCGCTGGTGGCAATGGGTGCCAAGTACCATTTCGAGGTGGACACCACGGAGAACGACTCCGCTTTTTACGAAGACAACCTCAAAAAATACCACGCCGTCGTGTTCCTCAACACCACCGGAGATGTGCTAAATGCGGAGCAGCAGAACAATTTCGAGCGGTTCATCCAGGCGGGCGGCGGTTGGGTGGGCATCCACTCGGCGACCGACACCGAGTATGGCTGGCCGTGGTACGGCAAGCTGGCGGGGGCCTATTTCAAAGACCACCCCGGCAACCCCAACGTTCAGGAGGGCGAGTATTTCGTCGTGGACAAAAACCATCCGGCTTGCGACTCGCTGCCAGAGCGCTTCAAGCGGACGGACGAGTTTTACAATTTTAAGCAGATGAACCCGGACGTTAAACCGCTCGTGAACATTGATGAAAAGACCTACAAAGAGGGCAATATGGGCGACAACCACCCCATGTCGTGGTATCATGAGTACGACGGCGGTAGGGCGTTTTACACTTCGATGGGGCATACCATCGAGTCATTCAGCGAGCCGCTTTTCCTCAACCACCTCTGGGGCGGCCTGAAATGGGCGTTGGACGACGGAAAGCCTAAACCCTTGAATTACAGCGCAGTACGCACACCGAAGATGCCGGAAGAGAACCGCTTCGCTAAAGTGGTCTTGGATGAAGGGCTGAATGAACCCATCGAGTTGGCCATTTTGCCGAGCGGCAATGTGCTGTTCATCGAGCGGTACGGGGCCATCAAGATTTATGACCAAGCCGAAAAAATGACGATGGTGGTGGACAGCATCGCTATCAGCCACGAGTACACCAGCGCTGAGGGCAAAAAATCGGAGGCCGAAGATGGGCTGCTCGGCGTGGCGCTCGACCCCAATTTTGAAAAAAATAACTTCATCTACTTCTACTACTCGCCCGCGGGCGACACGGCGGAAAATGTGCTGACCCGCTACGTGCTGAAGGATGAAAAACTCGACCGCTCTTCCAAAAAAGTCATGTTGCGGATTCCCGTGCAGCGGGAAGAGTGCTGCCACACGGGCGGCTCCATCGCCTTCGATGCCGCAGGCAACCTGTTCGTGAGCACGGGCGACAACACCAGCCCCCGTGACTTCGCTTACGGTCCCAACGACGAGCGGCCTGGTCGTGGCCCTTGGGATGCCCAGAAATCAAGTGGCAACACGAACGACCTGCGGGGCAAAATCCTGCGCATCCACCCTGAACCGGACGGCTCGTACACCATTCCCGAAGGCAACCTTTTCCCGAAAGGAATGGAGAAAACCCGTCCCGAAATTTATGCGATGGGCACTCGAAATCCCTACCGCATTTCGGTGGACAAAAAAACGGGATACCTCTACTGGGGCGAAGTCGGGCCGGATGCCAACAACGATTCAATCCCTTATGGTTCAAGGGGTTATGACGAAGTGAACCAAGCGAAAAAGGCAGGCTACTTTGGCTGGCCGTACTTCGTAGGCAAGAATTACCCGTATGTCGAGTACGATTTTGCGGCGAAAAAAAGCGGCGGAAAATACGACCCAGCCAAGCCCATCAACAACTCGCCGAACAACACTGGATTGGCTGAACTGCCCGCCGTCAGCCCGCCGTTCATCTGGTACCCGTATGCCGAGTCGGAGGAGTTCCCGTTGGTGGGCAGCGGCGGGCGGAACGCCATGGCTGGCCCCGTTTTTTACAATGAAGATTTCAAAAATGCGAAGCGCCCCTTCCCTGATTATTACAACGGGAAACTGCTGATTTACGAGTGGATGCGGGGCTGGATAATGGCTGTGACGCTGGACAAGGACGGCAACTACCAAAGCATGGAGCCGTTCATGGGCAGCTACAAATTCAGCAACCCGATTGACATGGAATTCAGCAAAGACGGGGATTTGTACGTGCTGGAATACGGTACGGGCTGGTTCACTGGCAACCCCGATGCCCGCCTCGTTCGCATCGAGTACACGGCTGGAAACCGCAATCCGCAGGTGAAAACCAAGGTGGACAAGACGCAAGGTGCTGTGCCGTTTGCCGCACATTTTTCTTCGAAAGGCACGATTGATTACGACAAGGACGAGGTGAAATTCAAATGGAATGTCATCTCGCCTGCTGGCAAATCGCTCCAAACTTTCACTACGTCCGACATGGATTTTACGTTCGATAAACCGGGCATCTACAAGGTCGAGTTGACCGTGACGGACGGCAAGGGCGGCGAGTCCGTTTCGACAACCGAAATACAGGCTGGCAACGAGCCACCGCAGCTTGAATTTGTCATCACGAAAGGCAATTCTGGCTTCTTCTTCCCTGGTCAATCCTTTGATTATCAAGTAACTGTGAATGACGAAGAAGACGGCAGCACCGAATTGGGCAGTATTTCGCTGGACGCTGTGAGCGTGACGATTGACTACTTACCGGAAGGCTTCGACAAGGCGCTGATAGCGCAGGGGCACAAGTTTGCCGACAACCTCGCTACCTCCTTGGGAAAAACTTTGATGGAAAAAAGCGACTGCAAATCCTGCCACGCCCTCGACAAAAAGTCCATCGGGCCGACCTACACGGATATCTCGAAGAAGTATGCCACCGACCCAAAGGCACCCGCCTATTTGACCAAAAAAATCAAGGAAGGAGGCGGTGGCGTCTGGGGCGATGTGATGATGGCGGCGCACCCCAGCCTGCCTGACAAGGACGTGGCCGAAATGGTGAAATACATCCTCAGCATCTCCGCAAAACCCGCCAATTCGCTGCCGCTGAAAGGCAGCTACACGACCGCCATTCCCAAGGGACAAAGCGACCAGGGCGTGTTCATCCTGCGGGCGGCGTACACCGACAAGGGGGCAAACGGCATCCCCGGCATCCGCTCCGAGCAGGTGATGGTGCTCCGCAACGCCAGCCTGAGTGCTGCCGCTTCCGATGCCTTCGCCGACATGATGATTATGAAAATACCGGGGCAAGAAGTGAAGATTGCCATTGCGCAAAAAGACGGCGCTTGGCTCTCTTTTGAACAGGTGGACTTGTCGGGCATGGCGGCTGTTACTTTCATCGCCAATGCCCCCGGCAACTACGGTATGACGGGCGGCACCGTGGAGGTGCGCCTCGGCTCGCCGACCGGGGAACTTATCGGCACTTCGTCGCTCATCACCCCGCAGGAAATGAAAATGGACGCCCCTCCGTCGGAGATGAAACCTTCATTTGCTGTTGCTCCGATAAAACCGACATCGGGCAAACAGGATGTGTACTTCGTTTGCAAAAACGCCAAAAACGATGGGCAGGGGCTGTTCGTGCTGATGCAGGTGATGTTTCAGGGGGGCGGCAAACCAACGATGTAAACAAAATGGAACCCAAGTTGCTGAATTTTTTTGCTGTCATTTCGCTCCTGTTTTTTGGCCTAAATTCATGGGCGCAATTGCCATCCTTAAAAGTCAGCGAGGATGCCCGCCACCTCGTCACAGCAGATGGCAAGCCTTTCTTTTGGCTCGGCGACACGGCTTGGGAACTGTTTCACCGCACCAAAAAAGCGGAGGCTGAAGCGTATTTCAAGAAGCGGGCGGAGCAGGGTTTCAACGTCATTCAAGCCGTGGCACTGGCCGAACTTGATGTGCTGAACGTGCCCAACCGCAACGGCGACCTGCCGCTCCGCAACGCCGACCCGACGCAGCCCAACGATGCCTACTTCCGCTACATGGATACGCTGATTGACATGGCGGCGGAGCACGGGCTTTATATCGCCCTGCTGCCCACTTGGGGCGACAAGGTTTTCAAGGACCGCTGGGGCGTAGGCCCTGAGATTTTCAATGCTGAAAACGCCAAGATTTATGGCAAATGGATTGGCAGCCGCTACCGCAACCGCACCAACATCATTTGGGTCATCGGTGGCGACCGTGACCCACGTGACGGCTCGCACGACGTGGCCGTTTGGCGGGCAATGGCGGCTGGCGTGGCCGAGGGCGTTGGCGGAAATGAGCGGGCGCTGATGACTTTCCATCCACAACCGGAGCGTATCGAGGCATCGTCGTCACGCTGGTTTCACGATGACAACTGGCTGGATATGAACATGTTGCAAACTGGCCACTGCGACGACACGCCCGTCTGGCAGCGCATGGAATCGGATTGGAAAAAGCAGCCGACCAAGCCCTTTCTGAACGGTGAAGCGATTTACGAGGAGATGCCCGTTTGCTTTGACGCCAAAAACTTGGGCTACGCTAGTGCCTGGGACGTGCGCCGGGCAGCCTACCAAAGCGTGTTCGCCGGGGCTTGCGGGCATACCTATGGCAGTGCATCGGTGATTTTTTTCTCTGAAAAAGGTGAGCATTTCTTTGCTGACCTGCACCGTTGGCAGGATGCCCTCGACCTGCCCGCTGCCAACCAACTACGGCATCTGAAAATATTGATGGAAAGCCGACCAGCCAACGGAAGAACGCCCGACCAGTCCATGTTGCAAAGCGAGGGCAACAATGCTTTTGACCATATTTCGGCCATTCGGGGCGATGGGTTTGCGTTCATATACACCTCGCACGGGCTGCCTGTCACGGTGAACATGGGCAAAATTTCGGGAAAGAAAATCAGTGCAAATTGGTTCGACCCACGTACCGGTAAGGCAACGAATATCGGCATTTTCGACAACAAAGGCTGGCAGACTTTCGCACCGCCCTACGTTTGGTCACCTGTGCCTGACCACCGCACTGACCTTGTGCTGATATTGGACGACACAGATAAAAAATACACGGTGCCGGGTTTGTAAAACCTATCGTGCGGTGTAGCTTCGGCATTCATCAAACACTTTGAAAAATGAAAAACTTACTAACAGTTCTCGCTTTACTGCTCGGCTTCATCGCCCCAGCTTTCTCCCAAAAAGTCATCAACCTCCAATCCACCCCGACCCCGACCGACATCAAATGGGACAACCCGGAGCGGCAGTATTTCAGCCAAATCTGGCAAACGGAAGTCGTCACCAACGTCTCCAAACCCACACTGACCGCCTACCTGCCCGACCCCGCCATTGCCAACGGCACGGCGCTAATCATCGCACCGGGCGGCGGCTACATGGCGCACAGCATCAACAGCGAAGGCATCTGGGTGGCCGAATGGGCAGCAAAGCAAGGCATCGCAGCTTTTGTACTGAAATACCGCCTTGCGCCATCGGGCGAGGATGCCACTGCCGAGTTCATGCAGGCCGTGGGCGACCGGGGATCGTTTATGAAAAAAGTTGGTGCTGTCATCCCGTTGGCTGTGGCCGACGGGCGGGCAGCCATCGAGTACGTGCGCAGCCATGCTGCTGAGTACAGTGTAAAGCCCGACCAGATTGGCATCATCGGCTTTTCAGCGGGCGGTGGCGTGGTCGGTGGCGTGGTGTACGACCATTCGCCAGCCAGTAGGCCCGATTTTGCAGTGCCCGTTTATTCTGCGTTGCAACGGGACGACAGCACGCCCGTACCCAACGATGCCATGCCGCTTTTCGTAGTCTGCTCTGCCGATGATGTTTTTGGGTTCCAAAACCAGAGTGCCGATATTTTCAAGAAATGGAACGCTGCCGGGAAGCCTGTCGAGCTACACCTTTACGAGAAAGGCGGCCACGGCTTCGGGGCTAAAAAACAGGGGCTGCCCAGCGACAAATGGCTGGATGCTTTCGGCCTTTGGCTGGATAGCCACGGCTGGTTGAAGAAGTAGGGACATCATTTTTGCGAAGCAAAACCAACCAAGATGCAAGACGAAAAACAAGTCCAAACCGAAGAATTCGAGCGGGAACCCGTGCCCGCCACGCACTGGAAAAGCTGGAAAAGCTTCCTCGGCATGTACGCCGGGGAACATGCCGCCGGGACGGAATTCGTCATCGGTCCGCTGTTCCTGACGGCGGGGGTGAGCGCCTTCGACCTCATCGTGGGGCTGCTTTTGGGCAACTTTCTCGCCGTGCTGTCGTGGCGTTTTCTCACCGCCGAAATCGCCGTGAAGCACCGCCTGACACTGTATTTTCAGTTGGAAAAAATCTGTGGAAAGCGCCTCGTCACGTTTTATAACCTCGCCAACGGCATCCTGTTCTGCTTCCTCGCTGGCTCGATGATTACCGTCTCCGCCACGGCGGTCGGCATCCCGTTCAACATGGAAATGCCCAAGCTGACGGACACCATGCCCAATGGCGTGACTTGGGTGGTCATCGTTTTGGCATTGGGTGCACTGTTCACGTTCATCGCCGCCAAGGGCTATAACACCGTTGCGAAAGCCGCCAATTTCATGTCGCCCATCATCGTGCTGGGCTTTTTACTGGCGGGCTTTGCGGCCTTGCGGCAATTGGGCGTTGGCAGTTTCGGCGAGTTCTGGGACATCTGGGGCGAGGGCGGGGAGCCGTTCCCCGGACAGATAAAATACACGTTTTGGCATGTCGTCATTTGGTCGTGGTTCTGCAATGCGGCCATGCACATCGGCATGAGCGACCTTTCGGTTTTCCGCTTCGCAAAAAGCGCAAAAGCTGGCTGGACGACCGCTGCAGGCATGTACATCGGACACTACATGGCCTGGATTGCGGCGGCTTTGCTCTATGCCGCCTTCATCAAAACGCCCGAAGCCGCCGCCATGCTTGCCAATGGCACTGCACCTCCCGTAGCGCCCGGCCCATTGGCCTACAATGCCATCGGAATTCTCGGCATCCTGACCGTCATCCTCGCTGGCTGGACGACCGCCAATCCTACGATTTACCGCTCCGGCCTTGCGTTTCAGGCGATTTTGCCGAAGGTGAGCACCACGTGGGCAACGGTCATCGCAGGCACGGTGGCCACCATTGCAGGCCTTTTCCCCGCCTTCGCCATGAAGCTGCTGGACTTTGTGGCGGTGTACGGGTTCATCCTCGCCCCCGTAGGAGCGGTCATCGTATTCGAGCATTTCTTCGCCGAGCGGTTCGGCGTGGTGAAAAACTATGCGGAAAAGGCGGGCATCTCATTCAACGTGGCGGTGCTGCTGGCCTGGGCATTGAGCGGCGGGCTGTTTTATTTTGTGTCAAAATCGCAGGGGGTGTTCCTGTCGTTCCTCACGCTGCCAGCTTGGGTGGGGTGCGGGGTGCTGTACTTGGTGTTGAGCAAATGGATGCAGAAAAAATAAAAATCCGTGTCTCATCCGTGTCATCCGTGTGCAACTTAGGAACACAGATGACACGGATGAGACACGGATTTGCACGAATCATACTATGAAAAGTGAGGCATTAACCAACCAAGTAATCAAGGTTTTCTATCAGGTTTACAACGAATTGGGATACGGGTTCTTGGAACGTGTTTATCAGAACGCTTTCTATCTCGCACTTGGTGAAGCAGGATTACAAGTTGAGGCAAACCGCAAAATCAAATTGTGGTTCAGGGGTGTGCAAGTTGGAGAATACATCGCCGATTTAGTAGTAAATGATGAAGTAATACTTGAGTTGAAAGCGGCGGAAGTACTGATAGAAGAGCATGAAGCCCAGCTTATCAACTACTTGAGGGGAACCGAAATTGAGGTCGGTTTGCTGCTGAATTTTGGCAAAAAACCAGAAATCCGAAGAAAAGTGTACGCCAACGAACTCAAGCCTAATCTCAAATAAAATCCGTGTCTAATCCGTGTCATCCGTGTTCCTTTGAAGCACACGGATGACACGGATTGGACACGGATGACACAGATTTTATGAAGTCAAATTTCAATCACGTCAACTACCTCTGGGACGATGCCTACGCCGCCACCCTCGGCGACGACCAAATCGCCCTGTTCCTCTATCGCTCCAACATCCTCGGGGCCGACCTCCGCATCACCAATTACGGCGGCGGCAACACCTCCTGCAAGACCATTGAGCGAGACCCGCTGACTGGCAAGGAAGTAGAGGTGATGTGGGTAAAAGGCTCCGGCGGCGACATCGGCACACTGACCCGCAAAGGTATCGCCGGGCTGTACGTCGAGAAGCTGCACCAGCTCAAGAACCGTTACCGAGGCATCGAGTTCGAGGATGAAATCGTGGGGTTGCAACTGCACTGCCTCTACGACCTCGACAGCGCCGCCCCCAGCATTGACACGCCGCTGCACGGGCTGTTGCCGTTCAAGCATATTGACCACCTACACCCCGATGCCGCCATTGCTATCGCTGCCGCAAAGGACAGCCGGGCTATTACGAAGGAAATCTGGGGCGACAAGATGGGCTGGGTGCCTTGGCAGCGACCCGGCTTTGACCTTGCCCTTCAACTCGAAAAATGCCTCGCTGAAAACCCTGGGATTCGGGGTATCGTGCTGGGTGGGCACGGGCTTTTCACTTGGGGCGACACCTCAAAGGAGTGCTATCTCAACAGCTTGGAGGTCATTGAGCAGGCCAGTGTTTTTATCGAAAATAGGCTGGGGAAAAGCCGCCCTGTTTTTGGCGGAGCCAAAGTGGAAAGCCTTGATAGTGAAGCCCGTAAGAAACAAGCTGCTTCGCTTGCGCCAATCCTACGGGGCTTTTGTTCGAGTGAGCGAAGGATGATTGGGCATTTCACGGACGACGAGCGGGTACTCGAATTCATCAATTCCAACGACCTCGACCGCCTCGCCCCGTTGGGCACGAGCTGCCCCGACCACTTCCTGCGGACGAAGATTCAGCCGCTGGTTTTGCAACTTTCTCCGAACGCACAGATTTTCGAAGTCTCGAAGACTTCGGAAATCTTGACCCCACAATTTGAAAAATACCGGGTCGAGTACGCCGCTTACTACGACACCTGTAAGCACTCAAATTCCCCGGCAATGCGTGACCCCAATCCGGTGGTCATCCTGTACCCCGGCGTGGGCATGTTCACCTTTGCGAAAGACAAACAGACCGCCCGTGTGGCCGCCGAGTTTTACATCAACGCCATCAACGTGATGCGAGGCGCAGAGGCCATTTCAGAGTACACGGCGCTGCCCAGGCAAGAGGCTTTCGACATCGAATATTGGCTGCTGGAGGAGGCGAAATTGCAGCGCATGCCCAAGCCAAAACCACTTTCCGGGCGAGTGGCGCTCGTGACGGGTAGCGGCGGCGGCATCGGTTTGGCGACCGCCAAAAAACTGGCTGCCGAGGGTGCTTGCTTAGTGTTGAACGATGTGGACGAGGCACGTTTGACGGAAGCGAAAACGGATTTTTTGGGGTCCTTCGGCAAGGACACGGTTGCCACGACACTGTTGAACGTCACCAATTCCAACTCCGTAGCCGAGGCATTCGAGGCCGCCTGCCTTGCCTTCGGCGGGGTGGATATGGTGGTGAACAATGCGGGCATCAGCATCTCGAAGGGCATTTTGGAGCACAGTGTCGGGGACTGGGACAAGTTGCAGGATATCCTCGTGAAGGGGCAGTTCCTCGTCTCGCAAGCTGGTGTGGCCGTGATGCGCAAGCAGGGTTTCGGCGGCGACATCGTGAATATCGTGAGCAAAAACGCCGTGGTGGCTGGCCCGAACAACGTGGGCTACGGCGCGGCGAAGGCTGCCCAAGCGCATATCACCCGCCTGCTCGCTGCCGAGCTTGGCCCCGACAAAATCCGGGTGAACATGGTGAACCCAGACGCCGTCATTGCTGGCTCGAACATCTGGGCGGGCGGCTGGGCGGAGGGCCGTGCGAAGGCTTACGGCGTGACGGTGGAGGAACTGCCCGCCTACTACGCCAAGCGGACTTTGCTTGGTGAAATCATTTTGCCGGAGGACATTGCGAATGCGGTTTTTGTTCTCGTGGGCGGGCTGTTGAACAAGAGCACGGGCAATGCACTGAACGTGGATGGTGGGGTGGCAATGGGTTTTTTAAGGTAAAAATTATGGAAAGAAAAGCCTTCAAAATGCACCTTCACCCCGGTCAAGCCGAGGAATACAAGCGCCGCCACGATGCGCTCTGGCCGGAGCTGGCTGAACTGTTGCGCAGCACAGGCATCCGAAACTACTCCATTTTCCTCGACGAAGAAACCTACACGCTTTTTGGTGTGATGGATGTGGATGTCCCGGCTGCCCTCAACGATTTGCCCAAACACCCCGTCATGCAGCGCTGGTGGGCGCACATGAGCGATATCATGGACGCCAACTCTGACAATTCACCCGTTTCAACACCACTCAAAGAAGTCTTTTTTCTGCCATGAAGATAACGCAGCAGCACATCGAAGCCCACAACGAGCAGCATTTTGCGAAGCACAAAAAGCGGCTCGACTTCCTCACTTCCGAAATCACGGGCGAGCGGGAAATTTTACAAAAACTGATGGACTTCCAAGTGGCCATCCCCTCGTGGGCGCTGGGCACGGGCGGCACCCGCTTTGGGCGATTTCCCGGCGGCGGAGAGCCTCGCAGTTTGGAGGAAAAAATCGAGGACGTCGGACTGCTTCACGCCCTCAACCGCAGCAGTGGTGCTATCTCGTTGCACATCCCGTGGGACATTCCGGAGAATGGGCAAGCTATCCGGGAACTGGCAGCCTCGCATGGGTTGAGGTTTGATGCAGTGAATTCGAATACCTTCCAAGACCAACAGAATCAGTCACTTAGCTACAAATTTGGCAGCTTGCAGCATGTGGACAAGGCGGTTCGACAGCAGGCCATCGAGCACAATATCGAGGTAATAAAACATGGTGTGGCACTCGGCTCGGAGGCTATCACGGTCTGGTTGTCAGATGGTTCGTGCTTTCCCGGCCAACTCAATTTTCGAAGGGCATTTCAGAACACATTGGACAGCCTCCGGGAAATCTACGCAGCGCTCCCCTTGAATTGGAAAATGTTCATCGAATACAAGGCGTTCGAGCCGAATTTCTACTCCATGACCGTCGGGGATTGGGGCCAATCACTGCTGTACGCCAACAAACTTGGCGAACAAGCCTACACGCTTGTTGACCTCGGCCACCACCTGCCCAATGCCAACATCGAACAAATCGTGGCGCTGCTGCTGATGGAGGGCAAGCTCGGCGGCTTCCATTTCAACGACTCGAAATATGGAGACGATGATTTGACGGTGGGCAGCATCCGGCCGTATCAATTGTTCCTGATTTTCAATGAGTTAGTGGAGGGGATGGATGCTCGTGGCATGAACCACACCTCTGATTTGGGCTGGATGATTGATGCTTCACACAACGTCAAAGACCCGTTGGAGGACCTGCTGCAATCGGTGGAGGCGATTCAGATTGCCTATGCCCAGGCGCTGCTTGTTGACCGCAATGCACTGAACGAGGCGCAGTTGGAGAACGACACGGTTCGTTGTCAGGAAATTTTACAGGTGGCTTACCGGACGGATGTGCGAGCACTGGTGGCGGAGGCGAGGTTGCGGGGTGGGGGAGCGCTTGAGCCGATTGGCTTGTTCCGGGAAATGGAAGCTAGAAAGGAATTGATAAAAGAACGTGGCTTAAAAACCATTACTACTGGCTTATAAATCATGCCGCACATCGCCATCTTCGACATCGGCAAAACCAACAAAAAACTCTTCGTCTTCGATGAGCAATATCACGTAGTTTATGAAAAAAGCGAGCATTTGCCAGAGACAAAAGACGAGGATGGTGACCCCTGTGAGGATGTGCATTTGTTGGTAAAATGGATGAAGGTATCATTGTTGGAGGTCCTGCAAGTGCCTGATTTTCAAATCAATGCGGTCAATATTTCAGCTTATGGAGCCAGTTTTGTCTATTTGGATGAAAAGGGTGAAATCTTAACGCCAATGTACAATTACTTAAAGCCGTTCCCAACACCATTACAGCAAGATTTTTTTGAAAAACATGGTGGCGAAACTAAACTTGCCAGCGAAACTGCTTCGCCTGTTTTGGGTAGTCTTAATTCAGGGTTGCAATTATATCGCATTAAATATGAGCAGCCCGATATTTTTAATCGAATTAAATATGCGCTGCATTTGCCACAGTTCTTAAGCTATGTTATAGGTGGTGAATTATTCAGTGAAATTACCAGCATTGGCTGTCATACTATGCTCTGGGATTTTAAAAAAAACAACTACCACGAATGGGTGAATATGGAGGGTTTGGCCGAAAAGTTTCCTCCAATCCACCAATCAGCAGTGACCGCTGACCAGTCTCCTAAAATCGGCATTGGCCTGCACGACAGCTCCGCCGCTTTGATACCATATCTTGCTAGTTTCGGCGAGCCATTTGTGCTACTCTCCACGGGCACATGGAACATCGCCATGAACCCATTTAACGACAATCCTCTTACGCCCTATGAGTTGGCGCAAGATTGTTTGTGTTACCTCAGTTATCAGGGCAAGCCAGTGAAGGCTTCGAGGCTATTTGCTGGGCATGAGCACGAAATGGCTATTCGGGATTTGGGGCTGGAAGGAGTGATGATTCGTAATCTTGAAGATGCCGAGAAACTTGGACTGGTAGGCAATAAGTATCTTGAATTTTTGAAACAACTTGTTGATAAGCAGGTAGTTGCGATAAAATTAATTCTGACGAACGACGTCAGGAAAATTTTCGTGGACGGCGGTTTTTCAAAAAACACCATCTTTATGTCGCTGCTTTCCAAGGCGTTTCCCGGAAAGGAAGTTTACGCTGCTGAAGTAGCACAGGCATCGGCGCTTGGTGCAGCGATTGCCATTCATGGGCATTGGAACGAGAAACCGTTGCCCTCAAATTTGGTGGAGGTAAGAAAAATTTGAACAGTATGAAACTTGAATACAACGCAAAATATCCAGCCATTGACGACCTACGAGAAAAGGCCATGAAGCGCATACCCCGTTTTGCCTTTGAATACTTGGATGGCGGCTGCAATGAGGAGGTCAATTTGCATAAAAATACCTCCGAAATCAGGGAGGTAGAATTAAAGCCATATTATTTGTCCAAGCATATTGCGTCGGATATGAAGACCGAGCTTTTTGGTCATATATATGATGCGCCGTTTGGTGTGGCGCCTGTCGGTCTGCAAGGTTTAATGTGGCCAAATTCTCCAGAAATACTGGCAAAGGCAGCTTTTGAGCACAATATTCCATTTATATTAAGTACGGTAACGACATCAAGTATTGAACGCATCAGTGAAATTACAGAGGGCCGTGCATGGTTTCAATTGTACCATCCTGCCGACAATAAACTTCGGGATGATATTGTCAAGCGAGCCCAAGCTGCGCAATGCCCAGTTTTGGTGGCGCTGTGCGATGTTCCAACTTTTGGGTATCGGCCAAGAGATATTCGAAATGGCTTGGCCATGCCACCGAAAATGACATTCAATAACATACTACAAATATTGGGAAGGCCGACTTGGGCGATTAATACCTTACGATATGGCAGGCCCCAATTCAAGACCATGATGCGTTATTTTCCAAAAAACATGGACATCAAGCAGTTGGGCAAAACCATGAACGAAACTTTTTCAGGGAGGCTGAACGAGGAAAAGCTGAAGCCATTGCGGGATATGTGGAAGGGAAAGATGGTGCTCAAAGGGGTAGCTAGCGAGGAAGACACGGATATGGCCATTCGTTTGGGTTTGGACGGCATCATCGTCTCCAACCACGGCGGGCGTCAACTCGATGCTGGGCAATCAACCATAAAGCCATTGGCTAGCATTGCCCAAAAGTACAAGGGCCAAATAACAATCATGATGGACAGCGGCATCCGAACAGGGCCGGATGTGGCTAGGGCCTTGGCCAGCGGGGCGGAATTTACCTTCATGGGGCGGTCGTTCATGTACGGAGTAGCTGCCCTGGGCGATGCCGGAGGGCATCATACCATGTCCATATTAAAAATACAGTTGCAGCAGGTGATGGAGCAGGTTTGCTGCGAGAGGGTGGGGGATTTTCCAAAGCACTTGGTGAGTAGGTAGTCGAGTCTGGTACTCTCGTTTAACTTTCCTATTGTCGTATTGCGGCATATTAGAACTTTGCTCGGTTGCTGTTGTTTTGAAAGTTATCAGAATTAGGTAGATTGCCGTACCAAAATCTATAAACAAACCCCTTGGACGACATGATAAAAATTCTTGATCTCCATTTTCGACAGCAAAAGCAGGCCATAGCTGCATTCCTAGTCGAAACCTCGGTCGGTCCTGTTTTGATTGAAACTGGACCGCACTCCACTTTCCACAACCTTGAAGTAGAGCTTAAAAAATACGGTTATAAAACGACCGACATAAAGCATGTTTTTATTACCCATATCCATCTTGACCATGCCGGAGCTGCTTGGTTATTCGCCAAGCATGGAGCTACAATTTACCTGCATCCCCTTGGAGTTCCACATTTGCAGGACCCTGAAAAGCTAATGACTTCTGCTCGTCGTATTTATCTGGATGAAATGGATAGCCTTTGGGGTGATATGCAGGCGATACCTGCCAATCAGTTGCGAGCAATGAGCAATCTGGAAAAAGTGACCATCGGAGGCGTGGGCTTTAGGGCGTTGCATACGCCTGGCCATGCAATTCACCATGTCGCTTGGGAGGTCAAGGGGGTGGCCTTCACTGGGGATGTTGCAGGTGTGAGGATTGGGAGTGCTGGCCCGGCAATGCCACCTTGCCCACCACCAGACATCAATATTGAAGATTGGCGGGCGTCACTGGCTTTTTTGCGAAACAGGCGATTCAAGTCGCTTTACCTGACCCATTTCGGGGAGGTGACAAACCCCAAAGCGCACTTGATAGAATTGGAAGGTAGGCTTCAAAACTGGGCAAACTGGATAAAACCATTTTGGGAAAAAGGCACTCCGATTGATGAGGTCATGCCGCAGTTCAAGGCTTATGTCGAGCAGCAGTTGAAGCCAGCGGCATTGAGTGAATCTGAGCGAACAAGCTACGAATTGGCCAACCCGGCTGACATGAGCGTTGCCGGGCTTTACAGGTATTGGACCAAAAGCGCCAAACAGGGTTAGTCCTTCGGCAGCACAATTTTTGTGACATTCAACAGGCGCTTCACCAGCGAGACGTCCGGGACTGCAATATCTGTGGATTCGTGCTGTTCAGCTTCGATTATTTCCCTAACGTTGGAACTCAAATCATTGCCAACATTGTCATTGGCTTTGAACTGCAAGTTAGTGTAGCAGAAAAGGCTAGCTGCTATCAAGCCCACCATCAAGAATTTAGAAGACGTAGATTTTTTCATTGCGAGAGAATTTAGAGGGTGATAAAAACTTATTCATAAAATTAGGCCGTTGGGGTGCGTGTCCAAAAAATCAGGCCTACCGCTTTCATTTTGAATGCAATTTTAAGTCAATAGACGGTCATTTTTTGCAAATGGTTGGAAAAGATGCTGATTTTTTGCAAAATATTTTGTCCAAAAGTCAATTTGCGGTTCACCAAACTCAAACGGCAGGCGAGAGTACAAAATTGCGGAGCCCACGGCGATATTCAGAGGGTGTTTGGCCAGTTACCTGCTTGAACTGTTTGTTGAAATGCGAGAGGTTGTTGAACCCACTGTCGAAGCAGGTGGCGCTGATGCTTGGCGAATCTCCAGCCAGCAAGTTGCAGGCTCGTGCCACTCGGTATTCGTTCAGGAAATCCGTAAAAACCTTGTGGTTTAGTTTCTTGAAGAATCGGCAAAAAGCAGGTGTGGTCATGTTGATATGGGCTGACACTTCATCCTGCGAAAACTGACGGTTGAAGTTTTCCTCCACAAAATCAAACACTTTTTTCATCCGATAATGGTCCTGTGGCTTCACTTCTGCACTCATGTAGTTGATGTTTAGCGGCACAAACTCCTGAGACGTGGCCATGATTTGCAGCACTTTTAACAATTCTACTAACCGGAAAAAATTATCCATATCCACCATCCTTTGAAGGATTTGCCCCACTTCCCAGCGTGTATGTCCGTGGAATGTCACACCTGATTTTGCTCGTTCAAAAAGCTGTTGCACTGCCTGCAACTCTGGCCTTTCCAAGAAGTCCTTGCCCAAAAAATCACCCCGCATCTGTACCACGACCTCCACGTGCTGTTCGTACAACTCTTGCGCAAAGCCAAGGTGAGGAATGTTTGGCCCAAGGAAAATGAGGTCACCTTCATCGTAATAGCTGATGTGGTCGGCGATTTGGCGTCTGCCCCGACCGTTGGAAATGAAGACGATTTCGTACTCAGGATGGCAGTGCCAGTAGGGTAGACTAGAGCAGTGCTCTTCCGTGAAACGCCTAACCGTGAACGAACTACCAAAGGATGGCTGAATACTCTCAAAAAGTGGTTTTTCCCTTTTCATAATCAATAGACTTTATGAAATTTAACCTAGTCGTTGGCGAAAATAGACATTTTGGTTAAAATTGAATCAAAACTGGTTAAAATCAGCGTAGTCTTCCCGGCCACTCGGGAACTACCTTTGTTCTGTATTTAAGTTTCATGTATTACCATTTAGTTTTAAGCACCGTGGCATCCTAGGGATGCCACGCCTTTTTTCCGAAGTTCAATTCTCCATTTATTCAGATAAATTAATCCTGTTCAGATTCTCAGCCCTCGCCTTTGGCAGGGCTTTTTTGTTTTCTAGGGTAGCTCCAAATTGTCAGGAGGGTTGCAAAAGCTGATGTCAGCACTCAAGACTACTTGCAATCTTACAATTGTTGATAGCTTTTTCTTTAGCTCAAAAACCTGATTTTTGGGTGAATTTCCTCCTGCTTCCCTGCCAATAGACTTTGTGTAGGCACTTTTACAACTGAAAATGTAGGAATGGATTTATCTTGACTTTAAAGATAAGTGTTTAAAAATCAAGTTGTTAGTAATGATTCTTTTCTCTTAAAGCTTTTCTTTCTTCTACCACACTTGGTGTTTAATGTTTAAGGGCGATTGTTTCTATTGAAAAAGAGTAGTCATCAAAAAGCTGACTTTTGATGCAGAATGGCAAGTGTAAAAAGCATGACCACACTACATTTGTATCGTGAGCAAAAGGCCTGTTTACCTAGCTTTTTGGGAACGCATTTGACACTACCCGCATTTTCAATTTTTAGGTGTCACAGTTGATTTTGTGGGGAAAGTATCTTTCACTAAGTTTGCGCACTTTCTACTAGTTGCATTTTCGCTTAAATTTTCATTACAAATAAAACTCATGTTTATGGCACGTTATTTACTACTCACATTCACCTTCCTGCTAGCGGGGGTCGTGGCTTTTGCCCAGACCAAGCTTGAAGGAAAAGTGACTGATGCTGAAACAGGCGAGCCTATCATTTTCGGAACGGTAGCCCTCTACAAAAATGGAGAGTTGAAGACCGGAACGGAAACTGATATCGAAGGCTACTACAGTATTTCGGCGCTTGACCCTGGAACCTACGATGTGGAGTTCTCCTTTACGGGGTACCAATCATCCAGGATCACGGGTATGGTCATCGTAGGCGGCAGAGCCAACAAATTGGACGCCAAGATTTCATCTGGTGTACAGCTTGTAGAGGTAGTTGTCAAATACGAAAGGCCAGTTATCGAACAGGACAACACTACCACGGGCGGGTCTTTGACCTCTGAACAAATTAAGGCACTGCCTACCCGTGACGTAAATGCCCTGGCCTCCTATACCGCTGGTGTTGCATCCGCTGACGAAGGCGGTGCGCTCAACATTCGTGGTTCCCGTTCCAGCTCCACACTCTATTTCATAGATGGTGTGCGGGTTTCGGGTAACCTGCCTCCAAAGCAGGCCATCGAAGAGTTGCAGGTTATCACAGGTGGTGTCGAAGCTCGCTACGGCGACGTTACTGGTGGTGTAATCTCAATCACCACGAAAGGCCCATCAGAGGCATTCAGCGGTGGCGTGGAGATTGAGACCTCAAGGCTTACAGATCCTTACTACCAAGACCTCTTAAGCTTGCAGTTGAGCGGTCCCCTTGTAAAGAAAGGTGGTAAGACGTTGCTTGGCTACCGTATCAATGGCCAGTATCAGTACAACAAAGACGACGATCCTCCTGCTATCCCAGTTTATAGCATCACTGATGAGGTGCGTGACCAGCTAGAGGCTAATCCAATTCGTATTGTTGGAGCTACTGTTTACCCAGAAGCGCAGTACGTTGACAACACGGGCGTAAACAAACTTGAATACCGCCCTAACGAAGACCGTACGACTCTTGACCTCAATGGTAAGATTGATGCCAACCTTGGCAAAAACATTGACGTCACGCTGTCTGGCACCTATTATAATATTGAGAACAAATTCACTCCAGGAAACTGGCGTGTATTTAACTCGCACAACAACCCAACAGCAGATGACTCCCGCTTGCGTGGTAACTTCCGCTTCCGTCACAGGTTGGGCGGTAACACTTCAGGCTCAGAAAACAAAGGCTCTGTTATCCAGAATGCAGTTTATACCCTCCAATTTGGCTATGAGTTGGCCAAATCCAAGGTGGCTGACCCTCGCCACGGTGACAACCTTTTCAACTACGGCTACATCGGAAAGTACGACCTGACTTGGGATCCTACTATCGATGTGATTGAGGACTTTTCAAACCAAGATACGCTTGTTTTGTATGATGGCCAGGTTGACTATACTAGGATTCTGAATAGCTACACGCCAAACACGGACATCAATCCTGTATTGACCCGTTACATTCCTAACAATGGTGCCGATTTCAACGATTTTGCTGATTTTGAAACCATCAACGGTCGTACACCAACAACCTTGTCAAACGTATGGTCTGACCACCACGTTAACATAGGTTCTGTTTACAACCTCAACCAAAAGCGTGAAAGTGAGCTTTACACTTTCAACGCAAATACTTCTTTCGAATTGGTGCCAGGCGGTTCAGGTAGCAACCGTCACAACATTCAATTCGGTATTCTTTACGAGCAGTCCATCCAACGTGGCTATGACATCAATCCACGTGGACTTTGGAACTCTGCAAGGCTTCACGCCAACGAGCACATCGAAGGTCAAGGTCTTGATTCAACCCAGATAGTGGGTTACCAACCGGGCACGAGAACCACGATTATAGTACCTACTGGCGAGATTTTCGTTGATTCAATTGACGTTCCTATTTACGCACCAGCTACCGTTACTGGAAGCTCGGACAACCTTTTCTTCAAAAGGGTACGCGAGAAATTGAACATACCGCTCAACCAGTACGTCAACGTGGATGGCTTTGATCCAAACGATCTTAGCCTTGACATGTTCTCGGCTCGTGAGTTGAACGACGATGGTTTGATAAACTACTGGGGATATGACTACCTCGGCAACCGCCTCGACGGTATCACATTTGAAGACTTCTTCACGGCAACTGACGAAAACGGCATCCGTACATTCCCAGTTGCTGCTTTTGAGCCAAACTATCAAGCTGCCTACATCCAGGACAAGTTCAAATTCAGGGACGTGTTCTTCCGGGTGGGTGTGCGTGTTGACCGTTTCGATGCCAACACCAAAGTATTGAAAGATCCATACTCACTTTACGACGTAATGACGGCTTCAGACTTCCAATCCCGTTTTGGAGGTGAGCGGCCAGGCAACATCGCCGATGACTTCAAAGTGTACGTGACTAGCGACGGTGGCGAGACGGTAAAAGCTTACCGTGACGATAATACTTGGTACTTCCCGAATGGTGCACCTGCCAACGATGGTTCTGATGTCTTTGGTGGTACCATCGTTTATCCTCGCTATGCAGAAGACGATGAAACCAAGCGTGACATCACTAACCGTAACTTCGATCCAGACATCTCCTTCGAAGATTACACGCCACAAATCAACTGGATGCCCCGTTTGGCATTCTCGTTCCCGATTTCTGACGAGGCAAACTTCTTCGCCAACTACGACGTACTCGTTCAGCGTCCACCATCCAACTCACAAGTTAGCCCATTGACTTACTTCTACTGGGAGCAAAATGGTAGTGGATTGCGCAGCAACGCCAACCTGAAGCCAGAGCGCACAGTGACCTATGAGTTGGGTTTCCAGCAAAGGGTTGGTGCCAACTCTGCCTTGAAACTCTCTGCTTACTACAAGGAACTTCGTGACATGATTCAGAGCCGCTACTACCTGTATGTGCCAGCTCCGGTCAACGCCTACGAGACTTTCGACAACTTGGACTTTGCAACGGTTAAGGCATTCTCTGTTAGCTATGACCTCCGCAGGACTGGCAACATTCAGATGAACTTGGCCTATACACTCCAGTTTGCTGATGGCACAGGTTCGAATACTGAATCTTCAAGGAGCTTGGGCTCAAGGGGTATCCAGCGTACGCTGTTCCCAATGAGCTACGACGAGCGTCACCGCATCAGTGCCATCGTTGACTACCGCTACGGTTCAGGCAAAGCATACAATGGTCCTCGCATTGCAGGTCTTGACATCCTTGCAAACACAGGTTTGAACGTCGCAGTCATCACTGTTTCTGGTCGTCCATTCACAGCTGCCATCCAGCCAGAATCTTTCGGTTCATCTGGTATCAAAGGTGCAGTCAACGGCTCAAGGTTGCCTTGGAACAGCACGGTCAACATGCAGTTGGACAAGCAGTTCAACCTCACGAAGGAAGGTGCAAAGCGCAGCATTGGCATGAACATTTACGTCCGTGTTTCCAACCTGTTTGACAGGCGCAACATCCAGGGCGTTTATGCCTACTCTGGCGAGCCAGACGATGACGGCTTCCTCAACTCAGCCCGTGGTGCCCTCTTGCTTGCAAACGCTACAGGTGCAGGCCAAAGCGCAGAAGCATACTTGGCTTCCTACCAGTGGAGGATGTTGAACCCAGACAACTACAGCCTTCCACGTAGGGTATTCTTGGGTGCTATCTTTGATTTCTAATCATAAAATAAACTTGGTGAAAGCAGCCTAAAAATCTGCTTTCACCAAAATTGAATAAATTTTGAAATTGTTGCTGCACGGTTGGTTGTCTCGTTTTAGCGCCACTAAATGGAAGATAAAATGAGTAAATCCAACCCCTCGGCAATAAAACCAAATTTTTGAACCATGCGTAGTTTAAAAACAATATTGACGACTGCTGTGGCGATTTTGGTCTTTGCTTCCTCGGCTCATGCGTACTATGACCCAAGCAGGCAAAGCAAGAAGCCCAGCAAAAACTCGGTCAATTTCCGGGAGGCCTGCGTAACGGCCAAGGCCCAGATTGACCAAGATGTGAACAACGTGCGTGCCCGCTTGACCACAGGTGGTGACGTTTGGTGGGACCGTAGCGACGGCAAATACGTCGTGCCGAAAGTGCCGCTTGGCCAAGTCGAGGTGTCCTCGATTTTTGCTGGTGCAGTTTGGCTCGGTGGTTATGACAGCGGTAACAACCTTAAAGTAGCTTGCCAAACTTATGGCAACAACGGCGGTAACAGCGACTTCTGGCCTGGCCCACTCGACCCAGACGAGGGTACAACGACCAAAGAAGTTTGCGACAACTGGGACAAAATGTTCGAGGTTTCTGGGCAAGAAATCAAACAGCACCTTTCCTTCTGGCAAGAGGCTGTGAATGGTGGAGCGCCATACACCGAAGACATGATTCCAGCAGGTGTGAAGGGCTGGCCAGGCAAAAGGAACGAGTTTTTCTTTTCGGTACACAACTTTACATTGCCTGATACTGACCAAGGTCTTGCAGGTTTCTTTGACCAAGATGCTGACGGCCAGTACGAGCCACTGGAAGGCGACTTCCCGACCATCGAAATCCGTGGTTGCGAGGAGTTCCCTCCACAGTTCCCAGATGAGATGATTTTCTGGATTTACAACGATGAAGGTGGTGGAGCAATCCACGGTGAGACGAATGGTATCCCCATTCGTATGGAAGTACAGGTTCAGGCATTTGGTTACTCAACCAACGACCAAATCAACGACATGACCTTCCAGCGCTACAAGCTCATCAACCGTGCAAAAGAAGACATTGACAGTACCTTCTTCGCCATGTGGGTGGATGCTGACTTGGGTTGCCACCTTGACGACTACGTGGGTTGCGACATTGACAGGAGCCTTGCCTACACCTACAACGTGGACGCAGAAGACGGCCAGCCAGGCATCGTTTGTGATGGTGTTGCCACCTACGGTACGAATGTGCCCATCATCGGTGTTGACTACTTCCGTGGACCAGAAGATGAGAATGGCAATGAACTTGGCATGTCTTCGTTCACCTATTTCAATAACACAATCGGTGGCCCACCTCCAGGTACCACCGACCCAGCTACTGACGTAGAGTTCTACCGCTACCTTTCTGGTAGCTGGAAAGACGGTACGCCGTTCACATTTGGTGGTGATGCTTACGACCCAGCTGGCACTAACTTGATTGACTATGCTTTCGTTGACGATCCAGACGATGCAAACGGTTGGTCAATGTGCCGCCCTGGCCCAGAGTTCCCAAATGGTTTGCCAGCTTACGACCGTCGTACAGTTCAGGCTTCTGGTCCGTTCATCCTTCAGCCAGGTGCTACGAATGAGCTGATTGTTGGTGCAGTTTGGGTGCCAAACATGGATTATCCTTGCCCAGACATTACCAAGTTGCAGTTTGCTGACGACCTTGCTCAGGACTTGTTCGACAACTGCTTCGACATCATTGATGGCCCAGATGCTCCAGACGTTGACTGGGTAGCATTGGACAGGGAAGTAATCGCCGTACTGACCAACAGGCCAGCACCAGCTTCCAACAACTATCAGGAGAGCTACGTTGAAAACGTGATTGGTTTGCCTACCGACATCCCAAACATTGACTCCACTTACAACTTCGAAGGTTACCTGATTTATCAAGTGGCTAACCCGAACGTCAGCACTGCCGAATTCGACGACCCAACCAAAGCCAAATTGGTTTATTGGGTGGATGTTCGCAATAACATCAAGTCATTGTACAATTGGATTTCCATCGAAAACCCAGGCGCTGTTTTGGATCCTACTCAACCAGAGTTCATCTACTATCCGGAAGTGAAAATTGAGGCACTGGACAACGGTGTTCGCCACACTTTCAACTTCCAGGATGACCAGTTCGCTACTGGCGACCGTCGCTTGATTAACCACAGGAAGTACTACTACACGGCACTTGCTTATGGTACCAATAACTTCCTCCAGTTCGACCCGCTGACGCAAGTTGGCCAAAAGAACACTTTCTTGGTAGGACGTAACAACATCGGTCCAAACGGCGACGGCTTCCCATACACAGTTATTCCTCGACCAATCGTTGACCGCAAGCTGAACGCTAACTACGGCGATGGCGCAGTGATTACCCGATTGGATGGCATCGGCGCTGGCGGCAACTTCCTTGATATGTCCGACGAGACCAAGGCCCAAATCCTCGATGGCACTTTCGATGGTACCATCGTTTACAAAGATGGCCGTGGCCCAATCGATGTAGCTATTTTCAACCCGTTGGAAGTGGTTGACGGTGAGTACGAAATCACTTTCGAGGACGAGAACATGTCGAATGACAAACTCGATGGTGATGTTACTTGGAAACTGAAAAACCTCAGCACCGGTGACGAAACCGTATCGGACAAGTCGCTCGATTTCCTCAATGAGCAAATCTTTGGTCAGTATGGCTTTACGGTAACCATTGGCCAAACAGCTGATGCTGGTGAGTGTGCTGATGAAACAGATGGTGCAATCGGCAACGAGCAAGAATACAGGGATGTAAACGGTCCTGTTTGGTTCAATGCAGTAACGGATGGATTTACCGTGGAAGACCTGCCGGGCGCAATCAATGTGGCGTTCGACTACGTCCGCTTTGATGAAAGCTGGAACTGCCACCACGAAACTACTTTAGGTGCTATCGGTGATGGTTCTTTTGTGCCCTACCAACTTGCCGACTACCGTTCAAGGATTGGCACGACGGAGTACCCATTCTACCTCACACCAGGATGGAAGAGCCAACAGAACTCATTGGTTGTAAAAGAGGACCTGCTGGCTGACCTCAACAACGTTGACATTGTCTTCACAAGCGACAAGAGCAAGTGGAGCCGTTGTGTCATCGTTGAGATGATGAATCCTGACTATGCAAGCTTTGCTCAGCGTGAAGATGGTTCACAGATGTTGGCAGAAGGTGGCACATCAGCCAACCCAATCCTCAGCTTCGACCTTCGCAACTCGCCTTCGGTTGGCAAAGATGACAGCGACGGTGACGGTCTGCCAGACCCAGACGGCGATGACATTGGCATGGGCTGGTTCCCTGGCTATGCCATTGACGTTGAAACTGGCAAACGCCTCAACATCTTCTTTGGTGAAAACTCTGCCTACTCGGCTGCAAGCGGCTATTTGGACAACTACAACGACGGCAAGCCAAACGGTGCCGACATGATGTTCAACCCGACCTCGCAGATGTTGTTTCCGTCGGACTACAACTTCGACGACCTGAACTCGCCGATGATTTGGTACGCTGGTGGACAACACGCAGTTTTTGTAACCTACGAAGAGTACGACGAGTGCGCATACCTGCGTGAGCGTTTCCACCCAAATGAGAGCGACCTGAAAAAGGTGAACGCACTCAAGCGGGTGACTTGGGCTGGTATGCCATTGATGGCAAGCGGCACACAGATGCTTCCTTACACAGATGGCCTTATTCCTAACGATTTGACCATCAAGCTGCGGGTGGATAATCCGTATGAAGTAAGCAAGGGCACCGAGCAGTACAACGGTTACCCAACCTATCGCTTCAAGATTGACGGCAAACAAGCTGTTGCGCTGAACGAAGAAGAGGTGAACGAGGCTTTGGACAAGATCAACATGGTGCCAAACCCATACTACGCCTTCTCCGACTACGAAGATGGCCGCTTGTCCAACGTAGTGAAAATCACGAACCTGCCTGCCAAGTGTACGGTGACGATTTACTCGCTGGACGGTAAGTTTATCCGTCAGTACAACCGGGACGAGTTGCCTGGCCCACCTAAAGGCACTGGCACGCCTGGCTCACAAATCATACCCGACATCGAGTGGGATTTGAAGAATAACAAGGGCATCCCTGTTGCGGCAGGTGTTTACCTCGTTCACGTTGACGCAGGTGAACTGGGCGAGCGCACCCTGAAGTGGTTCGGCATCACTCGTCAGTACGATCCGACAGGCTTGTAAAACTTGAATGATATTGTGAACCCGGTTCCGGCTTATTTTCAAGCTGGAACCGGGCTTCATGGACATTCACAAACTCAAAGAAAATTTATGAATAAGTCATTATACTTTTTCCTTACCCTGGTCCTGCTTTCGCTGACGGCTCCCAGTGTGCAGGCAGGCAACCCTGACCGTCAGGGTGAAGCTGGCGCACCTGAGCTGTTGATGAACCCTTGGGCCCGCAGTGCAGGCTTGCACAGCATGAGCACCTCCATGGTAGGCGGTGTTGAGTCAATGATGTTGAACATCGCAGGCCTTGCCAGGATTAACAAGACGGAGGTGATTTTCGGTCACTCCGAGTACCTGCGGGGCACTGGCATCAGCACCAACGCACTTGGCCTTTCACAAAAAATTGGCAAGAACAGCGCCATTGGTATCAGCATCATGACCCTCGATTTTGGTGACATCCAGCGTACGACCACCTTCCAACCGGAAGGCACGGGCAGTACCTTCTCGCCAAGGTTCATGAACTTCGGCATTGGCTTCTCCCACATCTTTGAAAACAAGGTATCTGTGGGTGTTTTGGGTCGTGCAGTGTCTGAGGGCGTTGAAGACGTGACGGCTACGGGCGTTTGCCTCGATGCAGGTGTTCAGTACGTGACTGGCGAGCGTGAAAACTTCAAGTTCGGTATTTCGCTCCGCAACATCGGTGGTCGTATGCAGTTCCGTGGCGAGGGTTTGTCCCAGTCCATCGAGATTCCTGGATTCGACGGCGAGCACGGCTTGGTGGTGAACCAACGTGCTACTTCCTTTGAGATGCAGTCGGTGCTCAACATCGGCATGTCCTACGACTACTACCTGGTGGGCAACACCCGCCTCACTGCTCTTGGCAACTACACCTCCAACGCCTTCTCCGAAGACCAAATGGGTGCTGGTTTGGAGTTCTCCTACAACGAGTTGGTGATGCTGCGTGCAGCATACAAGCTCGACTTCGGCCAAGTAGCGTCTGAAAATACCGTGAACGCAGAGCCGCTTTATTCTGGCCTTGCCGCTGGTGTGACGCTCAACGTTCCAACGAGCAAAAAGGAGAATGCTACTCGCATCGCATTTGATTACGCATACCGCCAAACGAAGATTTACGATGGCACGCACAACCTGTCCGTGCGCATTAGCCTTTAATTTGGTGTCATAAAAAATGGGAGCCGCCAATGCTAGGTGGCTCCCGTTTTTTTTCTGCTCGGCTCTCCTTTTTTCCTTCCTGTTTCGAAATAGTCAAAGCCAAAGTTTGTTCCAATCAGTCCCTGTTCATAGCCGTGAGCCTGTCCTTCATTTCGCCAAAATTGAATTGTATGAAAGCCAAATTGAAGTCCTTTTTTACTTTTTCGGTTTGTTGCTGCCTGCTGTTTCCTGCCATTTCGAGGGACTACCCAAAGCCGCCCAAACAAGGCAAGGCCAACCCGCCCCTCAACTTCCGCTCGGCCTGCACCACGGCGCAGGCGCAGATAGACATGGACATCAACAACGTGCGGGCTCGCCTGCTCACTGGCGGCGACATGTGGTGGGACAGGTCGGATGGCAAATACGTGGTGCCCAAGCCCCTGCCCGGACAGCCGGAGGTGTCGGCCATCTTTGCAGCGGGCATCTGGCTCGGCGGCTTCGACCCCGGCGGTAACCTCAAAGTAGCTTGCCAGACTTACGGCAATTACAACGGCAACAGCGACTACTGGCCCGGCCCCCTCTCAGCGACCGAGGGCATAACCGATGCCGAAACTTGCGCCAACTGGGACAAACATTTCGAGGTGAAGGGCAGCGACATCCACGCACATTTGGCACTTTGGGAGGCGGCACAAAACGGTGGGCAACCGTACACCGAGGCCGACATTCCAGCGAGCGTGAAAGGCTGGCCGGGCAGGGGCAATCCCCATTTTTCGCAAATGCACGGCTTTGACCTACCTGACTCCGACCAAGGGCTGGCAGGTTTTTTTGACCAAGACGGAGACGGCGTTTATCGCCCACTGTCGGGAGATTTCCCAACGCTGGAAATCGTCTCCTGCGATGTGCCACAATTTCCCGACCAGATGGTGTTCTGGATTTACAACGACGAGGGCGGCGGCGCCATCCACGGCGAAACCAACGGCATCCCCATCCACATGGAAATACAGGCAACGGCCTTTGCTTTTTCCACGGAAGACCAACTCAACGACATGACATTCCAGCGCCATAAGTTCATCAATCGGGCGCAGGAGGATATTGACTCGATGTTTTTTGGGCTGTGGATGGATGCTGACCTTGGTTGCCACCTCGACGACTACATTGGCTGTGACCCTGACCGTGACTTTGCCTATTACTATAACGTGGACGACGAGGACGGGCAGCCTGGCATTACTTGTGATGGAGTTGACACTTACGGCTACAACATCCCTGCTCTGGGGATTGATATTTTGCGGGGGCCGATAAATGAATTTGATCAAGAATTGGGGATGTCGTCGTTTGTTTATCAATATAACTCCATTACCACGGGTCATTCTGGCGGATACGATACTAACACTGACATTGAGTTTTATAGGTTTTTATCGGGAACTTGGAAGAATGGAACCCCTCTTACTTTTGGAGGCGATGGTTATGACCCTATCAGTACAAATTATACAAAATACGTCTATCCAAGTGCACCCAATGACCCCAATGGCTGGTCGATGTGTAAGCCTGGACCTGAATATCCAAATGGGCTGACAAGTTATGACCTTCGCACTGTACAATCCTGTGGCTCCTTTCTCCTCCAGCCCGGTGCTGTAAACGAGCTTGTTTTTGGGGTCGTCTTTGCCCCGAACATTGACTATCCATGCCCCGACCTCACCCGTCTTTTCGCTGCTGACGACCTTGCGCAGGACTATTTTGATAACTGCTTCAATCCAAGTGCCCAACTGGCAGGGCCTGATGCCCCTGACATAGATTGGATTGCGGGCAACCGGGAGATTACTTTGATTTTGACGAACAATGGTTGGTCGAATAATTTGGAGGAAGGTTTTCAAGCACCAGCCTTCGGCTACCTGCGAGGCGTATCGGACTCAACCTACAACTTTGAAGGCTACCTCATCTACCAGATGGCAGGGCCAAATTTTGGTTTCTCCGATGTTGGAGACACGACCAAAGCTCGGTTGGTGTTGCAAAGTGATGTGGAGAACGGTTTTTCAACCATGATAAATTGGAAGGCTGAAAAGAACCCGAACTACCAACTCAGCCCCGGTACAGAGCAGTTCCTGTATTCGCCAGCGGAAGTGATTCGGGGTGAAAATCTGGGCATTCAGCGCAACGTCACAATCAAGGAAGACCTGTTTGCCAAGGGCAGCGACCGCCGCCTTATCAACCACCGAACTTATTATTACTTGGCCGTAGCTTATGCAGCCAATGACTTCCTGACGTTTGACCCCACAACCGGGGTTGGCCAGCGCCAAATGTTTCTAATTGGCTTGAATAATATTGGCCCCGATGGTGATGGTTTTCCCTATGCCATCGTGCCTCGCCCGGAGCAGAATGGCCGACTTGACCAAGTACAAATCGTGCCGAACCCATACTACAATCCTGCAGCTTACCCTGACCTTGAAGGCAACGGCTACCTTAAAATCACCAACCTTCCCGCCAAATGCAAAGTAACCATCTACACCATAGATGGAAAAGTGGTGCGGCACTTCAACAGGAACGAGGTGCCTGGCCCACCCAACGGCTCTGGCGTGGAAGCGCTACAGATTTACCCAGACTTGATTTGGGACCTGAAAACTGCTGCTGGGAAAGACGTGGCAACGGGTATCTATCTCGTGAGGATAAATGCCGAAGGAATCGGAGAATTGACCTTGAAGGCTGTTGTCATCTAGAGATTTTGAAAAGTTTGACAATTGAAGGAACAGGCGCACCAATTGGCCGAACCAGCATTATAAATGATGGAATGAGTGCCGACTATGCTAAGCACAGTCGGCACAAAAAGGTAGGAGGGGCTTGCTTAAGCCCCTTTCGTTTCCGTCTGAACCAGCTTACCAGTCGCCTTTACCTTTAGGAGCAACTTGCGGTTGCCGTCCGGCAAAATTTCTTCCTTCAGCAGCCAGTGGTCGGCATCGTATTCGACCTCTTTTTGCACTTGAACGGCTTCGTCAGGTAGTCCCCGCCATTCTTTCAGGTTGATGGGTTCCCATTGCTTCGACTTTGCGGAGCGATAGGCGGCATCCATTATTTCGTTCACGACATAGCCATCGTAGAAGGTTTCGATGGGCTGTTTGCCAGTCTCCATCGAGTTCAGCATGTCGGTGAACATGTGGTTGTAGCCGAGGTCGTTCGTCTCGTCGCCGACAGGGAAGAGCCAGCCGCTGGCGGACTCGGCCTTCTCGGCCACATAGCCCGACTGGCCGGGAGCGGTGAACATCTCGAAGCCCGTACGCAGGAAGTTGTTGAGCCAAATGGTGCCCTCGGTGCCCATCACCTCGTCACGGAGGTCCATGCCGCCCCGGAACGCCCAGCTCACTTCGAACTGTCCGATGGCGCCGTTGGCATATTTCACCAAACCGATGGCGTGGTCTTCGGCATCAATCGGCTTCACCTGCGTGTCGGCCCAGCACATGACCTCGATGGGGCGCACATTTTTGCCAATAAAGTTGCGAGCAATCTCAATGCAGTGGCAGCCAAGGTCAACCAGCGCACCGCCACCAGCGAGGTTCATGTCCCAAAACCACGGGCTGTGCGGGCCAGGGTGCGTCTCCCGTGATTTTGCCCAAAGTACCCGCCCGATGGCGCCGTCACGCACGCTTTGTGCGGCTTTCAGGTTTTTGGGCGTGTAAACGAGGTCTTCGAGGTAGCCGCCGAAAACCCCAGCTTTTTCAATGGCTTGCAGCATTTTCCAAGCCTCTTCGCCGTTGCGGGCGAGGGGTTTGGTACACATCACGGCTTTGCCCGCAGCGGCAGCCGCTTCGGCGGCTTCGAGGTGTTGGTAATTGCGCAGGGCAATGCACACGATGTCCACATCCGGGTGGTTGACGGCCTCGTGCAGGTCGTTCGTCCAATGCTGGATATTGTGCTTCGCAGCGAATGGTTCGGCCCGCTCTGGGGTGGTCGAGTAGGCCATGATGACCCGGTCACGGCTGCGCTGGCCGTGGAGGGCGGAGATGTAAAAATCGGCGATGAAGCCGGTGCCGAGCATTGCTATTTTTGCCATTTAGTTAATAATATATTTGGATGGTACACTGGTTAAACTGATTGAACAGATTAACACAGCTTTTCAATCAAATCAAATCCGTGCAAATCTGTTAAATCCGTTCAATCTGTGTACCATCAAGTCAAGCTTTTGAGCGCTGAAATTACAAATACCCGCAAATCCCACGCATTTTTGCCCACAAATTTCCCGCATGGTTGACCATTCTCAATTCTCAACTCTTAATTCTCCATTCTCCGCCGTCATCATCACCCACAATGTCGCCGAAACAATTGGCCCATGCGTGGAGGCGCTGGGCAAGGTTTGCGACGAGGTGCTGGTGCTCGATACCCAAAGCACCGATGGCACGATTGAGATTTGTGAAAAATTGGGGGCAAAAGTGGTGCAGCAGGAGTGGTTCGGCTTCGCAAAAACCAAGAACATCGGCAATGCCTTGGCCCGGCACGACTGGATACTTTCGATTGATGCCGACGAGGTGCTGTCCGACGAACTCATTGCCTCGCTGAAAAAACTGCAACCCAAAATCGGTGAGGTATATTCGCTCAACCGCATCACCAGCTACTGCGGCCAGTGGATTCGACACAGCGGCTGGTACCCCGACTGGAAGGTGCGCCTCTTTCACCGGAAGCACGTCGAGTGGCAGGGGGACTTTGTACATGAGACCCTTCGCATACCTGCTGATTATCAAATAATTAAGTTGGCCGGTAAGCTGCTGCACTACTCGTACAAGGACAGCGCCGACCACCTCCGTCGCATCGAAAAATACGCCCGACTAGCCGCTGAGGAACAGTTTGCCAAGGGTAAACGAGCGACTTTTGCGAAACGCTGGCTGTCGCCGCCCGCCCGCTTCATTCGTACCTATTTTCTCAAACTCGGCTTTCTGGATGGCAGGGCTGGCTTGACCATCAGCTTGCGCAATGCCCGAATGGTGCGGTTGCGCTATCGGTTGCTGGATGAGCTTTGGCAGGGCAGAAAGCAGGCTGGGCCATAGTGCCTCTTCAACAGACGCTGATAATCCTCAGTTTTTCCCACCACTAAAATCAATGGTCAGGTACTTGGGATTTTGCAAGTTGCGAGCAGCAATTTTGCAGAGCAGTGATGTGCAGCAAGTGCTAAAATATTGGCCATGACAAGGCGAATCTTATACCTCCATTTGGTTTTGCTGCTGTCGTTCATGGGCGCCAAACCGATTGACGAGCTGCGGTTTGATGTGCTACACAATGGAAAGACAGTGGGGGAATTCAAGGCTTTCAAGTCTGTTGATGGTGTTCAAACTACTTACGTGAACATCACGGAAATCAAGACCAAAATTGTAGCGCCAGTGCGGGTGAACGTAAAAATCCAATCCACCTACAAGAACAACGAGTTGGAGCATTCAAGGGTGGACGTCAATGTCAATGGCAAGCCGTATTCCACCTCAATGACCAAACGAATCGGCAACCAATACCAGTTTTTCAAAGATGACAAGCTGAAATCCACCTTGAACGGCCCCATCAAATATTCTGCGGCGCTGATGATGTTTAAAGAGCCAAGCGGCATTGCAACGGCCTACTCGGAAGAAGGGGGCAGTTTCCATGCCATCGAGAAATCGGTAGCCAATGTGTACGAGAAGCTGAATTCGAGGGGGCGAAAGTCCATTTATCATTACAAAAACCAAATCTTGAAAAGCATGGACATGGATGTGGGGTTGACAACCATCGAAATGGTACGGAAGGATTAAGCCTATGCTGGCCTGCCTGGAATGCCTTGAAAAAAGCTGCCAAGTAAAATCCTGCCCTATCTTTGCGGCATAGCTCAACAACCTATGCTAAACATCCTCGCATCCCTCCAACAAGCAAAAGCCGAAGGCAAAAAAAAGTTCGTCGTGCTCATTGACCCCGACAAAGTGCGCCTCGGCAACATGGACAAAGTGCTCGACCTCGCCGTGGAAGCCAAAGTGGACTACTTCTTCATCGGCGGCAGCCTCATCGTCAACAACGCCCTCGACCAATGCCTGCTGGCCATCAAGGAGCGCTGTCATATCCCCATGATTCTTTTCCCCGGCAGCTCGCTCCAGCTCAGTTGGAAGGCGGATGCCATATTGTTCCTCTCGCTCATCAGCGGAAGAAACCCCGACCTGCTCATCGGCAACCACGTCATCGCAGCGCCTTACCTCAAGCTCAGTCCGCTCGAAATCATGCCCACTGGCTACATGCTCATGGACGGCGGCGCACCGACTTCCGTGCTTTACATGAGTAACACCCGCCCCATCCCGACGCACAAGGACGACATCGCAGTTTGCACCGCCATGGCTGGCGAAATGCTCGGCCTGCGGCTCATGTACATGGACGCAGGCAGCGGCGCACAGACGCCCGTGCCGGAGCATATCATCGAGTCGGTAAGTGGGGCGCTGTCCATCCCGTTAATTGTGGGTGGGGGCATACGCACACCGGAGAAGGCCGCCGCAAACGTCAAGGCTGGTGCAGATGTGATTGTGGTGGGGAATGCCATCGAGAAAGACCCCGGGCTGGTTCGGGAAATGGCCGCGGCAGTACACGGAGGCTAGTTCATAGTTGCCACCCGCTCGCCCGTACTGCTTTTGCGTTCCCCAATCTGCTGCCGCCACATGGCGTAGTACAACCCTTTTTCTTGGAGCAATTGGGCGTGTGTGCCTGTTTCGGCCATCACGCCTTTTTCCAAAACATAAATCCTGTCGGCGTGCATGATGGTGCTCAAGCGGTGTGCAATGAGGATGGTAATCTGCGATTTGGAGTGAGAAATCGCTTTAATCGTGGCCGTTATTTCCTCCTCGGTGATGGAATCCAATGCTGAGGTCGCCTCATCGAAAATAAGGAGCTTAGGCTTGCGGAGCAGCGCACGAGCAATGGAAATACGCTGCTTTTCACCGCCAGAAAGCTTCAACCCACCCTCACCGATGACTGTGTCCAATCCTTTTTCCGCACGGGCGAGCAGGTTGTTGCAGGAGGCTTGCTGGAGTGCCAATTGAATGTCAGCCTCGGAGGCAGCAGGGTTCACAAACAGCAAGTTTTCACGGATGGTGCCGCTAAACAGGTTGGTGTCCTGTGTGACGAAGCCGATTTGATTCCTCAAATCGTCATAATGTATCTCGGTTTCATCCAAGTTGTTGTACAAAATATTGCCATTCAGGGGACGGTACAACCCGACCATTAATTTCATCAACGTTGACTTTCCACTGCCGCTGGGGCCAACAAATGCTATGGTTTCGCCTTTTTTTACATTAAAACTGATGCCGTCAATGGCATGGTGGCTGGCCGTTTTATGTTTGAAAATCACATTGTTAAATGACAAGGTTTCGATTTCGCCCAAGTGCTTCGGAGCCACTGGGACAGCTTCTGGTGGCTTGTTCATTAAGTTGTTGAAATTGTTCAACGACGCCTCTGCCTCCCGGTAGGAGAGCAATATGTTGCCAATTTCTTGCAGTGGGCCGAAGATAAAGAACGAGAAAACCTGCATCGTCACCAGTTGCCCAGCCTCCATTTCGTTCCTGAAAATGAGCCACATGATGATGAACAATATGATTTGCCGAAGCGTATTCACCATCGTGCCTTGCACGAAACTTATGCTGCGTATGCGTTTTACTTTTGTCAATTCCAGACCTAATATTTTATACGTGTTTTTATTTAAGCGCTCAATCTCCTGGGTAGTGAGGCCAAGGCTTTTTACCAGTTCTATATTGCGGAGCGATTCGGTCGTGGAGCCAGCAAGGGCGGTGGTTTCACTCACGATGTTCTTTTGTATGGACTTTATCTTTTTGCTCAATTTATTGGTGGCCCAAGTGAGAATAATGATGCCAAATACGTATGCCACAGGTATGCGCCAATTGATATAAATGGATGCATATACAAACACAAATACAACGCCCACCAACACGCCCAATAGGATATTGATAAAGCTAATCATGAACTTCTCCACGTCGGTGCGCACCTTGGTGAGGATGGACAGCGTCTCCCCGCTGCGCTGGTCCTCAAAGTCTTGGTAGGGCAGCTTCATCGCATGTTGCAAGCCATCCGTGAACACCTTGGCCCCGAATTTTTGGATGATGAGGTTGAGGCCGTAATCTTGGAAAGCCTTGGCGATGCGGCTCACCATCGCCACGGAGATGGAGGCAATCAAGATGTAAACTACACCCATTTGAAGATAGGGCTGTCCCTTTCTTTCGATGCGCTCGTAGCTCCAGAAAAAATGCGACCAATCGAACTGCGGCGATGCACTCTGGTGGTCGTTGGCGAGGGTCACGAGCTTGCCCAAGAGGATGGGGTCCATGAGCGAAAAGCCTGTGTTGATGGCGGCCAGCACCAACGTCAGTAGCACAAGCCATTTGTGGGGTGCGAGGTATTGTAGAAGAATTTTCATCAGATGGGTTTGTTGAAATAGGTCGTTGAGGTCGGGCAGAAGGTTTCTAAACAGTTGACACAGGGGCAAAAGTTTAGTCGGGTTCAAAGTTTGTCACAAAAAATGGCTTCGAGCGGTATTTTCTCAAAAATGGATAGGCTTCGACTACATGCCGTCAAGTTTTAGGCATGAGGGGTTAGGAGCTTTGCCGCCGTGCGTTGAATAGGAATAAATATAACGGCGGCCTATTGTAAAAACCTGCAATAATTCCTGGTTTGCAGCGCAAGATTATTCTTGATGCAAGCTGCGACCATTGTTCCGTAGGAACGGCATCTTTGTAGAACCTTAATTATCCTAGCCTTTCCGTTCCATCGGAACGGTATCTAAACCAAGTAGATACCGTTCCGATGGAACGGTTAGCATTGGGGCTTGAACGATTCCTACAAAGATGTCGTCCCGCTGGGACGAGAAATATTGTTTTTCACTTTCGACCCCAAAAGAGCGAGCACCACAAATTGAGTTATTCCTATTTAGCGCACGACGGTAGAGCCGTCCCAGACTCCATGCCCAAAACTTGGCGGTGTGAGCTACATACAAATTAGAGCCGACAGCTTACCTTTAGCCCTTTCGATAAAAAAAATCAATGCGATGAAAAGTACCAAACCATTTCTTGCCGCCACGTTGTTGTTGCTGATTCTAGCGCTGCAATCTTTCGCTCAGCCTGCGGCCATGCTGCCCCGCAGTACCCCCGAAGTCGAGGGCGTCAGTAGCGAGTCCATTTACAGTTTCCTCAACGCCATCAGCAACAGCAAGCATGAGTTTCACAGCTTCATGATGGTGCGGCACGGCAAGGTAGTGGCCGAGGCTTGGTGGGCGCCCTATCGCCCCGACCTGCGGCATACGCTGTACTCGTGCAGCAAGAGCTTCACCGCCACAGCGGTCGGGTTCGCCGTAAATGAGGGCAAAATCGCACTCACCGATAAAGTTGTCTCCTTTTTTCCGGAGCATTTGCCGAAGGAAGTAAGCCCAAATTTAGCAGCGCTCAACATCCGTGACCTGCTGTCCATGACGGTTGGGCAAGACCCCGACCCCAGCTTTTCACTCGCCGTCACTGACAGCAACTGGATTGCAGGGTTCTTGAAAACGCCCATCATTGACAAGCCGGGCACCAAGTTTCTCTACAACTCCCTCGGCACCTACATGGCAGGTGCCATTGTGCAAAAAGTGACCGGACAATCGCTGGTGGAATACCTGCAACCGAGGCTGTTCGAGCCACTGGGCATCGTGGGTGCCGACTGGGAAAAAGACCTGATGGGCTACAACGTGGGGGGCTGGGGCCTTCGCCTCAAAACAGAGGACATGGCCAAGTTCGCCCAACTTTTTTTGCAAAAAGGCAAGTGGAACGGCCGCCAAGTGCTGCCCGAAGCATGGGTCGAGGAGGCCACCACCCTGAAGATTCTGCAATCGCCGGATATGCCACAGGCTGACCGTGACAAGACCGACTGGGCGCAGGGCTATTGCTACCAAATGTGGCGCAGCCGCCACAACAGCTATCGGGGCGATGGTGCTTACGGGCAGTACATGCTCGTGCTGCCAGAGCAGGACGCCGTCATTGCCATCACTTCCGAAACAGCCGACATGCAGGGGGAACTCGACTTGGTTTGGAAACACCTGCTGCCAGGTTTCCACGAAAAGCCGCTGCCAGAGGGCGATGCTGTCCGCAATTTGAAAAAGAAGCTCACGGCCTTGAGCTTGCCTGTCTTGCGTGGCCCTGCTACTTCGCAACTGGTGACCAACTGGACTGGCAAGACCTTCACTTTTGAGGGAAACCAATACTTTAAAAACGTGTCGTTTCAGCTGGAAGGGAACACTTGCAAGATGCTGCTTTCGACCGATAATGCGGAATATCCGCTTCTTTTCGGCTACGACCAATGGCAGGAAGGCACGACCGAAAAACTGGGCCCTTATCTGTCAAAAGCGATTAAAGGCTATTTTAAAGGGCTGCCTCCATCCAAAGTTTCAGGCAGCTACGCCTGGCTAGACTCGCAAACCTTGCAATTCAAGTTACGGTACATCGAAAGCCCCCATTCCGAGACGTTTACCTGCAAGTTTTTGGGTGACCACCTTCTCCTCAAGCACGAAGAAAGCAACCGATTTGGCGAAGGCTCGATTTTGCTGGAAGGGTGGGTGAGGTAGGCGGAGTGGTTTGTGCACATATTTAGCGCACAGGGGGCTTGGGGGCGGCACGCACCCAAAAATCCATTACTCCCGGCTGCGGCGGCTCTGCCGCCGCAGCCGGGAGTAATTCAGGGGGTGTAAAATCGCCGCAGGCGATTTTACACCCCCTAAAACCCCCATTTTGCAGCGTATAACCACACAGCTTATTTTTAACACAAGACTAAGCTCAAATTGAGCGACTTGAATGGATGAGGCTGGGTTAAATTTTTGACTACCACTGTTTTTACAAATTACGATAAATTTAATGTTTGGCATCAAATATGCATGTGTCTAGGTAAGACAGAAAGTTTGAAGGACATCCACCCAGTTGTAAAAACACACTGATACCCACATGCAAGTCGCACCCTCTGCCGAAACACGGCGTAGTTTGGAACAATTCAGGCACCTGCTTTTTCACCTGCAAATGGAATGTGGTTCCATCCACCATATTTTCCGGTTTTTCAAGGACGAAACCAGTTTTCAGCACTTTGATGCCCTCAAGGAGCTAGACCCGAATCTCATGCCACAGTTGCTGGCCCGTGAGCACGTATTGGAGGCCCGCAAGTCGCCCACGCCAGAAGTGGCCCGTGAGCACCTGCGCACGGCCCTTGAGCTTGACCCACAGTGCCCAGAGGCTTGCATGGAGCTGGCCGGGCTCGCCGACTCTGCCGAAGCTTCCATGATGTGGTACCAGCGCAGCATGGAGGCTACCAACAAGCTGCTTGGCCCAGAAATGATGGCCGATTTGATGGAGGATTTTAGGAAAAAACCCTGGAAACAGGTTGAGACGCATACTTGGTTCAAAGCCAAGGTGAGCCTATCCGAGAAGCTTTTCCGCAACGGCTACTACGAAACCGCTGCCCTCCATTTCCAAGAAATCTTGGAACTGAACCCCACCGACGACCTCGAACTACGACCATACCTGCTCACGGCCTTGCTTTGCGACAATCGGCTCGCAGAAGCCAACCAGCTCATTCGCAGCTACCCTGACGATTTTTCCGCAAAATGGTACTTCTCTAAAGCCTTCCTTCGCTTCAAGGAGCAGGGAGATACCCGCAGCAGCCGCAGGACATTGAACCGGGCATTGCAGCGCAACCTCTGGGTTTCCGTCTTCCTGCTTGGCGTAGAGGACCTGCCCCCCAATCACTTGGTGGAGCGCCGCAAATCCAAGGGCTTTAAACCCGGCAGCCGCCTCGAAGCCGCCGACTGCGTGAAATGTATTGGCATGGCATTTTGCGAAGATACTCGCCTCCAATGCTGGGTATGGGATGTGCTGAAGGAGGGGATGAGGGATGAGTTATGAGAGATGAGAGATGAGTGGGAGACAGTTCTATGCTTAATTTTTAGCATAAAGGTAGAGTGAAGAATAGTGCAGTCACGTACAAAACTCATCTCTCATAGTTCATAGTTCATGACTCATAACTCATAACTACTAATAAATCCCTGTTAAGTACAGCATCCCAAACGTCACCACGGTGAGCACCATGCCAGTCATAAATATTTGGTAAGTAATGCGCAGTCGGTAATACTTATTGCCGAGAGCTCGGCCCAAGAAGTAGAGGTCATTGACGATGGATTTGTCGATGATTTCCTCGTTTTGCATTACCCGCATCAGGCCCTTCATATAGTCCTCCCGGTTCATTTTGAAGAAGTTCCCAAAAAAGAACAAGTTCGAGTTGCCCAGGTCAATCGAATCCAAGTCGGTATGGCCAAGCATCTTCACAGGGCGGGTGGCCAGCGTCGCAAACACGATGGAAAGGATACAAGTGAGCAGCAGCACCGCAGCAGGATAGACGAGGCTAGGGTGCTCTTTCAGGTTGCTGGCCAGCATGGGTATGCCGATGGTAATGAGCAGCGAGTTGATGGAAAGCATGATGTTCGCCTTATTATCGGCGATGTTGGTGAGGTCAATTTGGTTGCGCAGCGTCGTCTTGAACATCATTTGGGCGCTTTTGCTCTTGCTGATGGCAAAGTCCAAGTCCTCGATGTTCGGCTTGAACTTCTCCACGGCCTTTTTCAAGGTCTTCAAGGTCTTGCGTTTGGCATCGCCGTACAAAGCCTGCGCCTCGCCAGTGTAAAAACGGTGGCTTTCCCAAAAATTCAACCCATTTTCCGTCCACTCATTGTCCGTCATCTGCTGGTTGCAGAAGACCTCCCATTCTTTGCGCAGCGCCGCCGACTTCTCCTCGTAGGTACTGCCGTTGGTATTGAAATCAGCGTCCTTGATGATTTTTTCGAGCAAAAGTTCCGGCTCCACGCCCACCTTCGTCACCTCAATCAAGCGGTTCACCTGCTCGATTTTCTCCTGCGCATATTGTTCTTTCAGTAAAAAAGCAGTGGCAATCCCCTTGCTGGCCTCCTCGTGGCCCACATAGGTTTTGGTAAAACCCGTATCGTGAAATAGACCGGCCAATGCCAGCAGTTCCAGCTCGTCGTCGCTGAGGCGATAGCGGTTGCCCAGCTCCTGCGAGGCATCCCGCACGGAGAGGGTATGCTGAAGGTCGTGGTAGCCGTGGTCGGGTTTCAGGCCCGATTTGAGCAGGTCAATGACGTATGATTCTGCGTTTTTAACGATTTGGCGCTGCATGTACTGCGTTTTAAGGGCGGCGAAGTTAGGGCGATTTTCTCACAACACCAGCACTTTTACGGTTGGTGGTTGGCCGTCTTGGGAGGGTTAGAAGGTTTGGAGGTTTGGAGGTTTGGGGGGATGGGCTGCGTTGTTGGGTTGGCTTCGATTTCTTGATTTGATAGACGATTGATGATTATCCCACCTTGCGGGATAATCGTCAATCAACAATTAAAAACTTGGCTCATGTCGTCTTACCGTGAAAACAGGGGTTTTGGGCGGAATGCCCCAAGAGCGCTCTCCCCCGGGGATGTATCAAAAGTCAGATTCGCCTACGGTGCTTCAAAATTATTAAACGCTAAGACGCAAGGTCGCAAAGGATGGTTTTGTCCTTTGCGCCTTAGCACCTTAGCGTTGAAATTTAATTTTTCGCCGCCGACCAAAAACCAAAAATCGTCTAAGCGGTCAACTGGCTCGGTATGCCAAAGGCTCCAAAAGGGGGCCGAAACTGTTTTTTGGATGTAATGGAATTTTAGGATTCAATTTTCGGCTGTAAGGTTTTTTCAGGACTACTTTTGTGACTGTAAAACCATACCCGGACTATCTATTAACCTGTGAAGTAGACAGCCCATCCCTCCAAGCCTCCAAACCTCCATCCCTCCAAGCCTCCAAACCTCCAAACCTCCAAACCTCCAAACCCCCTATCTTTCCCCCATGAAATTCTTCCTGCACCTATCCTACAAAGGCACGCACTACCACGGTTGGCAGCGACAGCCCAAGCACCCCAGCATACAGGAAACACTGGAAGGGGCGCTGGAAAAGATGCTCGGCTACAAAGTCAACTGCATCGGCTGTGGCCGGACGGATGCGGGAGTCCATGCCAGCCAGTATTTTTGCCATATCAAAGTGGCGGACGACTTTGGCTACGACCCCGTTTTCCGTCTCAACAAAATGCTGCCGGATGACATCACCATCCACGATTGCATCAAAGTAGGCTGGCATGACCACGCCCAAAATGACGCCATCTCTAGGACCTACACCTACCGCATCCACACCACCAAAGACGCCTTCCTGAGCGAGTTGAGCGCCTATTACCCAAAAGCAAGCATGGACTTGGGCTTGATGCAAAAAGCCGTGGAGACCCTGAACCACTACCGGGATTTCCGAGCAATGTGCCGACAGCCCGACCTGTATAAAACGACCATCTGCGAACTAACAGCCGCACGGTTGGAGGTAGAAAACGACGGGGAGCGGCTGACCTTCACATTCACCGCCGACCGCTTTTTACGGGGCATGGTGCGCATACTGGTGGCCCAAATACTGGAAATCGGGTACGGCAGGCAGACCTTGCAGGCGTTTGAAAACTGCCTGAAAACAGGACAACCACCTACCGCATCAAAAGCGGCGCACCCGCAGGGGCTGTACCTTTCTGGGGTGCGGTATGGGTTTTTGGGAGAAACTTGAAAAAGCCTTGAACTGCGATACATACAAAACCTGCTTGGGCATGAAAACAGCTAAACGAGAGTGATTTAAACGCATATTACAAAAAAGCATTGACAAACCCCGTTAGTCTAAGTATGATATCCTGCAAAAAAAGCAGCGGCTCATTCAAGTCTAGCGAAGCGTGACTTGGAAGCACACGGCAGGCGGTTTGCAACCGCCAAGCCCAGCGGGCTACAACGCTTGTGCAGGAGCAATGGATGAAGTAGCTTTGCTCAAAACCGTACCATGAGCAGGGCGCACAAAATCAGAAACCCAGAAGGAGTTTATCTCGTGACCTTCACCATCATTCATCGGATAGACCTGTTCATAAGGTCGACATACTGCAACATCCTATTGGAATCGCTGCGCTATTGTTAGGCCGATAAAGGGCTGGTCGTGCATGCATTCGTCATCATGCCAAGCCATGTACATCTCGTTGTTTCCACAAAGGAAGGGGGCAAGCCCTTGCCTGGCATCATCCGTGACTTCAAGAAGCACACCTCAAAGGAGATTGTGAAGGCGGTAAAGGCTTTGCCTGAGAGCCGTCGTGAGTGGTTGCTCCGTGCATTTGGCAATGCAGGCAAGCACAATCCGAACAACACCAATTACCAGGTCTGGCAACAGGACAGACAGCCAGTGGAACTGGTGACCATGAAGTTCACCCGCCAAAAGATTGACTATGTCCACGCTAACCCGGTAGCGGCCAGAATCGTGTTCAACGCCGCTGACTATGTATATTCCAGCGCAACGGCCTATGTGGGCAGGGCTGCGGAATATCAATTGGAAATAGTACCTTTGGAAGTGCACGGTGTGGGTTGGAACGAGTAGTGGTTGTAGCCCGCTGGGCTTGGCGGTCGCAGACCGCCTGCTGTATGCTTCCAAGTCACGCTTCGCTAGACTTGAAAGAGCTGCGCAGTTTCAAATAAACTAATATTCAAAATGATGAAAAAATTTACACTTTGCGCTTTTATGGCAGCAGTTATAAGCCAGATAGTAGTCTTTGGACAACAGCCTTTTAATACGGATTTGTACGTGCCCATACCATTGCAACCATTTACACCACCAAAGGATACAGCCTATAAAGAGAATAAATTGGTAGTTTTCAATATGCTTGAGAAAAGGTTTGAAACCGTTCATATTGGAAATTATTCTAACAACCTACACAATAATTATTCGCCTTCAAGCAATGAACAGCCCAACGAATTTATCAAGAGTGGGGAAAATCAAGATTATGGTTTTACAGATTTAGCACCTGCTGACCAGCTTGCAGAATTTCCAAATTACCCGATGTCAGCTATTGTAAAATTGTTCTTGACATTTTTCAATCCTACAAACAATCAAAACAGCTTTGGAACTTGCTCAGGTGTGGTTGTTGCCCCAGGATTTATTATTACAGGGGGGCATTGTGTCAAGAGTAAATTTGACTCAAGTTATGTAGTTGAGTGCACGGTTGTTCCTGCCTATAACTTGGGCAGTCAACCTTTTGGTTTCACTACAACTACTAATTGGTATACATTTACACAATGGACTGAAAATGGAAATTTGGATTATGATATAGCCATAATGAGTTTATCCAGTCCAATCGGAAACACAACAGGATGGATAGACTTGGCATATAATTCCGATACCAGTTTCTATACTTCACCCTCCAATGCTTTTTACAGTTTTGGCTATCCAGGGTACGACCCCTTGGGTAATCCTGTTTTTGAAGAAGGGGAGCGAATGTATTACATGAATGGCTATATGGATTTTTGGCTGTCCCCCAATAGGGTATGTCACAACAATATTGGATACTCAGGACAAAGTGGAAGCGGTCTTTTCCATCAAGACACATCCAATAATAGACAAGTACTTGGGGTGTTAAGTGGTGGAAATTTGTTTCCCCCGTATTATACTTGTCATTGCCGAATGGATTCAAGTATGTTAAATTATTTCAATAGTATCATTTCTCCAGTAAGCAAAATAGAAACGGAGCACCTCACCAAGCAGATTTTGGTTTATCCAAACCCTTCAAATGGTATTTTCAATTTGGACTTTGGTGAACTACCTTACAACGAAATCAAGCTTCAAGTTTTTGATGTGCTTGGACAGCAAATCACAACCGCCTCCATTGAACCATTCCATTCAATTGCAACCATTGACTTAACTTCCTTCCCAAACGGCACTTATTTTATTAAAGCTGCCATAGATGGGAAAACTGCATGTAAGCGAATATACAAAACGGAGTAAGGCTACAACTGGCACAGCATTCCTTGCCGCCCATGCCATCAGGTCTCTATTTCGTGCAGGTATTGACGAATGGGGTTTTGCGATACATGGCTAAGCTGTCGCTTTTATAAGGTGAGTTAACTGACTGCATCATTGAAACCTATAAATTAATTGTATGAACAAAGACGGACGCCTAAAAATGTTAGAGACTAGCTGGGAATTGCACAGCCAAGTTGAAGCTGGATATTTTAGTTATAAAGCCAAAAAAGGTGATGCCGAGTGGTTAGAAAAACAACGTCTTTTGCTTGCAGATATGGCATTGCATCTACTGCAAACCGCTATCAGCCCAGGTGAAATACGGTTAGATAAACTACAGAATAACCTTCTTGCCATCTTAACTATATCTGATCAATTTTTGCCAGATGCAGAGCTCAAAAAAGCTGCCGAAAAATTGTACTAAAGCTGTATAAAATAAAAAATAGAAACAAAGGCTTAAGTGAACAGCGATGATTTGGGCGACCAAATCATGTGGAAAGAGAGGACTGCCCTTCTGTAAAAGAAATAAGGCCGATAAAAGAGAAAAGCAGAATTTGTGTATTCGCTAAAAGCGTCATTCGTTAGGAAAAATACTGCCTTGCGTCCCTACCTATGTTTAACCGTTTTCAAAAAAAAATCTAAACAACGAAAACCGATCACCAACTCGTGGTCGTAAATGAAGTCGACAATAAGATTTTCAAAATCTCTTCACATCAGAAAGTGGGATTCAAGCCAAAGAAAAAGAATCACCCGTAAGGCACCGAAGTTTTCAAAGCTTATTTCCAGTTTCTGACCAGTTTTAACTAAACCATTAAAAAAGATGAAAAAGAAGAATTTGTTATTGACGGCTTTTGCCATCCTCTCGGTCTCCATCGGTATTGTATGGGCCGCTGACCACATCGACGCTCCGGGCGTCGCATCGACTAGCTCCGACATCACGGACTTTTACGCCTTTCAAAGCCCTGAAAACAGTGACAACATGGTTTTCGTGGTGAACACCCAGGGCTTGCTTGACCCGACCGCTTCTGCTACTGCCGCTTTCGACGAAAACGTGATGGTACAAGTGAACATCGACAACACTGGCGATTACGTGGAAGACCTCGTCATTCAGGCGGTGGTGAACAAGGGCGAACTCAGTGTTTATGGCCCTGTGAAGCCTTCCGTTACTGGCCTGACAGGCAAAGTTGAGACAGACGCAACAGTCACGACAGCCAATGTCACCTCCTACGGCAAAACCGCTGTGATTGGCAGCAAAAACGGCATCAAAGTCTTTGCAGGCCCACGTGACGACCCGTTTTTCTTCGACCTAGTGGCTTATCAAAACGTTCTCGGCGGCACGGCTTCAGGGTTCAACAACCCAGGCTCAGATACATTCGCTGGCACTAACGTGATGTCCGTGGTCATAGAAGTACCGAAATCCATGCTCGGTTCTGCGGCATCGCTGAATACCTGGGCGGTGACGAAGCGCAAGATTTAATTGGTCATATACCAATCAATATTTAACCCGGTTATTTAACCATATTCCGGGAATATATTTCCCAACCACCATCACTTTTAACAAGACGGCTATAAATAATATTGGCGGTTAAATGATTGACTGTCAGATGGGTAGCGTTTGCCCATGCTTTAGCGTTGCGACTTTAATTGCCCTTTATTTAAGCCATTAATTTTTAAATCAACTCGATTATGAAAAATATGATTCAAGCAGCTTGTCTGCTATTGTTGGCCTTCAGTTCGCTGTTTGTAAGCTGCAAAAAAGACGATGACACGAACCCATTTGAGGGTAACACCTACCAGCAGGAAGACCAAATGGGTCGCCCAGCCATCAATACTGTTTTCGTGTCATCTGATGACAAAGATACTTTCAACGAAACCGTGCCTTCGGCAATGGGTGGCAAGTTCGCCGCTAAGTTTCAGGCCCAGCTTTTGGCGCTGAACGCTGGCTACACCACCAACGCACTGGGCATGGATGCCGCCACGTTCAGCGGTGCCTTGGTGACGGATGTGCTGAATGTCGCTACCAGCGGCACCACGACTTTTTTCGATGGTACCAATGTGCTCACGGGCCGCACCCTCGCTGATGATGTCATCTCGACGGAACTGCTGCTCATCTTCGGTGGTCCGGATGGCACTGCCAACCCCAGCCTCACCGACGACCATGTGGATGCGAATGACAAGCCGTTCCTCAATACATTCCCCTACTTGGCTACACCACATTAATTTTTTTTTGGTTAGTTCTCCAGCGGGCAGCTCAGGCTGTCCGCTGCTGACCAAACATCCCAAAAACTACTGATGATTCTATCACCCGTTTGCAGTTAAAAAATTATCGTCATGAAAAAAACACCCGTCATCATCATTGCCATGCTGGCCATTTTTGCCACCGTTTTGTATATCAACATCCAAAAACCTATTGTAAAAAGTGCCGATTACGAAGTATATCTCAATGAAGGCCATCTTGAAAAAACCGAAAAAACGCTTGCGGAGCGCACCAGTTTCTGGGAAAAAAAACTGCGGGAGCAACCCGAAAACTTCGTTTACCAAACAAAATTAGCTGGCCAATATGCTGCCTGGTTCAAACTGAGTGGCGATGTTTCGAAGTTGAACCAATCCGACAGCTTACTCTATATCGTCAACGAGCGCTACCCCAACCGGGTGGGCACGCTTCAGGCGCTCGCCAGCAATGCCGTTACCCGACACTCGTTCGCTGAAGCAGAGAAACTGATGCGGCAGGCCGTCGCCGTGGGCGAAGAGCGTTTCGCCAGTTCGCTCATGCTCACCGATGTGTTGCTGGAACGAGGCGACTTTGGCTACGCCAGCCAGTTACTTCGGGACGTGGCCTCCACCTCGCATTTCGACTACCTCATCCGGCAAATGAAAATGCTCGACCAACAAGGGAATTTGCCAGAAGCCATCAAGCAGATGGAAAAAGCACTGGCACTGGCACGTAGTTCCGGCTCAAAAGACCTGCTCAATTGGTCGCTTTCAAACTTGGCGGACATGTACGGCCACGATGGTCGCATCCAGCAATCTTACGACACCTACTTGGAAGCATTGGAAAACAACCCTGCGGACCTCCACTCCCTGAAAGGCATTGCCTGGGTGGCTTACTCCCATGACCACAACACAGCGGAAGCACGGCGGATTTTGGGGTTCCTGAAAAAGATTCACCCGGTACCCGACTATGACCTGCTTTTATCAGACATCGCCACCTTAGAAATCAAACCAGACGAGGCCATGGCTTACCGTCAATCATTTGTCGAAAAGGCCAGCAACCCGGCCTACGGCAATATGTACAAAGCCTATCTCTGCGACCTGAAAGCCTCAAAAACGGGACAAGCCAAGGAAGCACTGACCATTGCGGAGCAGGAAATTGCAGAGCGCCCACACCCCACGTCCTACGGGCTTTTGGCTTGGGCATCCTATCAAAAAGGGGACAAAACGGCAGCACTGGACATCATCCAAAAACATGTGATGAACCAAACGCAGGAGCCGAAAGCACTCTATCATTCCGGCGTGATACTGGCTGGAAATGGACTAAAAAAAGAAGCGAAGCAGTACCTCGAAGAAGCTCTGGAAGCCTCCTTTGAACTGGGGCCTTTGGCAACAGACGATATCCAAATAGCATTGAGAAAAATTTAAAGAATTTGCATTTGAGTTAGTTTCAAGCTACATTTATGGCGCTTGAGATAAAGTTATCACTAGAGGCTGCATCAGAAGTAACATTCCGATACGGCCTCTTTTCATTTTAACCAGCCAAGTGCTGGCTGCCCAAATTCCTTGTTTGTATCGGCCCACAGCAGGTCAGGGCAGCAAAAAGCCAGCAAGAGTTTGGAACAAAATAAAAATCCCGTTGGATGACTTGGATTTGTATCCGGTTTTTTACATTTGCCTTGTTCGTATAAAACTACTGTGAGAGAACCTAAAAAAGCAGCCACAAGCATTCGCCAATGCTTGCCTGTCAACGGATGCTCAAAAGTGAGCTTCACAAGGTAACTAAGTAAACACGAATTGCATGTTTACTTAGTCACCTTGGGGTAGGGTTGCAGTGGAAATATTGGCGACTTTCCCGAAAACGAGTAAGTAAAAGGCGCAATGCGGGTTTTACTTAGTCGTTTTCGGGAGTGACGTAGTTCCATGCAATTAAAAGAAAAACTAACAATATAAATGATGCGGGTAGAACCACACTTTAAAGAAATAAAAGAGAAGATTGATATAGAGATTAAGAATTGTAGATTAAGCATTTTGATTGCGTTAGGTTGGTTTACTGATAAAGACCTCTGGGATTCAATCATTGCAAAATGTAAAGAGGGGGCTAATGTTGAAGTATTAATAAGTGACAAAAAAGAGAATAGCCAATACGGATTAGACAAGAAATGGAAAGAATTGAGCAATTATGGGGGAAAGGTTTTTGTTAGAACTAAAGATAATAATGCCATGATGCATAATAAATTTTGCATTATTGATTTTAAAACTGTCATCATAGGTTCCTACAATTGGAGTCGTATAGCATCCGCAGACGATGGGCACGATGAAAACATTGTAATCATAGAAAATGAACAAGAATTAATTAATAAATATTCTGAAGAATTTATCAGGTTAAAGAATCAATCAACATTTCAATTTGAAGGAGATATAAAAAAATTTAAAGAAGAATATATAAATGTAATTTCAGAAAACAGACTGAAAATCAATGCTGCAATTGAAGAGGAGACGCAGCTGATTAAAAATAGAGAAGGGGTAACTAAGTCGGTTATTATCCCCTACCATAGATATCAAGAGATACAAGTAAATTTGAAAACATTTGATAGTGAACTAAAAGGAAGAATAGAACCACCGGATTGGTTAGAGGAAAAATTAGCAGACTTAATGGTAAAAGACCAATTTTTATTGGATGAAATACAAGAGAAAATAGGCTGTCAAAAAATTAAAAATGTTGAAGTAAGAATAAAAGATTGCTGTATTAAGGATTTTGATGATTTATTTAATAATTTCTCCGATTTTGTACAGCAGAAAGAATTCGGCTTTCATATCTCTTGTTGGTTAATTTGTTCCTATTCAGTAATCAACAAATTTGAACAAGATGAGACAAATTCAGAAGATATTACTTGCGACTTTGATTTGTCGATTGATTTTGAGAATGAAAGTATAAATCTAAATAGCTCAATTGATTTTTACTAATATTAAAAAATTAAAAATATAGAATAATGAATCAAAACCATATGTAAAGATGACTAAAATCTAAGCATATTTTCCTTTAACCTATAATCGTTAAAAAACTTTAAGATGGCACTGATAAATTGCAAAGAATGCAACTCTGAAATAGGCGATGAAGCATTCGATTGTCCAAGATGTGGAGTGAGCTTAAAAAAGCCCAAAAGGACATTAATTGGAAAAATAATTAAATGGACTTTCATCTTGTATAATGTTATGATGCTTTTGAAATTTATTTCAGGGTTAATGAATGGTTTATCTTCAATTGTCATGTTAGTCCTACCTTTTTGGGCAGCGGGAGATATAATTTTAGGTCTTTTGGTTTTTCTAACAAAGCCAAAAAAATAAAAACAGCATGGAACATTGCACCAGCGCACATGCCCAGCAAAAGCTGGGCACGTCGCCGGCGCTAAACGTTAGCAACACCTCTAAATACCAAGCTCCAAAAAATAAAGCAGGCGTGATATTCAAACAATCCATAAATAAGATTCAGTCGAATCCCAAAAGTCTATTCGTTATAGATGGACTGGGCGCTCTACTATCCTCTTTTTTATTGGGAATCGTTTTGGTTAAATTGGAGCCTATTGTTGGCATTCCTCGACCGACATTGTATTTGCTGGCCTTGTTACCCTGCCTTTTTGCGGTTTACGATTTTTGTTGCTACCATTGGCTTAGCGACAATTTAGGGGTATTCTTAAAAGGAATCGCTTTTCTGAACATTGGTTATTGTGGTTTGTCAATCGGATTGGCGATTTACCATCATCAGCCGATAACCTATTTTGGTTGGGCTTACCTGCTCATCGAAGTAGTGGTTGTGATGTTACTCTCCATGCTCGAAATGAGTACAGCCGCTAAATGGAAGGATGGGCGCTAAACCCCCAATTTACACAGTCCATGAAGCAGTACTAAGCGCTAAGATTGACAAATCGTCCCGGCGCTTGCGCAAAGCCTTCCGGGCCTAACGTATAATCCGCTGGTGTTATGCGTAAGTCTCCCGGCCCTAACGTATAATTCGCTGGTGTTATGTGTAACCTCCCTGGGGCTAACGTATAATACGCTGGTGTTATGCGTAACCCTCCCGGCCTTGTCACAAATCGTCCCGGGGCTTGCACAAAGTTCCCCGGGGCTGATATATAACGCCCCGGTGTTATGCGTAACCCTCCCGGCCTTGTCACAAATCGTCCCGGGGCTTGCACAAAGTCCCCCGGGGCTGATATATAATCCCCCGGTGTTATGCGTAACCCTCCCGGCACTTGCATAAATCGTCCCGGCGCTGTCACAAAGTCTCCCGGCGCTGACGTATAAAGTCCCGGCGTTATGTGACAGTCTCCCGTCACTTGCACAAAGTCTCCCGGCGATTTTTATTGGTTGATGTGCTGAGACGTGTCATGCGATGACTTCAAATCAATGCCTGACTTTCAGCCTTGACCTTTAACCCCGCTGGCCCCTGCTGGTGACTGAGAAGGCGCAGGCGGTCAAACAAAAAGAGGTGGCTCGTCACCGAACCACCTCTCCACACTATATCGATAAACAACAGTTATTACGCTAAATCGAAGCGGTCAAGCATCATCACCTTGTTCCATGCTGCCACGAAGTCCTTCACGAACTTGCCTTGCGAATCGGAGCAAGCATAGACTTCGGCAATGGCACGAAGCTCGGAGTTGGAACCGAAAATCAGGTCAACCCGTGTGCCCGTCCACTTTAGTTCGCCAGTGCGGCGGTCGTGGCCCTCGAACGCATCTTGGTGCGCCGATGTCGCCTTCCAAGTCGTATTCATGTCCAGCAGGTTCACAAAGAAATCATTGGTGAGCACTTCTGGGCGTTTCGTGAACACGCCGTGGCCGGTGTTTCCGGCGTTCGTGTTGAGCACACGCATGCCCCCAACCAGCACCGTCATCTCTGGAGCGGTCAGCGTCAACAGTTGCGCCTTGTCCACCAGCAATTCCTCGGCAGTGACCGTGTAGCGGGTCTTGGCGTAGTTGCGGAAACCATCGGCGCCAGGCTCCAGCACGGCAAAGGATTCCACGTCGGTTTGTGCTTGCGAAGCATCGGTGCGGCCCGGCGTGAAAGGAACGGTGACGTTGTGGCCAGCGTCTTTTGCGGCCTTTTCGATGGCAGCACAACCACCCAGCACGATGAGGTCGGCCAGTGAAACTTGCTTGCTCGATTGTGCGCTGTTGAAGGCTTTTTGGATGCCCTCCAACGTATCCAACACCTTGGACAGTTGCGTCGGGTTGTTCACTTCCCAGTATTTCTGTGGTGCCAATCGGATGCGGGCACCGTTTGCGCCGCCCCGTTTGTCCGAGCCACGGAAAGTGGATGCGGATGCCCAAGCAGTGGACACCAATTGCGATACTGTCAGCCCTGATTCAAGGATTTTGGCCTTGAGTGCAGCGATGTCGTTGGCGTCAATAAGTTGGTGTGTAACAGCTGGAACAGGGTCTTGCCAGATAAGCTCCTCAGTTGGTACTTCTGGGCCGAGGTAACGGGCGATTGGGCCCATGTCACGGTGCGTCAACTTGAACCAAGCACGAGCAAATGCATCGGCGAACTCATCCGGGTTCTCGTAAAAGCGCCTAGAGACTTTCTCGTAGGCAGGGTCTGTCTTCAAAGCAATGTCCGTGGTGAACATGATAGGCGCATGGCGCTTGGAGGGGTCGTGTGCATCTGGCACAGAATCGGCGCCCATGCCATGCTTTGGCTTCCACTGGTGTGCACCAGCTGGGCTCTTGGTCAGTTCCCACTCGTAGCCGAAGAGGTTCCAGAAGTAGTTGTTGCTCCACTTGGTAGGCGTGGAGGTCCATGCACCTTCCAGGCCGCTGGTAATTGTATCGCCAGCATTGCCGGAGCCGTAAGTGTTTTTCCAGCCGAGTCCTAGCTCCTCGATGCCTGCGGCAGCAGGTTCTTTGCCTACATATTTGCTGGGGTCGGCAGCGCCGTGTGCCTTGCCGAACGTGTGCCCACCAGCTATCAGTGCCACTGTCTCTTCGTCGTTCATCGCCATGCGGCCAAAAGTTTCCCGGATGTCACGGGCAGCAGCCAGTGGGTCGGGGTTGGCGTTCGGGCCCTCCGGGTTCACGTAGATCAAGCCCATCTGAACGGCAGCCAGCGGGTTCTCCAGGTCACGGTCGCCCGTGTAGCGCTTGTCGCCGAGCCATTCACTTTCGTTGCCCCAGTAGATGTCCTCTTCTGGTTCCCAAATGTCCTCCCGACCGCCACCGAAGCCGAAGGTCTTGAAGCCC
>CAYTZS010000002.1:0-92221 GCA_964442355.1 uncultured Saprospiraceae bacterium | reverse complement strand
ATTGTTGACGGCAGCGAGCACGAGGTCTTGCACCTGCTCCACATCGTCCCAGTCCAGTTTGGACTTGTCAATGCTGACGTCGAGGATTTCCCGGTTGGCGTTGGCGGTGACGGTGACGGCCCCGTTGCCCGCATCGGCGGTCACGCTGATGGTCGCCAATTTCTTCCGCATTTCTTCTTGCTGCTGTTGTACGTTTCCGAATAGGTCTCCGAACATGGTTGGTATTGATAAATGATGGAAATAGGAATATTGAACGGGGCAAAAGTAAGGCTTTTCTTTCCTGTTTGCCCATGCGATTCAGCACCGCATCATCCTCATTGCACAATTGCTTTTCCTTCGCCCAACGTCTTAATCATAGCCTCCAGGCTCGTCTTGTTGACTGCATCTGGGGCCTGTGGGAGGGCCAGCTTGGCATGTTCAAGGGCTTTTTTGAGGTCGCCGGTGGCGGAGTAGCCCCTTGCCAGACCCACGTTGGTGGGCCATGCGCCGTTGTGCTGCTTGTAGTTTTGTTCAAAAACGGCCAATGCCTCCTTCGGTTTTTTTTGAGTAATCAATTGCCTGCCATAGCCGTGCAGTTCCATCAGGGTTGCCTTCGTCATGGCAGTTTTCATGGCTTCGTCGGCTTCTGTGGTGCGGCCCAATTTGCGGAGCAGGCCCGCTTTGGTCGAGAGGGCACTGAAGGTCTGTACCCCGCCGAGGTTGGGTTCGGTGGCAAAGCCAATCCAGACCAGCGCCTCCTCGTAGTTCACGTCGTTGGTGAGGCACCATTGCGCAGCCGATTGCAGGCTTGGAGGGTCGAAGCCGAGGCCCGTGGTCATCTGCGAGCGGATGCTGGCCAGCGCCGTGGCCTTCGCATCAACCGCAATCCGAAAGGGAATCCGCCAATGCTCCCACTCCAGCGCCACGGTCACGGAGCGGTCGGTTGGCTCGTCGAAAACATAGGCCAGGCGCTCCCTGCTTTTGGGTAAATCCTTTTGTTGGCGCACCGCTACCCGCAGCACGTCCTCTTCGGGTTTGTAAAAATAGGCACCCCAGCCTGCGGCATTTTTTGAGAAAATAAGCACACAGGAGTCGGGGTAGAGGGCGATGAAAAAACCATACTTGCCCGCAGCGAGCGGCTTGCCCTCCACTTCCACATCGGTGGAAAAGGTAATGGTCGTACACTCGTCGGCACCAGCTCGCCACGGCGACTCCTTTGCTGTCCCGAAACCGAGGTTGGTGAAACCGTAAGGGGCCACGCCAGTGCCCCAGATTTTGCCCTCCCGGCCCTTGACGCCGGGGGCGTTCCAGTGGATTTCAATGTCCGTGACACCAACCTGAATGCCCGCCGATGATTTAGGATTGGTGCCACCCCTGGGCAGCATAAGTTGTTGGGCAATGCTGTGCTGCGTCGAATAAGTCAGGATGAGAAGGAGGAGTAGCAATTTTTTCATGTTGTCAATAGATTTTGTGGATGAAGAATGATGGATGAAGGGACATCCGAAATTGAGAAAGGTGGCTACGGGGGATGGTGTGTTTTCCAATTAGGAACGATATGAAAACACCCACGCCGGGTGGGCGATGGAAAAGACAAGTTGGATGTTGCAAACCAAAAGGTGGCCGAGGTCAGGGCCGAGAATATTAAGGATTCGGCTGTTGATGAGGTTTTGCATGTCAAGGACATGCAGGTATCGGATTCATATCTGGAGACATGAACCAGCGTAATTGGGAAGACTTAGTGCCAAGAGCGTGTTCAAACTTTCCCTACAAATCGAATCAAGTCGCCAGAACCTATTTCCCCATTAAAAAACTGGAAAATGCATTGGCTTCAAAGCACAAAACATCCCGAAAACCCTACCTTCACCCTAAACCAACCAATCATGAAACAACTTACCATCCTCCTCGCCCTTTTGTGGGCAATCGCCAGTACCCTCACTGCCCAGAAGCCCGCCCCGCTCTGGACAGAAGTCGACCGACAGTACCTACTGTCCAATCTGGAGCGCACCAAGCAGGAAATAATCAGGGAAACGCAAGACATCACGCCCGCACAATGGGCCTTCAAGGAAGCCCCGGACAAATGGAACATCGGGCAGGTGCTAGAGCATTTGGGGCTGTACGAGCGCATCTTCGCACAAGAGGCGGACATCATGCTCAGCAGTGACCCTGAGCCCGGCCTTGATAGCACTGCCCAGCCCGACAGTACCTACGTGGCTTGGATGGACGACCCCGGCCCGCATCAAGCTTGGTGGAACGCCGAGCCGCTTGGCCTGATGCACGGCAAGGACAACCTCACTTTCTACCTGTTCGGAAGGGATAATCTCATCCAGTTTGTGAAAGAAACCACTTACGACCTGAAGGCGCATTACACCTTCCGCTGGGGCGACGAGCGCCGCCGCAGCATCCATGCGCTGATGGTGGTGCATTGGGCGCATACGGACAGGCACTTGCGGCAGATTAGGCGCATAAAAGGGAATGTGAATTGGCCAAAATGATGCTGGTTGTTTGGTATTTTGAATTGGCAGCTTGCCAAGGAAGTATGATTTTTATCCAGTTCGAGCAGTTCAGCGAAGCGCAACTACCCACGCCCCCAATCGTAAATCGTAAATCCCCCAATCGTAAATCACCCCAGCCCCTTCACCCCCTTCACCATCGGCTGCACATACACCCGTTCCCCGGTCGCTTTGTAAAACGCATTTGCCACCGCTCCAGCCGCAGGCGGCAGCGTCGGCTCGCCGAGACCGGTCGGGTCGTTGTTGCTGGGTACGAAATGCACCTCCACGGCGGGCTGCTCGCCCATCCGCACGAGGCGGAACTTGTCGAAATTGTCCTGCTGCGGTTTGCCTTGTTCGAGGGTCAGCTCGCCGTACATCGCATGGCCAATGCCGTCAATCACGCCGCCCTCGCACTGGTTGATGGCAGCGATGGGGTTGATGACGATGCCACAATCTACGGCACAAACCACCCGCTTCACCACGGGCTTGCGGGATTCCATCTGCACTTCGGCCACCTCCGCCACATAAGAATTGTGGGAGAAATAGGCACTGAACCCCTGGTGCGTGCCCGCCGGAGCCTTGCCCCAATTGGCCTTTTCCGCCGCCAGTTTTATCACCCCGACGGACTTCTCCACGTCGTAGTCGAATTTGCCGACGGGGTTCGTCCTTGCCCGCTCGTACAGGTCGAGGCGAAGCTGCACAGCGTCCTGCCCCAGCGCCTCGGCCACCTCGTCGAGGAAGCTCTGCTCGGCGCTGGCGAGGAAGTTGGTCACGGGCGCCCGCCACGGCCCGATGGTCACCTTGCTCGGCACGTTGTGCGATTCGATGAGGCAGTTTTCGATGGCCCCTGCGGGAAAATAATTCTCCCGCACCGTGTTTTCCATGGCCATGCCTGCCCCGGTCAGGTGGTAGCCCACCAGCTTGCCGCCCTTGATGGCCGCCCGGAACTTGTACATGCAGGCGGGGCGATAGATGCCCGCCGTCATGTCGTCCTCACGGGTGTAAATATGTTGGACGGGTGCTTTCGCAATGCTCGAAATCTCGGCAGCTTCCAGCACGAAGTCACCCCGCAAGCGCCGCCCGAAACCGCCGCCCATGCGGGTCAGGCCGATGGTGATGGTGCTTTCGTCCCGTTTCAGCAGGTCGGCCACCTCCTTGCGGAAGCGCTCAGGTGCCTGCGCCGGGCCAGAAAGTTCCACCTTGTCCGCCGTCACATGGGCGAAGAAGTTGCCCGGTTCCATCGGGTTGTGCGGCAAATACGGTGCTTCGTACACCCGCTCGATGACCTTGTCCGCTGTCGCAAATGCGGCTTTCACGTCGCCGTCGCTGCGTTTGGGCTGGGCGGCTGGCGTATCGAGGAGTTTGCGCATCGCCTCGTTTTGCGAAGCGGTGCTTTCCAGTGTGCCGTCGTCTTCCCAAGTGGCTTGCAGGGCTTTTTTGCCCTTGATGGCTGCCCAAGTGGAGGTGGCCACCACGGCTATTTTGTTGTCGTTGCCGAATTTGAAAACATCCTTTACGCCGTTCACCGCACGGGCGGCTTTGTCGTCAAACGACTTCAGTTTTTGTCCAAAAGCGGGTGGGCGCAATGCCGTGGAATACAGCATCCCCGGCACTTTCTGGTCCATGCCGAAGATGGGTTTGCCTGTCAGGATGTCCTCCATGTCCACGTTGCCTTGACTAGTGCCAATGAGCGTGAACTCGCTGGGGTCTTTCAGTTTCACCGCCTCCGGTGCAGGCGGGGTGAGGGTGGCGGCTACCGCCGCAAGGCTGCCGTAGCTGGCCGACCTGCCGCTGCTGGCGTGGCGCACCATGCTGTCGGCAGCAGTGCATTCCGTCGGGCTGACGCCCCATTGCTTGGCAGCAGCTTCGATGAGCATGTGCTTGGCCGTGGCACCTGCCGTGCGCAGCGTCGTCCAGGTCTGCCGGATGGACTGGCTGCCCCCGGCCACCTGCCGCTTGAACACGGCAGTGTTGAGCGGGGCTTGCTCGACGATGACGTCTTTCCAGTTGACGCCGAGTTCCTCTGCCACAATCATGGGCATGGAGGTCTTCACGTTCTGCCCCACCTCCGGGTTCGGCGATTGGATGGTGACTTTGCCGTCGGGCGCTATTTTCAGGTAGCCGTTCAGTTCGATGAAATCGGACACCACGTCAGCGCCGCCCGTTTCGCCGTAAGGCTTGAACCACGAGAAGCCAAGCATGAAGCCGCCGCCAACGGTGGCGGTGATTTTGATGAAATTGCGGCGAGTATGGGAAAGATTGGTGGAAGTCATTTTTGAAGAATTTTTAGAAAAAATCAATGTACCGCTCTGTGTTTCTTTGTGTCAAAACTCTGTGCGCTCTGTGTCCAAATAAATTCTGACAAAGAGAACACTGAGGGCCACAGAGAACACCGAGTTACATTTTTCCGGCAGCCGTTTTCACCGCTGCCTTGATTTTGTTGTAAGTCCCGCAGCGGCAGATGTTCGAGTACATGGCCGCTTCGATTTCCGAGTCGTCAGGGTTTGGTGTGCTGGCAAGCAGTGCGGCGGCGGACATGATTTGCCCGGCCTGGCAGTAGCCGCATTGTGGCACGTCGTGTTCCCTCCAAGCCTGTTGGAGCGGGTGGCTGGCATCCGCCGACAGGCCCTCGATGGTGGTGATGGCCGCCTCGCCCACGTCAGCGACGGTCATGGAGCAGGCCCGCATGGCGTTGCCGTTGTAGTGGATGGTGCAGGTGCCGCACTCGCCAATGCCGCAGCCGTATTTGGTGCCGTAGAGGCCGAGGTTGTCACGCAGCACCCACAGCAGGGGGGTGTCGGGGTCGGCTTCTACCTTGTGTTTTTTGCCGTTGACGGTGATGTTGTATTTTGCCATGATGGAACGGTTGAAGTTGTTCTCGAAAGACAGGTTTTATTGATGGAAGTGGCCGTAAGATAGGGCGATGGCGGGAAGTTTGCAAAGCAAATATGGTGTTTGGGTGTTGCCGAAAATAAAAAACGTCGGTAGGGGTGTTTCTGTCCCTGCCGACGTTTCCATTTATGCTAAAAAAATGCTTTACTATCACTTTGCCTTGTCCCGTTCTACCATCGTCATGATCTGGTCGACTTGCAAATTCTTTGCAATGATGGTGCGGTCTGGGTTCAGCAAGTAGATCTCGGGGGTGTTGTCCACGTAATATTTGCCGTAGATGCTTTTGTTAGTTTGGTCAAATACGTTGACCCAAGGCATCCCGTACTTCTTCACGGTAGCACGCACCTTGGCATCTTCCGTGTTCACGGCTATGCCGTACACGTCGAGGCCCTTGTCCTTCATCTGGTTGTAAAGCTGCACAAGCTTTGGTGTTTGCTCGGCGCAATGCTCGCAATCAGGGTTCCACATGTACACGACCACATAAGGGGCTTTTTTGTCATAAAGCGAGTAGGTCTTTCCATCCAAGCCGGGCACGGTCACGTTGGGGGCTTTCTTTCCCACGAGGCTCGCAGACATTTCATAGGCCCGTTGCTGTAGCCCGAACACCTCTGCTGAGTCGCTCCAAGTAGCCCGCTCATAGGTAAAGTATCGCTCTATCATGTTCACGAATACGGATTGGGGATCCATGAGCGTTGTCGTCTTTGGGTCGTATTTGAGCACAATCCAATTTGCGAAGTACTTGTAGAATTCTGGCTTCCCAACCGTCTTGTCCACAAGTGCAATCGAGTATTTCACGATAGAATCTTGGTGTTGTGGCGTTAGTTCGGTGATGTAGCGATTGAGCATTTTGGAGATAACAGGCGTGTAGAGCAAGCGTTCATCGTTGAAGTCGGTGCCATTCCAAAATCGCATACGGTAGTTGTAAGTGTACAAGGCGGTGTCCATCGAGCCATCGGGCTTGTAGCAGTCACGCAGGTCGGGGTTTTGGCCGGCCCGCTTATAGGAGGTAAAGAGCGATGTTGGATTTTCCTCAAAAATCTTTTTGAGATACGCCTTGCGGTCGTCAAGCAGCTTGTCCTGCTCGGCTTTAACTTGGAGATAGGTGGGGTCGCCCGGCTTCAGTCCGGACATTTTTTGGGCATTGGCTTGGAATAGTGGCCGCTGACTGTCTTCAAACTTAATGGCATCGTAAAGCAATTGGTTGTCCAAGCTGCCGTCCACTTTCATGTCGCCCACGAGGTTTCCCAGCGTGGTCGTCATGGTAAAGGTTTGGTCAATATCTACCAGCATTTGCAAGTTGATATCACCGGGTAGCAGCAGGTAAAGCAACCCTGGGAAATAAGGCTCTTGGCGTTTGAATACGATTTGACCTGTTGGGCTAACGATGGCTGAGTCGGCCAAGTAATTGTTGTCTTCATACACGCCGATAAGCTTCGCCAGTTGGCCACCCTGAAGCCCTTGTATCGTAATGGTGATGTTTGGAGCCTCCGCTTGTTCCTTCCTTTTTTTATTGTCCAGATAGGTGGTACTGTATTGAGGATGTCCTTGCTCAAGGCCCTGGCCCTGCTGTGGCTGCGTCTCATTAGAACCACAAGCGGCGAAAAGAATAGCAATGGCAAAAAGTAAAACCAGTCTCATATTATGAATTTTTTAGCGCAAAAATAAGGGATTAGTTGATTTCAGCTTAGGCAGCTTTTGTCCGTTAGGCAGTTATTAACGGCAGCAATGGCAAAATGTTAATAGCGCTGGATTTTAATCAGTCAAGTCAGTCCCGAATCGATGTTGGTAACTTTTTCTTGCGAGATATGATATTATATCAATATCGTAAAGCTATCTTTGTAATATCAAATTGATACTAAAAAGCTAATAAATCGATTCTGGGTTAAGAAACCCAAAGCAACACGCTGGAGCCTTGAAATTTACTGATACTTAATACCGCTTCGTCGCCCGGTTCGCTGGGCTACGAAGTTTTTTTGAGAAAATGGCCAAGAAGAAGTTCGTTTTGCGAATAGAGGACGACCTGTACTCTGCTTTGGAGAAATGGGCTGCCGACGAATTTCGTAGCGTGAACGGTCAATTGGAGTGGTTGATATTTAGGATGCTTAAAGATGCAGGTAGGCTAAAGGACGGACAAGAGGTGCGGCCTCCTCAGCCAGAAGCTTGAGGATTTTTTTGACAATCCTTTTCTTTTTACAGAAAACGGTTATTTTTGCAGCCGATTTTGAAATCATGGGGGTATAGCTCAGCTGGCTAGAGCGCTTGCATGGCATGCAAGAGGTCATCGGTTCGACTCCGATTATCTCCACCAAAAAATGAAAAGCCCTGTATTTGCAGGGCTTTTCGCCGTTTAACAACTTCCCCAAAACGACAAAAGCCTCTGCGTTCGCAGAGGCTTTTGTCGTTTTGGCAATATCTTCCAAAGTGTCAAGCCCTCAAGCTCCGCTTATACAGCGAATAAATCAATCCGCTCACCATCAGCGAGGCAACACTAACCAGCAGTAGGATGATAAGCATTGCGCTGTTCGTGTAGCGCTGCAATAAAAAGCCCAGCACGATGAAAAATACACTAACACCCACCAGTACAGCAGTCGCCTGCATGTGATTCAGTCCGGCGTCGAGCAGCAGGTGGTGGATATGAGTTCGGTCAGGGTGCAATGGGTGCTTTCCCTTCAAGATGCGGGTGCCGAAGACACGGAGCGTATCGAATAACGGCAGGATGAGAATGCCAATGGCCACACCCGGTGCCGCATTGATTTTGAAGGGGTGGAGGTCTTCCAGCATACTGTTGAACTCGATGAAATTGATGGTTAAAATGGAGCAGATTAGCCCTAACAGTAGCGCACCCGTATCCCCCATGAAGATGCGGGCGGGTGAATAGTTGTACTTCAAGAAAGCTGCCGTTGCGCCTGCTGCCGAAAGCGCCATGATGGCATGGTCATACCTTTTTACCAGTAAAAACCAGATGCCAAGCGTGCCAGTGATGAGGATGGTCAAGCTGCCGGAGAGGCCGTTGATACCGTCCATCAGGTTTATGGCGTTGATGATGACGATAATGGTAAAAATGGTAAGCACCGCGCTCCAAAAAAGCCCAATGCCCTCGACGCCCATGATGCCGTGTAGGCTGGAAATCTTCACGTCAGCTTTGAAAAATAGGATGCCAGCGGCCAATATCTCCACCATCAGTTTTTTTGAGGGTGAAATCTCTGTGATATCATCCTTTACGCCCACCAAAAATATCAAGATGAAAGCACAAAGCACGTACTGGAGGTCGCCGCCGTACTGGGCAAATGGCGTCCAAAGCATGATGCTGAAAATGGCCCCCGCAAAAATGGCCACACCGCCCAACCTTGGTGTACTGACTATGTGACTGCGCCGCTCTCCGGGCTCATCATAAAGTTTTTTGGCAATCGCCACCCTGATGACTGGAGGGATGACAAAGTAGGTCAGCGTGAACGCCGTTATGAAGCTGATGATGACATCGTAATCATACATTGGGTACGGTGTGGTAGTTGAGTGAGAAATGCTCGCAAATATAGGTTTTATATGCATCCAAAACCGCTTTTGGCGTGGGGTTTCGGCAAAATGTCGGGTGGCGCATCTGCGCTATTGCTGTCTAATAAGCAAATTCGGCGGGTGCAACTGGCGGCTTTTCTTATTTTTGCGCACACAAAATTCAGCAGGCATTTTCCGCTCATGGATTTAAAGTCAAAAATCAACTTGGAAAAATTGCCCCAGCACATCGCTGTCATCATGGATGGCAACGGTCGTTGGGCGAAGGAACACGGTATGCCTCGTGTTTTTGGCCACCGTAACGGCGTGAAGGCCGTGCGAGAAACTACCGAAGCCTGTACTGAGTTGGGTGTCAAGTACCTGACGCTCTATGCTTTTTCCACGGAAAACTGGAACCGCCCGGAGGCTGAAGTGAGTGCCTTGATGACGCTGCTCGTGGAGACCATCAAAAACGAAATCAAGACGCTCAACGAAAATGGGGTGCGTTTGCGTGCCATCGGGGACATCAACCGCCTGCCCGAGAGAAGCCGCAAAACCTTGCTGCAAGCCATCGAGGACACCAGCCAAAATGCTCGGATGACCCTCGTTTTGGCATTGAATTACAGCGCAAAATGGGAAATCGTGGAGGCAGCCCGTAAACTGGCCCAAGCTGTGAAGTCTGGCGAAACAGAGCCGGAAGCCATTGACGAAGCGGCTTTTTCCAATGCACTTTCGACCAGGGGCATACCAGATCCAGAGTTGCTCATACGAACCAGTGGCGAGACACGTATCAGCAACTTCTTGCTTTGGCAAATTGCCTATTCCGAGCTATACTTCACGACTACTTTGTGGCCCGATTTCCGAAAAGAACATCTTTACCAAGCCATCATTGACTTCCAAAACCGGGAGCGCCGCTTCGGAAAGACGAGTGAACAACTGGCGGTTTGAAAGTAAGCAGTTGGTAGCCGAAAACCGCTTCCAAAGCATTAGTAGCCAACTGCCTGCTCACGAACTGCCCACTTGATACAACCCACGCCCGTTCAAATCACACCTTCCTATCGCACAGGACATTTTTGAGCTACATCAACAAGAGTTTGAGCAAAGCTGCGTTTCTTTGCAATCCTTTTGAAAAAGCAGACCCTTTTGCATGAAAAACATATTTGGATTTTTTCTTCTTCTATTCGCTTTCACCCATGTGGGCCAGCTCGCTGCGCAGACCGGAGTGGATACGCTGCCCCCTGTCATTGACTATGCCAAGGCCAAAGACTACGAGATAGGCGGTGTTCGGGTGACGGGTGCAACCTTCAGTGACCCAGGTGCCATCATTTCCATCGCAGGTTTTCGGGTGGGCGACCGCATCCGGGTGCCAGGTGGTGAGATACCGAGGGCCATCAAATCATTGTACAAACTCAGCCTTTTCACCGATGTGCAGATTTTCAAGGAAAAAACCATCGGTGACGTAATCTTCCTCGAAATAGTCGTGGTGGAGCGTCCCCGCTTAACCACCCACTCGTTCAAGGGCGTGAAAAAAGGCACCCACGACGACCTCAATGAAGAAGTAAACAAGTACCTTATAAAAGGTGGTATCGTCACCGACGCCATCAAGGCCAGTGCAGCGTTTGGCATCGAGCAATACTTCATTGACAAGGGTTACTATGACGTGAATGTGAGGGTGGATGAGGTCGGAGACACTACCCGCCTCAACTCCGTCAAGTTGGTCTTCAACATTGACCGTGGCTCCAAGGTGAAAATTGACGACATCACCTTTTCTGGCAATACCAACGTAAAAAGCCGCAAACTGCGAGGTTTGATGAAGGAAACCCGCCGCAAAAAGCGGATTTTCTCAGGCTCCAAGCTCATCCGCAAGGAATACGAGGGCGACAAGAAAAAAATCATTGCCCACTACAACAAGGTGGGCTTCCGGGATGCTCGTATCGTGCAGGACAGCATTTGGCGAGCCACAAAAAAGGACGGTTCGAAGGGCAATTTGCTCATTCATTTGGACGTCGAAGAGGGCAGCCGCTATTACTTCCGCAACATTATTTGGAAGGGTAATTCTATCTATGCCACTAAAGAACTGGACGCCGTGTTGGGCATCAAACAGGGCGATGTTTACAATGCCGAACTCCTCGAAACCCGCCTGCGCTTCAGTCAGGATGGACGGGACGTCAGCTCGCTCTACATGGACAATGGGTACCTTTTCTTCAACGTTGAACCCATTGAGATGGCCGTGGCCAGTGACTCCATTGACTTGGAGCTGCGCATTTTCGAGGGTCCGCAGGCCACCATTGACAAGGTGACCATCAAGGGCAATGACCGCACTCACGAGCATGTCATCCGGCGGGAGCTTTTCACCGTGCCCGGCGAGAAGTTTAGCCGCTCCGACATCATCCGCTCGCAGCGACAAATCATCAACCTTGGCTACTTCAACCCGGAAAACCTTGGCATCAACACGCCCGTGAACCCCCAGCGGGGCACCGTGGACATCGAATACACCGTGGAGGAAAAGCCCTCCGACCAGCTGGAACTTTCGGCAGGCTGGGGCGGCCGCGGCCGGGGCGTTATCGGCACACTCGGTGTGTCTTTCAACAACTTTTCCGCCCGCAATATTTTCCACAAAGAGACATGGAGCCCCCTCCCACAGGGTGATGGCCAACGACTTTCGCTTCGTGCGCAGACCAACGGTCGGTTCTTCCAGTCGTACAACGTTTCATTCACCGAGCCTTGGTTGGGTGGCAAAAAACCCAATTCGCTCACCGTGGCTGGTTTCATGTCCATCCTTTCCAATGGCTACAACCGCAACAGCGAGTTCTACGGAAAGCTGACCAATGGCGGTGTGACCGTGAGCCTTGGTACCCGCTTGAAAAAACCGGACGACAACTTCGTGTCATCCACGGCGCTCAACCTGCAAGTGATTAAGCTGCAAAACTATGTCTTCAGCCAGCGTGGCCTGTTCCGCACAGATGAAGGCGAAACGGTGTCCGAAGGCACCTTCCGTAACTTCAGTATCACACAAACCATTGCCCGGACGACGATAAACAACCCCATCTTCCCGCAAGAAGGCTCCAGGGTGCAGCTCTCCGTTCAGCTCACGCCACCGTATTCGCTTTTCAGCAACAAAGATTATGGCGACTTGCCACCGTCCGAGCGCTTCAAGTACCTTGAATACCACAAGTGGAAAGTGAACGCCGAATGGTACCAGACTTTGGTAGGCAAATTGGTGATAAAGGCCGATGCTAAATTCGGTTTCCTAGGTACCTACAACAAGGAAATCGGCATCGCACCGTTCGAGCGCTTCCAGTTGGGCGGCGACGGCCTCAACAATCAGCAATTCGGCTTCTTCACCGGAACGGAAATCATCAGCAGCCGGGGCTACAAACCTGGCGACTACGAAAACAACCAGTTCAAGGGCAATGCCAGCGATATCAACGCCACGCCGCTTTACCAAAAAGTGACGCTGGAGTTGCGCTACCCACTGTCGCTGAACCCAAGCTCCACTATCTACGCCCACATGTTCGCACAGGGCAGCAACGCATGGCGCAAGGCACGTGACTTCAACCCCTTCGATTTGAAACGCTCGGTGGGTGCTGGTTTGCGGGTCTTCTTGCCCATGTTCGGTGTGTTGGGCTTCGACTATGGTGTCGGCTTCGACAAGACAACCACTTCGAATAAACTGTCGAGCCTAGCCACGTTCAACATCGTACTCGGCTTCGAGCCAGAATAAAAGCTTGTTTTCACTCGAAAAAACGGGGAAGCGACCACATCGCCTCCCCGTTTTTTATTTTCGCTCCGCAAAAAACGAACATGATAAAAACCGACGTCTGCATCGTGGGCGCTGGCCCTGGAGGAGCCGCCACTGCCCTGAAACTCAGCCAACTAGGCATTCCGTGTGTGCTGGTTGACAAAGCGACTTTCCCCCGTGACAAAATTTGTGGCGATGCCATCAGCGGCAAGGCCCTGTTGGTGCTTCGCCGCATTGACCCCGGCATCATCGAGCGGTTCGAGGAGGCTGCGGAAGAGCAGTCCAGTGTCTGGGGCATACGGTTTGGAGCGCCTAACGGCAAGCAGATTGACGTGCCATTCCGCCCAGGCTACGACCCCGTATCCGACCCCAAGCAGGGTTATGTCTCCAAGCGCTTGGACTTCGACAACCGCTTGGTGGAGGAGGTCAAACGGCGTGACAACGTTCAGCTACACTTGGGCATTTCCATCGAAAAATACGAACGCAACAGCGATGGATACCTGCTCTCCACTGTCGACGGTAGCTTTCAAGTGCAAGCCAGACTGCTGATTGTGGCCAACGGCGCACATTCCACCTTCTCTCGACACCACGCTGGTTTAGAAAAAGATGAAAAACACCATGCTGGAGCCGTGCGTGCCTACTTTCGCAACGTGACAGGCCTGCACCCCGACGGCTTCATCGAGCTCCATTTTTTAAAGGAAATAAACCCCGGCTACCTCTGGATTTTTGGCTTGCCGGGCGGCCATGCCAACGTGGGGTTGGGGATGCGGAGCGATTTCATCAGCCAGCGACGCTACAACCTCACGAAGGGGCTGCAGGACATCATCGCCAACCATCCAACCTTTAGCGAGCGCTTCAAAAATGCTGAAATCACAGGCAAAATCACAGGCTACGGGTTGCCCCTCGGCTCGAAGAAGCGACCTATTTCCGGCGACCACTTCATGCTCGTGGGCGATGCTGGCCACCTCATTGACCCTTTGAGCGGGGAGGGCATCGGAAATGCCATTTACAGCGGCTGGATTGCTGCCGAACAGGCACAGCAATGCCTGTTGACAAACGATTTTTCTGCTGAAACCATGAAGGCGTACGACGTTCGGGTGGCCAGGGTGCTGGGCAAGGAAATGGAAATGAGCTATCGCCTTCAGCAGATGCTGTCACGACCTTGGCTGGTCAATTTGGCGACTACCTTGATTTTGCGAAACCCCAACCTTCTCTACGTCATCGCTCAGATGTACACGGATTTGGAGGTGCGAAAGCAAGCGTTGAACCCATTTTTTTGGGTTAAAATGATTTTGAAAAAAGGTTAGCGCTCCACGTCACAGATTTTTGCCAAAAAGGGAAGGCGCTACATTGCATTGCAAGTAGCGCCTTCCCTTTTTCATCCACAACAAACTGATTTTCAGCTCATTGGGAACCAACGGGCCGACTAATAATCGTCGTCGCTGCCGCTGTCGTCTGGAATGTCTTCGTAGTTGCCGCCATCGTCAAAGGAGTCGTGCTTGTCCTCAGCGCCTTTGTCAAAGTCGTCGTCAGCAGCGTCGTCGCCAGAGCCACCGCCATCGTAGGCGTACTCCTTATCGAAGTCGAAGTCGAGGTCGTCGTCGTCCTCCACATTGACGGGCTTGACGGGCGATTTCGGCTTGCGAATAACCTTGGTGATGATTTTAGGCGTCGTAGGAGGCAGCTTTTCCTTTTTTTCGGATTGCTCCAACGGAATGGGCGCTTTCTCGGCTGCTTTTTTCGGTGCTTCGACTGCCTCGGCAGTTTTGGCTTCCACGCTCTTGGTGGCAGTGGGTACTGCTATCAATCGGCGTTTTTCGATGAGTTGGCCGGTCACGATACAGATGCCGTAAGTCTTGTTTTTGATACGGATGAGCGCATTTTCCAAGTCTTGGATGTACTTGCGCTGGCGGATGGCCATGTTGTTCAAAAACTCGATATCGTTGTTGGTGCTGGAGTCATCCATCCAGTCACCGCCGTGGTCGTCACCGCTGTTCTCAGTAATTTCGAGAATCTGCTCTTGCAGGTAGGCAAGCTCCTGAACGGCAGTCTCTAGTTTTTTTTCGACAAGTACCCTGAACTCCTCCAGATCTGTGTCCGAGTATCGGCCTGTCGTATTAACGTTTTGTGCTTCCATTTCTATGAAAAATTTCTATTTCGTAAATTAGGGGTGCAAAATAAATGTAAATCTTTGAAATGGTTTCAAAAAAAATCACATCTGAACCACCTGGCCACTATTTCAATCGAAAGAATGGTTTACCAATAAGTCACAGCCCTATTTTTTGTTCAAAAGCAAGGCTTTTTATTTGCAAATCGCTGTTTTTCCCGCCGACTTTCTACCAATGCAAGTAGTGGAACTTGGTTTTGCCCAGTGTGTTCACCTCCAGCGCCGGGGCGGGCATTTTCAAAAAATTCAGCGATTTAAGCACCAGCTTGAGCCAACGTCGTTTGGTCGGTATCCTCGTCCAGTCCACATCCAGCGAGAGGTAGAACTGCCGATGCCGCTGGTAGCGCTCAGGGTCAAGCTCAAAAACAAAGCCATCTTCTGTCTCCCATTTGTTCTCCGTGCCGCCGTAGAGGTTGCCTGCGCCGTAGCCGACAGCTAAGTTAAGCCACTTGGGCATTTTCGTGTCTTCCTTGTCCTTGATAAATGAATGAATGTTGACCGTGCTCCACACAGTCAGGGCGTTGTAGTCCTTGAGCAGCACGTTGAAGAAGTTGGTGCCGTAAAGCCCGGCAGCTCGTTTGTCCAAAGTGGTGATTTTAGTACCATCGGTGGAGTATAGCGGCTCCTGTGGGTAGCCAGGTCGAATGCCGGAGACCTTCATCTGGATACGTTGTTCCTGCCACAGCAGCTCTTGTGTGGCGAACAGTCCTGCACCCAGCGAATTGAAGCCCACGTCGGCGAGCGAGAAGCCCCACTGCTCCGAAAACCCGTCCATCACTTCAACGGTGGTCATGATGCCAAGCCCCATGCCCACGGTGGTCCACAATGAGCTCCTGCGGCTCATGCCCGTCCATTTTGCCCCTTCGAAGGCATAGTTGCAGGCCGTCCAGGTGGAAAAAAGGTGGCCGGCCTTGTCCATCTGGTTCCATTCTTTCCAATCATCGAAGAAGTGGAACCCAGAGAGGGGGTAATCTTTGTACCATGCCTTCCAGAGAGCGACACTGAGGCCAGAATAAGCGACAGTGCCAGTGCCCGTCCTTGCCCAAAAACGCTTTTTATCAAAATGGGGGGCAGGCTCAAAGGAGAGGAATTTGATTTTGACTGGCATGGAGTCTGGCGTCGGAGTTTGGCCATTGGCACCCAATACCAGGCAGCAGCAGGCCAAGGCCAAGCAAAATTTCCAGGCCCAGCGGCAGGGCTGGCTGGCTGGGGTGTTTGCTCCCATTTTTTTGCTCCATTTTTTGAAAATCAAAGCAGTCATTCAGTTTTTGTGAAAATCTACAACGGATAAAACATCGGCACCAGCATCATGATAGCCACAAACAGCAGCACCGTGGCCAGAATCCCCACCTTGAAAAAGTCTGCAATCTTGTACCGCCCCGGCCCGTACACCAAAATGCAGCTAGGCTCAAAAGGCGTGATGAGCGACACGGAAGCACCCAGCATCACGCCCAAGGCAAACGAGATGGGGTTGGCGCCAAGGCTTTCCGCCGACTCAAGGGCAACGGGCAGTACCACCAGTGCTGCCGCCGCATTCGACATGGGTTGCGTGAGCAGCATCGTGAGCAGCACATATGCGGCCAACACAGCCAGCGGCCCCATGCCGCTGAGCCATCCGTTGATGTTGTCCGCCAAAAACTCAGCTGCACCCGTCTTTTGCAGCGCCACCCCAAACGACGACATGCCGCCGATCAACACCAGCAGGTTCCACTCGATTTTCTCGTAGGCTTCGTCCGGCTTGATGCACTTGAATACCACGCACAGAAACGCTGCCAGCATGAATGCCACCGACAGCGGAATAAGGTTTGAGCTGCCAGCCAAGATAGCTGCGATGAAAAAACTGCTGGACAATACCGCATTTCGTCTGCCCCTGCTTGGCTCGTAGCTGTGCTCTTGGAGCACAACAAAGTCGCTGAACGATTGCCGGAAACGAATGGTATCCGCCGGGCCTTGCACCAGCAAGCGGTCGCCAGGTTTGATTTCCGTTGCCCCTATTTTCTCCGATAAGGTCTGCCCCTCTCGGTTGATGGCAATGACGGCAAGGCCGAAACGGCGCTTGAACTCCGCTTCTTTCACGGTCATTCCCACGAAGTCGTTGGTGGGCAAAATGAGGATTTCCGCAATCTGGATATCTTCGGAAACGAGGTCGTCGGTGGCCTTGGCGTCGGCGAGGATGTCAATGCCGTTGGCGTCTTTCACTTTCATCAATTCATCCAAGCTGCCCTCCACGAGCAAGATATCGTTGGCTTTAACGACGGAGTCGGCGTCGGCAATGGAGTTGCGGCCATCCCGGATGATGTTGAGCACTTGCAACCCGATGCGGCTGATGACGGTCTGCCGGATTTTGCGGCCAGCGAGGGAAGAGTTTTCCTTGACCAATATTTCGGTGAAATATTGCTGCTGATTCAGGTCTTGCATCATGTCCACCTCCTTGTAGTCGGGCAGCAGCCGCATGCCCACGGTGGCGAGGAACAGCACACCGATGATGCAAAGCACGATGCCGATGGGTGCAAAATCGAACATGCCGAAGGGAGGCAGGCCGTTCTGGGCGAGGTAGGCATTCACCGCCACGTTGGTGGAGGTGCCGATGACGGTGCAGGTGCCGCCGAGGATGGAGGCAAATGCTACGGGCATCAGCAACTTCGATGGGCTGATTTTCAGCTTGCGGGCCAGCCCCACCACCGGGGCGACGAACATGGCCGTCACCGTCGTGTTGTTCATGAAGGCCGAAGTGAAGCTGACGGAAGCCATCAGGATGGCAGGGAGGGACTTGACCCGATTTTTGGTCAGCGTAAACAGCTTGTGTCCAAGAATGTCGAGCACTCCAGCCTTTTGCATCGCAGCTCCTACCACAAAAATAGAAGCGAGCATGATGATGAAGTCACTGCCAAACCCTGAAAAAGCCTCGGCTGGTGTGAGTATGCCAAAGGAGGTAAGTACGAGCAATAGGCCCACTGTAATGACGTCCACAGGGATTTTATCCGTGGCAAACAACGCCACTGCGACGATCAACAAGCCTAAAACCAGTGCGATTTCCATTGGGTGAGTGTGGGTTTTGAGCAAAGGTATAAAAATGCCGTTGTTGGCCTGTTTCAACTTCAGTTTAGGCGGTTTCACCGATGAAAATTGGAGCTGGCCAAGGTCAGGGGCAGCTTTGCCCTATCAACCAACACAACTGTTTACCTTCACAATTTTAAAACCTTACGACATGAAAAATCGCAAAAAATTGGCCTCCATTGCCGCAGTTGGCCTGCTTGCAATATTGATGAACAGCTGCATCCCATCGCTACAGCCGCTCTACACGGCCGATAAGTTGGTGCTGCTAAATGGCCTCACCGGGGTTTGGCAAGCGGATAAAGGCGAAACCGACCAAAACGGGAAGTCCAAAAAACCGGAAGTCTGGACCTTTCGGAAAGGGGAAGACAAGAGCTACCTTCTAATTCACGAAGATGAAGAAGGGTTCGTGGCGGCATTCGATGTACATGTCGTTAAGTTGGGTAGCCATTATTTCATGGATTTTTTCCCAGGCAACTTGCCGAATGACGAAACCGTCAATTCAGTTGACAAAATGCTCAGAGACCCATCACAGATGAACGGTTTTTTAAAGTACCACTTATTGGCAGTCCATACATTTGCCAAAGTGGAATTGTCGGGCAAAACACTGAAAATCAACATGTTCGACCCCGATTTTCTGAAAAACCTGCTGGAGCGCCAACAAATCCGCATCAAGCACGAGAAAACGGAAAACGGCTACGTCCTGACCGCCCCTTCCACCGATTTGCAGAAGTTTGTGGAGAAATACGCTGAGGAAAAAGAAGCATTTCTTGACGACCCAGTAGTGCTGAATTTGAAAAAATAACGCAATGCAGATTCGAAATTTGATAAATAAAACTGTCCAGAGCCGCATGGTACAACACCTGCTGTTTTGGGCAGTTTCGTTTTATGTGCTAATGCGGCTTTTTGCCTACTCCGACGAGATAGCCAAGGTAGATGTTATCTATACTTTTTTATTCCACCTTAGTATTTGGATGGCCGTATATCTTAATTTAAATTGGTTAATTCCAGTTTATTTTAAAGCAGAGAAATATGGATTGTATTTTCTTTTAACAACAGTAGTTGCTTGTGCTTCCATCGGTTTCAATTTATTGACATTCAGGTATTTATCTGATTTTTTATTTCCTGATTATTATTTTATTGATTATTACGGTTTTTGGGAAATGTCGCAGTTTATCATCGCTTTTATTATTATCACCTCATTAATTAAACTATCAAAAAGCTGGTTTAAATACCGGGAAATGCAAGCGCAGCTACGGCGGTTGGAAGCCGAAAAAAACGCCACCGAACTCAGCGCCCTGAAATCGCAGTTAAACCCCCATTTCCTGTTTAACAGCCTGAACAACCTCTACTCCCTCGCCCTCGATAAAGACGAGCGAACACCCGGTATCATCCTCCGGCTCTCGCAGACCATGCGCTACTTGCTGTACGAATCCAACGCCAACTACGTGCCGCTTGAAAAGGAGGTAGAGCACCTGCATAATTTCGTGGAAATGCAGCGGCTGCGGGTCGGTGAAAAGGCGAAAATCAGTTTCGAGGTGCAGGGCGAAACTGGTGAAAAACAGATTGCTCCGCTGCTGTTTTTGCCATTAGTTGAGAACGGCTTCAAGCACGGCATCAAGGGCGATACAGCGGGTGCATTCATTAAAATACTTTTGCAAAACCTTGATAATCAATTGCTTTTCAAAACCGAAAACAACAAGGGCACCGTGGATGATGTGGAAAAAGGGCAATACAGCGGGGGCGTCGGGCTGGATAACCTGCGCCGCCGATTGAACCTGCTCTACCCCGGCAAGCACCACCTCGAAATCACCGATGGAATCAATACCTTCACGGTCGTACTAAAAATTGAAACAACATGAACATCCGCTGCATCGCTGTGGACGACGAGCCGCTTTCGCTCCGAATCATCGAAAAATACGCCGCCGACCTGCCGCAACTGGAACTGGTGGCCACCTGCGGCAATGCCTTCGAGGCAATGGAGGAGCTGCGCCGCCGACCGGTAGATTTGATGTTCCTCGACATCAACATGCCCAAGCTGTCAGGTATCAGCCTGCTCAAGTCACTCGACCAGCAGCCGCTGGTCGTTTTCACCACCGCTTACCCGGAGTATGCTGTGGAGGGTTTCGAACTGGAAGCTGTGGATTACCTCTTGAAACCCTTCCCGCTGGAGCGTTTCATCAAGGCTGTGAACCGGGCGGCGGAGCGGCTGGCCGCTACTGCCAACCCAGCTCCACTCCGCCCAGAGTTCCTCATGGTGAAATCCGACAAGAAATTGTACAAGGTTGATATTCAGGCCATTAACTACCTCGAAGCTTATGGCGATTACGTGAAGGTTTTCACTAAAGACAAGATGCTGCTTACCAAAGAACGCCTCAACACCGTGGAGCAACAACTGCCGCAAGAGTTGTTTTCCCGTATCCATCGCTCGTATATCATCGCTTTGGCGGCCATTGAATTTATCGAAGGAAACACGGTTAAAGTAGGCAAGGAAAAACTGCCTATCAGTGAAAACATGAAAGCGGAATTGTTGGAAAAATTGAGCCAAAACAAACTCGGATAATCCGCAATTTTGGTGCAACAAGCGTTCATCAGCCTTGTCATTTCCCTCAAAACATTTAAATCAGCAACAAACGAAAAATCCATTTTTATGCTAAAAAGAATCCTCTTTCCAGTCTTCCTACTCCTTCATTTCGGTACAAAGGCCCAAACAGCCAACGACAACGAAGCCGCCGTCATCACCACCATCCAGCGCATGTTCGACGCCATGCGGGCGGGCGACAGCACCATGCTCCGTTCCACCTTCGACCCATCGGCCCGACTGCAAACGGCCGTCACCAACAAAGAAGGCAAGCCCATGCTCATCAACGAAACGGTGGACGAGTTTGCCAAAGCAGTTGGGACGCCGCACCCCGAAGTCTGGGACGAGCGCATTTGGAGCTACGATGTGCGAGTGGACGGTCGCCTCGCAACCGCTTGGACGGAGTACACTTTTTACCTTGGCAATAAAATGTCGCACTGCGGCGTAAACGCCTTCCAGCTTTTCAAGGGTGAAAATGGCTGGAAAATCACGCAGATTACCGATACCCGCCGCCGTGACGGCTGCCAGACTGAACCGAACACCGACGTTGCCGCCATCAACAAGCTCATGGACGCTTGGCACCATGCCGCCGCAGTGGCCGACGAAGACACTTTTTTCGGCAGCATGACCCCCGAAGGTATCTATCTCGGCACCGATGCCAGCGAGCGCTGGCTCAGGGATGAAATGAAGGAATGGGCAAAGAAATACTTTGAGCGGGAAACGGCCTGGGCGTTCACGGCCCACGACCGCCAAGTTTACCTTTCTTCCAATGGCCAAATTGCTTGGTTCGAGGAGCAGCTCGACACATGGATGGGCCCCTGCCGGGGCAGCGGGGTGCTGCAAAAGACCCCCGAAGGCTGGAAAATCCGCCACTACAACCTCGCTGTTGCCGTAGCGAACGATGTGGTGAATGATTACATCAAATTGTTGCCAAAAAAATAGTTTGAGGAGTTTGATGGGTTTGAAGCGTAACGTGACAAATCAAACCCATCAAACCTATCAAACCCATCATTTTGCAACCATAAGTCGCTGTGCAATTGGCTTCCGGCCAACTGGTGTCAGCTGCACGAAGTACATGCCATCGTTCCAGCCATCTATGCGAATCTGGTGGGTGGACTGTACCACTTCTGCAATGTTCTCCCGATAAACAAGGTGGCCGAAACGGTTGAACACTTCCACGGTTACCTGTTTGCCTACCAGTTTTTCCATTTCAATGGAAAATGCCTGACTCGCTGGGTTAGGGAACAGCGTGAAGCTTCCAACCTGCTCGAAATGTGCCGTTGCGAGGCGCTCGGCCAGTAAATTGCCAGTCTGGTCGAAGAGCATCAGGCGGTATTGGTTTTCTCCTTCAATGGGTTGATTGTCAATGACTTCCACTACTAGTTGGTCGTCATGCGATGGGTCAGCAAAGCCAGTCAGTAGCGGCTCGGCTGTGGCGTCGTCCACCAGTTTTTCCAAAACCCAAAATCCAGCATTGGCGGGCATTTCAATCGCACCAAAAATAGCCACTTCATTTAAACTGGTGTGCGCATTCAAAGCAATTTTTGGCTGCCGATTACCAGTGCCTCCCTCGTTCAAGCTGCTGCCAATATTCACGGTGTAATCCTCCACTTCACCGTATTCAACCGTCTCGCAGGGTGAAGGTGCCGTGCTGCCACGTTTCATCGTCACCCTCATTCGGGTGGGGCCAGTGAGTGCCGTGGCTGGGATGGCGATGCTGCCGGGCACATTGAACGTGTTGGTGCCGTTGGGTGGTGCTGGGATAGTTTGCGAGAATGCCACCTCATTCGGCTCTTGGAAAGTGCCGTCGTGGTTGTAGTCAATCCAGATTTTCCAGCTTTCCTCGTAGGTGTACCAGCTAAATCCTGCCGTGAGGGTGATGGGCAGGTTCTGTCCCGCAGTTGCATTTGCAGTGAGGCTGGTGAAATCGCTGTAAGCCGTCTTGCTGGATGGGTTGTTCAAACTGCCAGCCTGAATGCCTGCAATCCAGTCGTGCCAGGGGAAGCCGCTGCTGGAGGCACAGTAGCTTGGCCCGCCGCTGCCGTTGCTGCAAGCGCTTGGCGGCGTCACTGTCATGGCCTTGGTGCAGGCCGGGCTGTTGCTGTCTTGGATGGTGAAGTTCAACACGCCGCCGCTGATGGGATATGGCCCCATGAGAGTGGCCGTGCCGTAAGGCCCAGTTTGTGGAGCACCGAGGACGGTCGTTGTCCAACCATTGCCACTGTTGGTGCCCGTCACCGTCATGCTGAAGGTGTAGGTGTCGTCGGCAGGGTCATTCGGAGTGCCGTTGTTATTGCAAACGGCTGGTGTCGTGGTGGCGTTGATGGTGCATGGCGTGACACTGGAGCAGGGAGCCGGCGGCGTTATGCTACCCGTGGCTGTGCAAGTGCCTGTACCTGAATCTGTTACGGTGAAATTGACCACGCCGCCGCTGATGGGCAATGGGCCGATGGTTACGGGTGAGCCGTAGTTGCCCGTATAATTTTGGCCGCCCACGGTGGTTGACCAAGAAGCGCCAGTGCCGTTGCCGTTCACTGTCAAGCTGAACGTAAAAGTGTCGTCTTCAGGGTCGGCGTTGGTGCCGTTGGCGTTGCAGGTGACGTTGGAGGTGGTGGCTTCGATGCTGCATGGCACGGGACCGTCGCTCACGAGGTTGATGACGTAGTCCTCCACTTCGCCTGCGGGAATGGTCTCGCAGGGCGTTGCGTAAGCACCCCTTTTCAATGAAACTCGCATGCGGGTAATGCCGAGGTCAGCAGTGGCAGGTACGAGCACCGTACCTACTTTGGTGCTGCTGGGGGTGCCGAGCGGCGGTGCGGTGACGATGCCGGAGTAGGCTACCTCGGCAGGCTCCTCGAATATGCCGTTTCGGTTGAAGTCAATCCAGACCTTCCAGTATTCGTCGTAGGTCTGCCAACTGTAAGCGTTTTCGAGCGTGATGGTGTAACTGGTGCCGGTATTCAATTCGGTGCTGACGGTGCTAAAAAAAGTGTAAAGCGCTTTGCCGGAGGTGTTGTCAATGCTGTTGAGTTTTACCCTCGTTATCCAATCCACCCAAGGGGTGCCGCTGCTGGCGCAGTAGTTGGTTGGGTTGGCGCCGGAGACGCTGATGACCACGCTGCCTGTCTTTGTGCAGTTGTTTGCATCCGTCACAGTCACGGTGTAAGTGCCGCTGTTCAGGTTGTTGATGGTGGCTGTGGTGGCTCCCGTGCTCCACAGGTAGGTGTAGGGCGAAGTGCCGCCCGTTGGCGCAGCGGTGGCACTGCCGTTGTTGGCAGGAGCGCTGGTTTCATCCACCCCGGTCACGTTAGCGTTGAGCGGCGCTGGTTGGCCGATGTTGACGATGAGCGTACCCGTGTTGCCGTTGGCGTCGGTGGCTGTCACGGTGTAGTTGCCAGCGGCAAGGTTTGTGATGCTGGCCGTGGTTGCCCCGTTCGACCAGGCGAAAGTGTAAGGTGCTGTGCCATTTGCCACTGTCACGGTTGCGCTGCCATTCGAGCCGCCGTTGCAGGTCACGTTGGTTTTGTTCACCAACTGCACGTTGAGGGAGCCGCCCTGCCCGGTCGGGATGGTGAAACTGGCCTTGTAGTTTGCCCCATTATTGTTCTTGCGGATTTGGTCGTCGGGCGTGCCGTTGTTGTTGAAGTCCACGTCCGACTCGAAGTAGATTTCGATGAAGTAGCTACCGGGGTTCAGCCCTGCCAATAGGTTGAGGTTGGGATTACCTTCCCTCGTTTTGGTGCGGTACGGGCCGTTGGTCACGGTTGTGAGTTGCGGCAGCAGAAACGGGGCAAACGAGCCGGGGCTGCCATTTTGGGGGTAAATGCGGTAGAACAGCTTGGCGTTCATCACGTTGTTGTTGCAACTTTCCCAAGTCTGCGACTTGGCCTTGGTGATGTTCAAACTGGTGGGCGAGCCGAAATTATGGCTCGGAAAAATGGTGAGGTACGGGCAGCTCGACACTTGAAAAGTGGAAGTAACGCCGTTCACTTCGATGTCAAGTTGGGTAGCGCAGTCCGAGACGTAGGCGTACCCGCAGGCCATTGTTTGCTGTTGGAGGAAAAGGGATAAAATCGCTGACAGCCCGATGCTGCACAGCAGTCGTGTTGTGTTCATGATGGTTAACAGTTTTGGTAAAAATTGTCTGTGTTCTTGTCCCGTTCTAGGGGTGAACGGTCAAAAACGATATTCAAAATTGGTCAAAAAGCACACTCAAAATCGGCTAGTGGGAGTGCCACAGCGGGGGAGATGTCAGTGTTCTAAACTTGTTTGGCGAATGAGATTTTTTCCAGCTGAGCCTTTGGAAAGGGAAAGAGAATATACTAAAGGCTCAGCAAAAGTAAATCTGCTTTTTTGATTTACCAAGCTTTGATGGAAAGGAAAATGTCTGAAGTCGTTTCGAAAGGCCCTCAAAGTCTCAAAAACTTGGCAGGTCTTGGCGCTAAAACACCGTCTCCGCCACCTGCCGGATAGTGTCGGCGTCGCCCATCGTGTAGTAGTGCAGGCAGGGCACACCTGCTGCCTTCAGTTCCTTGGACTGTGCAATGAGCCACTCGACGCCAATCTCCTGCCGCATCTTTGGGGTGGCTGCTTTTTGCAGGGCGTTCACGAGGTCGTCGGGCAGGTCAATGTAGAAATGGCGGGGGATGGAGCTGAGTTGGTGCAATTTGGTCAGCGGTTTCAGGCCCGGCACGATGGGCACGTTGATGCCAACCTTGCGGCATTCCTCCACGTAGCTGAAGTAGTGGCGGTTGTCGAAGAACATCTGCGTGACGATGTACTTTGCGCCAGCATCCACCTTGGCCTTCGTAAATGCGAGGTCGGTGGCGATGTTCGGTGCCTCGAAGTGCTTCTCCGGGTAGCCAGCGATGCCGATGCAGAAGTCCGTTTTCAGGCCGTCCTTGATGTTGTCGTCGAGGTACTGGCCGTGGTTCATGCCGTCCACCTGTTTCACGAGGTCGAGGGCGAACTCGTGGCCGTTGGGGTCTGGCACGAACCGTCCGTCGAAACTGGCGGCGTCGCCCCGCAGGGCCAGCACATTGTTGATGTTGAGGAAGTTGAGGTCAATGAGGGCGTTTTCCGTTTCCTCCTTCGTGAAGCCGCCGCAGATGAGGTGCGGCACAGCGTCCACCCCGTAGCGGTGCATGATGGCGGCGCAGATGCCTACCGTGCCGGGGCGCTTGCGGATGGCAATTTTCTCGTAGTAGCCGCTCGGCATTTTTTTGTAAACGAAATCCTCCCGGTGGTAGGTTACGTCAATGAACGGAGGCTTGAACTCCATCAGCGGATCCAGGGTATCGAAAATGGCCTTCATGCTGCCTCCTTTCAGTGGTGGCAGCACTTCAAAGGAGACGAGCGTCTGACCCTTGGCGTTCTCGAAGTATTCGGTTACTTTCATGGTAAAAAAAGTTGGATAGCTGGGAGTGTTTAATTGTTATTTTGACACAAAGCTACGGCCATTGCCCACTAAAATCCAAACGCTCCTTCTCCCCCTATCGTCATTCGTAAATCGTCCATCGTAAATCCCTAAAAACCCCGCATCAAATAAGTCTTGTCATTGATGACCATCGAGCTAACCGTGTGGTCGCCGTTGAGGTAGAGCACGATTTTGTCCTTCTTGTCGTTCACGAATTCCCATTGGAAGCGCTCCTCCTGCTCGCCTGCCTGCTTGTCCTCCTTCTCCGAGATTCGCTTGACGGGGTGCTCCCAGGTCTTGTCTTCCCGAAGGCCGTCCTCGAACTGCACGATGGAGCGCACCACCACGAAATATTCCTTGATGATTTTCACCTTTTTCTCCGGGCCTGCGGCGGCGGTGCTGTCGGCAGGGAGGGCGTCAGCGGCTTGCGCCAACGAGTCGGTGGCGACGGGAGCAGCGGCGCTGTCCTTCTTTTTCTTCTTCACCTCCTTTTCTTCGATGGTGATTTTTTCCACAAAACTGATGCTCGTGCTGTCCTTCATGCGCAGGCGCTCCTGCACCCGGTCGGCAGTGTGTACGCGCAGGAACGGCCGGAACTTTTTGCCCCAAATCGAATCGGGGTGCGCAATGGCCAGTTCGCCCCGGTCGGTGAAGTAGGCTTTTTCGTCCTCCTTCACTTTGCTGGGAATGGCGGCGAGGTAAAAAATGGTCTCCTTGTCGCTGGGCGAGCGTTTGAAAATCAGCATCTCCACCATACCGTACTTGTTCAGGATTACTTTCAAATGCCCCTGCAAGCGAGCGTCACGGGCGTTCATCAGCGTCAGCTTGAAGCCGTAGTCTTCGGGCTGCATGTTGTTGATGTTGTAAACACCTTCCAGTCCCTCGCCCTTCACGTAGAGGTTGGTGTGGGTGATGCCCAACGAATACTCGCCGGGGGTAAGCTCTATTTGTTGTTCGTTGGGAACCTCCTTCACTGCTGGCTTGAAGTCGTAGCCAATCAGTTCGTCAGGGGCATAAAACCGCCTGTCGGAGATGTAGGTGTGCTGCGCCTGCGCCCAAGTCGCAAGCAGGATAAAAATGAGTAAGCTGTTCGATTTCATCAGTTTACAAATATTTTTTTTGCAATAAAAGTTGTGTCGTTTTTCAAACCAAGTCTGTGAGCCAAGCACAAAGTTGCAAAAACTGAGGCAATTCAATTCGTCGAGCTGCCAGTTACTGTCGCATCATTTTGCAGCAGCACCTGGCCCGGCTCTTTCCCAAAAAACAGGCCGAGAAAGCCCCGGTTCCCCGCCTTTGTCTCGATGCTGCCCCACGGTTTGCCACAAAGCTCGGACAAATGCGCCCCATCCAGCACGAGTTTGGCGTCCTTTTCTACCCTGATTTTTTTGCCTTCGGCAATGCGCACCTCGCCCCGCAATGTCAGCGTCGAGCCGCTATGCACCACCACATCGGAGCGTAGCAGCCGGAAGTCCCAAGTTTCATCACGCCGCACTTCGATGGCCTCAAACTCCGACGGCACGGCGAACGGCGTTGCCCAGATGCCCCGCCCGTGGGTGCCCGCCACCAGTTTTCCTTCGCAATAGTTTACCTCTAAATCGGCCACGAGGCAGACGGGTAGCCCAGCGTTGAACGGCTGCCACTCCGAGTCGGGGTTGCTGGCGTTGAGGTTCACGTACACCCCCACGTCCGTGCCAGCGTACAGCACGTCGTCGGTGCCAGCCTGCGCCGCCAAGGCGCTGATGGGAAAAGGCGGTAACCCCCGGCTCCTGTTGCTCCAAGTTTCGCCGCCGTCGGCGGAAAAGTAAACCTTGTGCGGCTTGTCGAAATTCTTGAAACTTACCCACACCCGGCGCTCATCTTCGGGGTCGCACTCCACGGCCAAAATGCCGCTGCCGCCCCGCTTGTAGATGACGGCGTCGCCCATGTTTGCCCCCAGCGGAATCCAAGTAGCAAGCGAGTCTGCATCGGGGTTGTCGGAGCGGTAAAGTTGGTCGCCAAAGGCATAAATCGTGTTGCCGTCGCTGCTGACGGACATCGCCGTTACCCGCCAAGGGTCTTTCGTTGGCAGGTCAATGTCGCCGATTTGCAGCCAAGCATCCGAGCCGTAGGGCAGTCGGTGAACCTTTGTTGTGCCAGTGTACAAGCTGCCGTTTTTATGGAAAATCATGGGGTGGTGGTAGCTGTCGCCATTGGACACGATGCCTTTTCGCCACTGTTTCCAAGCGTTGCCGCCGTCGGTGCTTTTGAAAATGACGGGCGGCCCCAGCGCCCACGAAATGCTGAACAGGTTGTCGGGGTTGTACGGGTCAACGGCACAGTCCGTGCCATCGCCGCCGAGGTTGGGCTTGGTGGAATTGCCATCGGGCCGGATGAGCATGGTGCCGAGGTCTTGCGTGCCGCCGGGCATCACTGAGTAGTCCTCGGCCACGGCAATGCCGTAAAACTGCATGTTGTTGAAGCCCCGGCCCGACACGTCTCGCCACTGCCATTTTTTGCCGTCAAATGTTGCCCGGTAAAGCCCGCCGTCGTTGGCGGAGTAGATGATGTCGCCGCCTTGCACGTCGCTCACCACGCAAAGTTCCCGGTGGTCGAGGTGGACGTTGCTGGCCGTGATTTGCCTGGTGGTGGCCTTTCCCGAAGGGTCTAGCCTCACTTCGTGGACATGCAGCCCGCCGACGTAAAGCACGTTGTCGTCGTTGGGTGAAATGGCGATGACATGTTTCTCGTAGCTGCTGCCGAGGCTTTTTTTCAGCAGGAGTTGCCACGTCTCGCCGCTGTCGAGCGACCGCAGGATGAACTCGCTCCGCCTTGCGGAAACGCCGAGGTAAACCAGTGCCGGGTTGCGTTCCGAAACCGCCATGTCGATGCGCATGACCGGCTCGTCAACGCCCAAGCTGCTGTCAATCGCCACCTCCTCCCAAGTCTCGCCACTGTTTTTTGACCTGAAAAAATACTCTGCATCGGCACTGAGGTACAGCACGTGCGGGCTGCCCGGTTTGTGCAGCAGCGAGCGGAAGGCCGTTTCCCAGCCTGCGGGGCAGGGGTAGGGGTTCGTCTTTTTTAGGGTAAAACTGTTGCCAGCATCGTCGGAGCGGTAGTAGTCTTTGCCACAGAGGGCGTGGATGGTGTCGGGGCTGGTGGGGTGGGTGAGCACGTCGTGAATAACCTCTGCCATGCTGCCCGGCGGCTGGAAACGCAGCCCTGTTTCCTGCCAAGTTCGCCCGCCGTCGGTGGTTTTCAGCAACCCGATGCCGTAGCTGCGGCGGTAGTCAAGCGGGTAACGGATTCCCGTGCCGAGGTAGATGGTGTTGGGGTCGCCGGGTGCAAATGCAAACGAACGGACACCCAACACAGGCAAGCGGGTACTGTCGGTGATGTTCTCCCAGATTGGCACAGAATCGAGCACGTTGCGGGTGCGGAAAAGCCCCCCGATGGGAGTGGCAGCGTAGAGTTCCGTGGGGTTGGCCGCTTTGTTGTTGAAGAAACGGACTCGAACCTGCGCCCCGGTGCCCGTACTGCCCCAACCTGTGCCTGGCCCGGGTGTCGGTGGCTCGTGCGGCCCAATGTACTCCCAAGCGGAGCCATTGGCAGGAGCAGCGGGGATGGGTAGGACTTGGGCAGCGAGATTACTGCCTAGCAAAATCAGCAGGCAAGTTTTTAACAGACTCACTGCCAAGGGGATTTTGCCAAAAATGCTGTGGAGGGTGGTTTTCAATTTTTAAAGGCACTTTGTAAACATCAACTTGCACCGATGCTCAGGAGCAAGCGGTGTCGCTGATTTTTGATGGATTTTTTACAAAACTAGCAAATGGCGCAAAAAGGCTGGTGTTTCAAGCTGTTGTGGGCGACATTCGTCTCGGCGGCAATGGTGCAAAATGATAGGGTTAGTTGTTCGAGTGGTGAGGTGGTTGATTTTTTCTGTTATTTTAGCGCAAAAGCAAACGCCTATGATGCCACTGTTTCAGCAAATCATCAACGATGTCGTTAAAAAGCACATCCAAAAAACGCACCCTGGTACTCGGATACCCCGCAAGGTATTGGAAAAGGAGGCGTTCAATTTTCGGATAGACCTAACCGCCTTTGCCAAAGATGTGCTTTTCATCTGCTTGGGGGTTGCGTCGGCGGCATTCGGTCTCCGAGGTTTTTTGTTGCCGAACCAGTTTATTGATGGTGGCGTCACGGGTATTTCACTGCTGACAGAGGTTGTCACGGGCATCTCACTTTCGGTCTTGTTGGTGCTCATCAACCTGCCATTTTTGGTGATGGGCATCAGAACCATCAGCCGCAACTTCGCCATCAAAAGTGCCGCTGCCATTGTGTTGCTGGCCGTGGTGGTGCATTTCGTTCAGTTCCCCACAGTCACAGAAGACAAGCTGCTCATCGCCGTTTTTGGCGGTTTTTTCCTTGGCATGGGCATTGGGTTGGCCATTCGGGGCGGGGCGGTTATTGACGGTACGGAGGTCATGGCCGTTTGGATCAGCCGAAATACTAGCCTTACCGTCGGGGACGTCATCCTCGTTTTCAATATCATCATATTTTCTTTTGGCGCTTACATTTTGTCGGTGGAGGTAGCGCTCTACGCCATCCTCACGTATTTGGCTGCCTCCAAAACGGTGGATTTCATCATCGAGGGCATTGAAGAATACATCGGGGTGACGATTATTTCGCTTTACAGCGAGGAAGTTCGCCTAGCTATCACCGAGAAAATGGGCAGGGGCGTCACCATTTACAACGGCAAGCGGGGCTTCGGCAAGCGGGGCGAGCAGTTGAAGCCAACGGACATCGTGTTCACTGTCATCACGCGGTTGGAGCTTTCCAAGCTGAAAAAGGAAGTGGAAAAAGTGGACCCAGATGCGTTTATCGTGTTCGGGGAAGTGAAGGACACGAAGGGCGGGATGATCAAAAAGCGGCCTTTGGTGAAATGATTCAACTCCGCCAACCCCTCACCAATTTTTCCAATTCCACCGCATGAAAAACCACGAGTGAAACCAGAATACACGCCCCCAATTCATTGATTGTCAATGGCTTTGTTGAAAATATCGCTTGCAGGGCAGGTACGTACAGTATTGCCAAGTGAAGCAAAAACGTCAGCAAGACAGAGCCCAACAGCGCCGGGTTGCTGAACAACCCCTGTCTGAACAAGAAAAACCGCTCACTGCGAATGGCCATCACGTGTCCCATCTGGCTGAAGCAAAGCACGGTGAACACGTAGGTCTGCCATTTGGGGTCGTGTTGTTCCATCGCCCAAGCCTGCACACCAAGGCAGACAGCGCCCATCAGCAAGCCCACCCAAAGCACATGGAACCCCAGCCCTTTTGCAAAGATGTTCTCACTGGGCGGGCGTGGCGGCAGTTGCATCAGGTCTTTTTCGGCAGGCTCCCCAGCCAGGGCAAGCGAGGGCAGGCCGTCCGTCACGAGGTTGACCCAGAGGATGTGGATGGGGAGCAGCGGAATGGGCAACCCCGCCAACGGGGCGAGAAAAATCGTCCAGATTTCACCGCTGTTGCCCGTCAGGATGTACTTGATGAACTTGCGCACGTTCTCGAAAATTCGCCGACCCTCCCGCACTGCCTTTAGAATTGTGGCAAAATTATCATCGAGCAAGACCATGTGCGCCGCCTCTTTCGACACGTCGGTGCCTGTGATACCCATCGCCACGCCAATGTTTGACCGGCGCAATGCTGGGGCATCGTTCACGCCGTCACCCGTCACGGCAACGAAGTGCCCCTTGTGCTGCAACGCCTTGACAATCTGCAACTTCTGCTCTGGCGACACCCTTGCGTACACCTTGATTTGCTCGATTTGTTGCTCAAGTTCCTCCTCGGTCATCGCCAGCAATTCCGTGCCGCTCACCATTTTGTCCGATGGTTTTTCCAAAATCCCAATTTGCCGGGCGATGGCGGCTGCCGTCACCAAATGGTCGCCAGTGATCATCACAGGCACAATGCCCGCCGTTCGGCAATCCCGGATGGCTTGCGCCGCTTCCTCCCTCGGAGGGTCGGTCAGCCCTGCCAACCCGACGACCTGCAAGCCCGTTTCGAGGGTCGAAAAACTGAGCTTTTCGGGTAGCTCGCCGAGCAGTTTGCAGCCGTAGGCAATGACCCGCAGGCCCCCATGCCCCATGCGCTCGGCTGCGGCGGTCATGGCAATTTCATCAGGGTCGTCGCAGGCGGCCAAGATGGACTCAATGGCACCCTTGGTGACGACTAGGTAGCCCGTTTCAAAATGGTGTACCGTCGTCATTAGCTTTCGGACTGAGTCGAAAGGCAATTCTCCAGCTCTTTTGTATTTAATTGCTTGAAAATCAGGCAGTTGTTTTTCTGAAAAATCGGCCAGTGCAACTTCCGTGCTTTCGCCCGACCATTCCCCAGCCTCGTTTTTTCGTACGTCGTGGTTGAGAGTCATGCAGCGCAGCAAGGTTTCTTTGGGTGAAAAAGGTAGGTCGGGTGGCTGCGTGTCTGGCGTCCAAGTTTCGACAACGGTCATCTTGTTTTGCGTGAGCGTACCTGTTTTATCCGTGCAAATGAAAGTGACGGAGCCGAGTGTCTCCACGGCGGGCAACTTGCGGATGAGAGCGTTTTTGCGAACCATGCGCCGGGCACCGAGCGCCAGTGCAATCGTGACGACGGCAGGCAGTGCTTCTGGAATGGCAGCGACGGCGACCGAAATGGCGGTGAGCAGCATTTGCATGGGTTCTTCGCCACGCAGCAAGCCCACAGCGAACAGCACCACGCAAATTCCCAACACGCCGAGGGAGAGTTTTTTGCCAAAATCGGCGAGTCGCTTTTGCAATGGCGTCATGGTTTCGTCCTCTTGCAGCAACTGTGCAATTCGCCCGATTTCTGTGTCCATGCCCGTGGCCACTACCACGCCCATGCCCCGTCCGTATGCAACGAGCGTACCCTTGTAGGCCATGTTCGTGCGGTCGCCGAGGGGCATTTGCTCGTCGTGGAGTTCGGCAATTTGCTTATCCACTGCCTGCGATTCGCCCGTGAGCGAGGCTTCTTCGATTTTGAGGGAATGGGCTTCCAGCAAGCGCAGGTCAGCGGGTGTCATGGTTCCCGCATCGAGCGCCACGATGTCGCCGGGCACAATCTCGGCAGTGGGGATTTGCTGGATAGAACCGTTGCGGAGCACATTGGCCGAGGGGGCCGACATTTTCTTCAGGGCCTCCATCGCCCTCTCTGCCCGGTATTCCTGCACGAAGCCGACCACGGCGTTCAGTGCCACGATGATGAGGATGACCACGGTGTCCTGCACGTCTCCGACCAATCCCGACACGATTGCCGCCGCTGCCAATATCAGAATCATCAGGTCCTTGAACTGTCCGATGAACATCAACCAAGCGGGTTTCTGCTTTTTTTCCTGCAATGCGTTTGGGCCATACTTTGCCTGCCGCTCCTGCACCTCGGAGGTGGTAATGCCCTGCGGTTGGCTGCCCGTGAGTTGGAGGGCTTCAGCGGTGGGGAGTAGGTGCCAGTTCATGTTTTAAGTAGATTTACGATTTTAGATTTACGAATTACGATTGGACAACTGCTTGAATTTCAACTGGTTGCATCTAATCCCAAATCTAGACTAATTTCAATGACCTACTTACAAATGAGCTTTTTTGAAAAAACGACCCTTCGTGACTTCTGCCATCACTGCGTACAGCACTGCAATGCCGACCATCCCCAGTAACAAGGCCGGGGGAAGCGGGTCGAAACCAATAATTTTCCCGAAGGGCAAATATGGAATCGCAAGCACAGCCGCTGCCACGAATAGGCTCGCCCAAACCAAAAATCGGCTGGGGCGGCTGCGCCAAGCTGGCCGGGTCGTGCGGACGATGAGCAGGATGAACAGTTCCGTCAGGCACGATTCGACGAACCATCCCGTTTGGAAATGTGCTTCGTCCACCTTGAACACTAGCAACAGCAACCCAAAAGTAAGGTAGTCAAAAATCGAGCTTTGAAGGCCGAACACCGTCATGAATCGGCGGATGAGCTGCACGTTCCAGCGCTTGGGTTTTGCGAGGTGTTCCTCGTCCACCCGGTCGGCGGCGATGCCGAGGGCAGGGATGTCGGAGAGGAAATTGAGCAGCAGAATCTGTTGCGGCAGCAGTGGCAAAAATGGGAGAAATAGCGACACACCTGCCAAACTGAACATGTTGCCGAAGTTGGCGCTGGTCGTGATGAAAATGTACTTGAGCGTGTTCAGGTAAGTTTTGCGCCCTTCGAGGATGCCTGCTCGCAGCACGTTCAGGTCTTTTTCGAGCAAAATCATGTCGGATGCTTCCTTTGCCACGTCCACCGCACTGTCCACCGATACACCTGCATCGGCAGCCTTCAGGGCACTAGCGTCGTTGATGCCGTCACCGAGATAGCCCACCACATTGCCTCCCAAGCGCAGCGCTCGGATGAGGCGCTCCTTTTGGTGCGGCTCGATTTCGGCGAAAATGTCCGTTTTCATCGCCTTTGCGGGGAGCCCTTCGTCGGTGATGTGGCGCAGGCGGTCGCCCGTGAGCACGGTGTGGTGCTCCAGTCCCAGCATGTCGGCAACGTGGCGAGCAGCGAGGCGGTTGTCGCCTGTGATGATTTTGAGGGTAACTCCCAGCTTCTCAAGACTTTGCACCGCTTGCACGATGCCCGGCTTGGGTGGGTCAAAAAGGAAAATAAAGCCGAGGAAAGTCATGCCCACTTCGTCGTCCTTGTTGATGACGGGGTCGCCAGTCACGTCCTTCCACGCCACGCCGATGGTGCGGAAGCCCTCCGCCGATTGTTTTTTGAACAGCTCCAAAATAGCGGGTCGAACCTCGTCGAGTGGGTGTAGGCTGCCGTCTTCCGCTTCCGACATGGTACATACTTCGAGCACGTTTTGCAGGGCGCCTTTGGTGAGCATCAGGTGCTGGCCATCCTTTTCCACCACGATGGAGAGGCGCTTGCGGATGAAGTCGTAGGGCACTTCGTCGAATTTGGTGTAGCCCTCAGCGCCCAACTTGGGTTCGGCGTCACGCCGCAAGGCTTCGTCAAGTGGATTGGAGAAACCGGTTTCAAAAAAGGCATTGAGCCAAGCGAAGAGCCGCACCTTGTCGGAGTGCTGCCCACTCAGCCCGACCGTGGAGTGAACTTGCACCTCGCCCGTTGTGAGCGTTCCGGTTTTGTCGGAACAGAGAATGTTGACGGCACCGAGGTTTTGGATGGCGGCGAGTTTTTTCACAATCACTTTCTGCTTGGCCATGCGCGACGCACCTGCCGAGAGTGTGGTGACCATGATAGCTGGCAGCAGTTCCGGGGCCAAGCCGACTGCCAGTGCCAAGGCGAACAAGATGCTGGCAACCAATGGTTTATGGGAAAAGAGGTTGAGTACGAGAATGCCCGCTGCCAGCAAGAATGTGATTCGCATCAGGAGGTAACCAAAGCGGTTGATGCCTTGCTCGAAAGCGGTTTCGTCTTCCGCTTTTTCGAGGCTTTGGGCGATTTCTCCAAATTCGGTGTCGCTGCCCGTGTGTACAACCAGTGCCTCGGCTTCGCCATTCACCACATTGGAGCCTTGAAAAACGGCATTTGGGCGGCGGCTGATGGGCGCATCGGCCGGGCAGTCACCAGCGTGCTTTTCGACTGGGAAACTCTCGCCAGTCAGCGCAGCTTCACTCACGTGGAGGTCTTTGGCGCTGATGAGGAGGCAGTCGCCCGGCACGAGGTCACACGCTGTCAACTTGACTACATCGCCCGGCACGATGGTTTCAAGGTGTACCTTTTCCCAAACGCCGTTCCGTTTCACGGTGGTCATCGTATGCACGAGTGCCCGTAGCTTTTTCACCGCTCGGTCGGCTTTGTATTCTTGCCAAAAGCCCAACGTACCCGTGAGCAGTAAAATGGATAAAATGATAAGGGCATTGGTCGTCTCGCCCAGCGCCGTGGACAGTGCTACCGCAAACACGAGAATAAGTACGAGCGGGTTTTTGAACTGAGCCAGGAAAAGCAGCATGGTTTCAACCCATGTAGGCCGATGCAATTTGCCAGTTTGGAATAGTCGCAGCCGACGATTGGCTTCGGCATTGGTGAGACCCACATGCGATGTGTCGAGCAGCTGGAAAAGCGATGCTGGGTTATCTCTCCAAAAATTAGGGCTGGGTTTCATTGGATAAATTATCGGTCGAAATTAGCCAATGAATGTGCTGGACAGGTTGATTTGGTGCAGGAAAAGGGATGATTTTAGTCAATAACTTTTAGGGATTGTCTGAAAGGCGTTATGTCGCAACAGCACGGCGGGTGTCAGAATATGACACCCGCCGCTTGCTATTTCTGAAGCCTATTTTTTCTTTTTAAAAATGGCTATCAAAATCAATAGAACAATGATTCCGACTGCTACCAGCGGATAAATATCTCTGAAAAAGTCCATGATTAATTGTTTTGCAGCGGGCTGTGACCAAAAATGGACTGCCCGCCTAACGGCTTGCCTGCTACTGCTCGAAAGCACAACAGAAGCTGGACATCGCATGCGGCCTTTTAAGCCCTGCGAGTGCAGCACAGCCAATGAAAAAATGAAATTAAATGATGGGAATCGTGCTCAGACACTAACCTTCGGGGGTGGCAAGATAATGGGCCAATAGATGTCACGAACGGTTCTTCGAGGTTGCTCCAAAAAGCGCAGAGATAGCTTTTTGGACTTTAACTGGGGGATGACAACAATGTGCCGGGCAAACTTCAAAGATTCAGTTTTTTCCTCCTTGCCGTCGGCAGGGCAACTGTCGTTGTGGGGTGCAATTTTTACACAGACCCGCTCCTCGTTTTCTATTGGGAAAACCAATGGTGCTGCATTGACTGCCATGAGACAGAGCACCAAAAGCCAAGCAGCAGAATATGGAAGGAAGCGTTTCATGTTTTTTCAGAACAAGCAAGGTAGTATTTTTTGGGAGCGTAGTGCGGCGGTATTGACTTAAATCATCCCCTCATTATAACGAAGACAAGATACGCTATGTACGACATCACAAAGACGACACCCTCTATTCGCTTAATCGTCATTCTTCTGCCAATGATGAGTGCCAACAAAATCATGCAACTAGAGCCAATGACCACCATGATGTCCACATTGGAGGCTACGTCGAATGGCAGGGGCCTGATAACAGCGCTGACCCCCAATATCCAGAGCAAGTTGAAGATGTTGGAACCAACGGCATTGCCCACAGCGATGTCGGTGTTCTTTTTCAGGGCGGCCATGATGGACGTCACGAGTTCGGGCAACGAAGTGCCGAGCGCCACGACCGTCAGGCCGATAAGCGTCTCGCTCATGCCGAAGAGCTTGGCAAGGTACACGGCACCATCTACTACCCATTTTCCACCGAGGAACAAACCAAGGATGCCCACTACTATCAGCAAAATGCTCTTCCAAATTGGCGCTGTTGGTGCATCGCTTTCTAATTTTTGCTTTTTACCCTCTTTGGCTACTACCAACACATAGGCCATGAAGAGAAAGAAGAAAAACAGGATGATTATACCGTCCAAACGGCTGATGCTGAGCAACTTGCTTGGGTTTTCATCACCAATTCCAGCATTGGCCAAGAAGCCGACCAATAGCGCCGCTGCCAGTGAAAAAGGCACCTCCGACAAGATGGTGTTCCGGTGCACGGGCAGGTTGCGCACAATGGCTGTGACGCCTAGGATGAGCAGCACATTGGCAATGTTGCTGCCCAGCACGTTGCCAATGGCTAACTCTGAGCTGCCGTTGTTGCTGGCGATGATGCTCACGATTAGCTCTGGCATGGAGGTGCCCATGCTCACGATGGTCAATCCGATGACCAAGTCTGAGACGCCAAAACGACTAGCCACGGATACAGCGCCGTCCACCAGCCAGTCAGCCCCTTTGATGAGCAGCACGAAGCCGAGGATAAGCAATATGTATATCATTGTTTGATGCGTTTGAACGAAATTGCTACATCTTCTCCTCCACCAGTTTCACGATTCGTTGCTCCATTTCATCCGCTTGCTTCCTGATGGTTTCGGCTCTTTTCAGGAAGTCGGCTGCCAGTTCCTTGTCGGCGAGGCTGCCAGCGTTGATTTTCACGTTCATCCAAGCGCCATGCACGGCTGCACGGGCGCAGAGCGCACCCACACCTGCATCGCTCACCGAGTTGGGGTTGCCATCTTTGGCCATTGCCTCGGCCAGTTCGAAGGTAGCAAAAGCAGCCTCCATCGTCCGCAGCGGCGTTTCGATGGCGTAGCGGGTGGCGGCTTGGATGGCATGTTTGCGAGCCAATTTGTCCTCAGCAGTTTCCTTCGGCAAACGGAAGGCGGCCATGATTTGGTTGAAGGCAGCGGTGTCCTCGTCCACGAGGCGAAGCAGGCTGTCCTTGAGCGCCTGGCCTTTTTCTGCCCAAGCAGAGAACTCCTCCAAGCGGTCGTCCCAGCCACGCTTGCCAGCACTGAGGTTGGCGACCATCGTACCAAGCGCAGCGCCGAGCGCACCCACGTAGGCCGAGATGGAGCCGCCTCCAGGGGCAGGGCTGTCCTTGGCCGTCTCGTTGGCGAAGGCCCGCAGGTTCATGTGGGCGAGCGGGGCCGATTTCTCGTCCGCCAGTTGGTATTCGATGATTTTTTTCTTGGGGTCAAACGGTGCCAGTTCGTCCAGCCCAAGCGACTTCACGGCGATGTGTATCAACTCCTCTTCCGACACCCCGGCGCTCCATTTTTGTTTTTGCAAAAAATAGCGACCAGCCTCGGTCATCACTTTCAGCGGCACGAGGCCAACGAGTTCCGAGCCAGTGACCCGCATCCCACGGTGATCGGCGCTCTTGCAGCACTCCTCGAAGGCCACATGCAGCGGCGTCACTTCGATGTTCGTCAGGTTCATGCTCACCTGTGCCACGCCATATTCCGGGATGTACCAACCGATGCCCTTCACCGCCTTGCAGGCACCGGGTACACGAACTGGTTCGCCGTTTTCGTCTTTCACTATCTCCCCCTCTATCGGGTCGCCCTTGCGCAGCACCCGCCCTTGTTCACGCACGTCGAAGGCTACGCTGTTGGCCCGGCGTTCGGAGGTGGTGTTAAGGTTCACGTTGTAGGCTACAAGGAAATCCCGTGCCCCGATGACCGTTGCGCCAGCACGAGGATTGAAGGCGGCAGGCCCGTAGTCGGGTTTCCACTCCGGTTTTTTCAGCTTCTCCGGCAGTGCCTCGTACTCGCCAGCCCGGATGGTAGCGAGGTTGCGCCGCTCCGGCGATGTGGCAGCAGCTTCGTACATATAAAATGGGATGCCGAGGTCGCTGCCTGCTTTTTCGGCGAGTTTGTGCGCCCACTGCGCCGTTTCCTCCATTGTGATGTTGGCGATGGGAATGAGCGGGCAGACGTCGGTAGCGCCCATGCGGGGGTGTTCGCCCTTGTGCTTGCTCATGTCAATGACCTCCGCCGCTTTTTTGATGGCCAAATAGGCAGCCTGGACTACTGGCTCCGGTGCTCCCACGAAGGTGACGACCGTGCGGTTGGTGGCCTTGCCGGGGTCAACGTCTAGCAGTTTGACACCCTCCACGCTTTCGATTTCGTCGGTGATTTGCTTGATAATGGCCATGTCCCGGCCTTCTGAGAAGTTGGGGACGCATTCGATGAGTTGGTTGTTCACGATAATTTGGTTGAAGATTGATGTTGGGCCGCAAAAGTAGTTATGCAGCGTTTAAATTTCATAAGGATGGTACTCTTCAATGCGAATCTCACAAGTGCATAAATTCTGATTTCAGCACATTTGTGCTGAAAAAAAATTGGTCGTACACAGATGAGGCGTGATGGCGCTCGGCGGGCAATTTATGCAATGGAAGGACGAATGTGTTTGCAGGTTGATAGAGATGCATGACCGGGCGTCCCTATCTCGACAATTCCATCAACTGTGCTTCATACTTGGCCAAATCGCTGGGTTCGAAGCCGACCATTTTGGCCCGAATGATACCTTGTTTATCGAGGAAGAAACTAGCAGGCATTGAATGGGAAGCCGTTGCGCTGGTAAAACGCATGGTGGCATCGTAATAAATGCGGTAGGTATAGTTGCGGTTGGGCAAGAATTTCTTCAAGTTAGTGTTCTTGAACTTGGGGTACTCAGAGGCGATGGCGATAACCTCGAAGCCGTATTTTTCCTGCCAGAGGGGATAGACCTTGTGCAGGGAGTCCAGTTCCGCCTTGGCGGGCTTCATCATCGAATTCCAGACAATGACCATCGTGGGCTTGCCGGGTGTATGCAGCGTATTGGCCTTGACGGCCTGACTGTCCACCAAGGTGAATACCTCGACGTCGGGCAGGGTCTTGCCGACCATGTCCTGTGCAACGGCCTGGAAGCTGGTAACGAAGGCAATGCATAGGGGTAAGAAAAGGACAAGGCGCATTTTCATGATGGATAGGTTTAAATGGTGCAAATAAACGAAGAATCTTGTTTGCTAGTCAGGGGCAACTTCAGCTGTGACGAATAATCCAACCCCAAGTATGTTTGATTGGTTTTATTCTACACATTAACAAGCCGTGTAAACGGCTCGATTTTGCAGGATAATTGAAACATCATAGCTTTATAGCTGTGCAAACGCTTTCAAAAACAATGAGCTATTTCCAATAAAAAAGGAGGAGCACGAATGAGCATTGTTTTTTTGCAGATAGTTGGGAGGCAACTTATAGTTTCCTCCACACACACCTCCTAGATACCCTTCACGCTCAACTGCAACTGCGGGTGCTTCCCCGGTGCCGTCACGCAGTTCAGCACATCAAAACTGAGGTTGAAAACGGGCAACTGCTCCTTTGTTTTTACCTGTATTTTCGTCGTACCATTGGGGTTCAGTACCACAATATCAGCATGCTCGTGCAGCGTGAACTCGCCAGTGTTGAATAGCACAAACTCTGCGTCGCTGCCGTTGCGGAGCAGCACCTCGCACACGCTGGATGGGCCAATGTAGCTGGCTTTTTCCACGCTGATGCTTGCTTGCAGCAGTGGCGTCATCTCCCGTTCCCGCGCGATGAGCGTGTTGTTGAACCAGACGGCGGTGCGGCGGTCAAAGAGCGCCTCCTTGATGGCTTCGGCAGTGCGCTCTTTGGCGAATACGAGCGTGACCGGACGGTGGCCGCCTTCGGCGATTTTGTAGTCCCAATCCACGAGGCCGTGCACGTCGGAGGTGCCCATGATGGCGAGGTTCTGGTCGAGGGCGATTTGGAGTGCCTCTTCGGAGTAGGTCGTTTCGTTTACCACCTCGATGCCGTGAAGTTGGTTATTGGCGATGAGTTGGCGGTGCATATCGGTCAGCTTCGCAAGGCCGTCTTTCGTTTGTGCTATCCAGTTGGGGTGGTTCCAAAACACGAAAGCGCCCTGTCGCTGTGCCTCCTTGAAGGCGTCCAACGGGTCGTCCACGAGCAGTTTGTTGGCATCGGTGATGAAGATGGCGTTGTTGTGGCCGGGTGGCATGTCCCGCGTGATTTCAGAGCCGTTGATGACGATGAGGTTAAACGCCTTGGCAGCCTGTTGTGCTACAACATAGGAGCGGTTGCGGTCGGGGTGGGGTATATCCTCCTTGTGTGGCTGGTACTCCAAGTGTTCGGTGAGGGAGATGGCGTCCACGCTGTCGCGCAGGGCCTCCTGCACCCGGATGTTTGGCCAGACGCTGCCGTCGCTGAAGACCGTGTGCTGGTGGAAATCGCAGACGAGCGAACGATAACCAGCCACATCGGGGAAGTGGATGCTGCGGTCGTGGGTGTGGGGGTGCGGGGCTTGGGCGACCAGCAAGATTCCGAAGCAGACGAACAGGATAGTGAGGGAGTATTTCATTGTTTTTCGTTTTGAAAATAAAGCAATGCGGCGAAGGTAGCCGAGCACATTCTTACCCGAATGAAGATGGGGTTAAATAATTGCGAAATCCATGCGTCCGTTGATGGTCTTGTATGTCCTTGCCGCTTGTAGCCTTAAATGAACAGGGCTATTAAAAAACGAGTGCATGAACCGCAAGACTTTTATCCAACAAATGGGAGTGACCGGGCTGGTGGCCACAGGGTTGCCCGCTTTTGCAAACGTTTTTCCATCTTCAACCGACCCGCAATTGGACAAAGAACTCGTGGCCTCCTTCGTCGGCGCTGGTCACCGTGACATGGACAAGGTGAAAAACCTGCTCGCCGAGACGCCCAACCTCCTCAATGCTGCCCACGACTGGAAGTTTGGCGATTTCGAGACCTGCCTTGGCGCTGCCAGCCACGTCGGCTACAAGGAACTGGTGCTTTTCCTCCTCGAAAAAGGAGCTCAAGCGAATATTTTCACAGCCTGCCTGTTTGGCAAAATAGAAATCGTGAAGCCGATGCTGGAGGCGTTCCCCAGCACCCTCCACGCCAAGGGGCCGCACGGTTACACGCTGCTGCACCACGCCATACAGGGTGGCGATGAGGCGCTGGCGGTGAAGGAGTATCTCGAATCGTTGGGGGCAAAGGAGGCGAGGGTGATGCTGTACTGATGGTATATTGGTGACGGACAAACCTCCCATCACTCCTTCACGATTTTTGAGACCATCACCTCATCCGCCTGGCTGTTTGCTTATTTTTGCCAAAACAATCCAACATGCTGAAAAAAATACTCCCTGTACTACTGACGCTTTCGCTTCAAATCCCGTCCTCTTCACAAACCGAAACGATGCCAGCCATGTCCACTGATTTGCCCTATCGGGAAATACCTGCCTACCCCGAATCATTCACACCTGAGAACGTCGTCGCCCGCACGATTGATGGGCTTGGCTTTCGGTTCTACTGGGCCACCGAAGGGCTGCGGCCAGAGGACCTCGCCTTCCGCCCCACGCCGGAGGCCCGCAGCAGTGAAGAGACGATTGACCATATCCTCGGACTGTCCAACCTGATTTTGAACGGCATCAAAAGCCTACCCAATGTCCGGTCGGGCGAGGAGACTTCGCCATTGGCCTTCGAGGTAAAACGCCGCATGGTACTGGAAAACCTGCAAACCGCCAGCAAGCTGCTGCAGCAGTCCGGCGGCAAATTGGATGACATGACCATCATCTTTCAAAATGGCGACAACAAGCGGGAGTTCCCGGTCTGGCACTTGCTGAACGGCCCCATCGCCGATGCGCTTTGGCACGTGGGGCAGGTGGTGACGTTCCGCCGCTCGTCGGGGAATCCGTTCAATGGGAAGGTGAACGTGTTTATGGGGACGGTGCAGGAGTAACGATTTACGCAGCCCCTTTCGTAAATCGTAAATCCAAAATCGTAAATCTCCCTACCTTTCCGTTCTAATCAAATCAAGCGACAATGAACAAACTAACTCACATGTTATTGGCAGCCCTGCTGCTGCTTTCCACTCAAGCCTTTTCACAGAAAAACAAAAAAGACGAACCCAAAAAAGAGGAGCCGAAGCACTACCTCGACACGCTTGGCCTCGGCCTTTCGTGGCGCAGTGTAGGTCCGGCGGTCACGAGTGGGCGCATCAGCGATTTTGCCGTGCATCCACAGAACCGGGCCGTGTATTACGTGGCCTCGGCCAGCGGCGGCGTCTGGAAAACGACCAATGCGGGCACCACCTACGAACCCATCTTCGATGGCGAGGGCAGCTACTCCATCGGCTGCGTGGTGCTCGACCCCAGCAACCCCAGCACGGTTTGGGTGGGCACGGGCGAGAACAACAACCAGCGCTCGGTGGCCTACGGCGACGGCGTCTATCGCTCCAACGACGGTGGCAAAAGCTGGGCGAACATGGGCCTGAAAAACTCGGAGCACATCGCCAAAATCATCGTTGACCCCCGCAACTCGGACGTGGTTTTCGTTGCTGCGCAAGGCCCGCTCTGGAAGGAGGGCGGCGAGCGGGGCGTGTATAAAACCACCGACGGCGGCAAGACTTGGGCGATGGTACTGAACGGTGCCGACGGCAAGCCGCTGATTGACGAGCACACGGGCGCCACCGACCTCATCATGGACCCCCGCAACCCAGATGTGCTGTTTGCGGCAGCGCACCAGCGCCGCAGGCATGTGTTCACCTACGTGGGTGGCGGGGCTGGCAGCACGATTTACAAATCCGTTGATGGTGGAAAAACCTGGGCAAAAGCAGCGGGCGGCCTGCCCGGCGGTGACATCGGGCGCATCGGCCTCACGTTTTCATCCGACCCGGAAATCATCTTCGCCATGGTCGAAGCGCAGGAGGGCAAGGGCGGTTTTTTCAAAAGCACCGACCGGGGCGCATCCTGGGAGAAGCAGAGCGGCCACGTGACCAGCGGCAACTACTACGTGGAACTCTTCGCCCATCCGACCGAGCCGAACACGGTCGTTTCGATGGATGTTTTCAATAAAATAAGCCGGGACGGCGGCAAGTCTTGGACAAACCTCGGCGAGGACTTCAAGCATGTGGACAACCACGTCATCTGGATTGACCCGAAAGACCCGAACTACATGCTCTCCGGCTGCGACGGTGGCGTTTACGAGACTTTTGATGCGGGCAAAAACTGGAAATACCACGGCAACCTGCCCGTCACGCAATTCTACAAAGTGGAGGTGGACAACACGCTGCCGTTCTACCACATCCACGGCGGCACACAGGACAACTTCTCGCTCGGTGGCCCCAGCCGCACCCGCAACGGCCACGGCATCACCAATGCCGACTGGTACGTGACCAGCCTCGGCGACGGCTTCGAGACGCAGATTGACCCCGACAACCCGGACATCATCTATGCCCAGGCGCAGCACGGCGCACTCACTCGCTACGACCGCAAATCGGGCGAAATGACGACCATTCAGCCCAAACCACTCGAAGGCGAAAACGGCCTCCGCTGGAACTGGGACAGCCCGTTGGCGGTGAGCCGCCACAAAGGAACTCGCCTTTATTTTTGTGCCAACCGGGTCTATAAAACCGAAGACCGGGGCGATACTTGGACGGCCATCAGCCCCGATTTGACCCGTCAGATTGACCGCAACACGCTGCCCGTGATGGGCCGTGTGCAGAGCATGGACGCCATCGCCAAGAACGGCAGCACGAGCGAGTACGGCAATATTGTCGCCTTCTCGGAAAGCCCGAAGAATGCCAACCTGCTCTACGTCGGCACCGACGACGGCCTCGTGCAAATCACCGAGGACGGCGGCAAGACCTGGACGAAAATCGCCAACTTCCCCGGTGTGCCTGAGCTGACTTATGTGAACGCTTTGCTTGCTTCGCAACACGATGAGAACGTGGTTTACGCCGCCTTCAACAACCACAAGCGGGGCGACTTCAAGCCATACGTTTTCAAGAGTACCGACAAGGGCCGCACTTGGGTGAGCATCAGCGCAAACATGCCAGAGCGGGGCAGTGCTTACTCCCTCGCCGAAGACCATGTGGACCGCAACCTGCTTTTCGTCGGCACGGAGTTCACCTGCCATTTCAGCAACGACGGCGGCAAGTTTTGGAAGAAATTGGCCAGCGGCCTACCGACGATTGCCGTGCGGGACATTGCCATCCAGCGCCGGGAAAACGACCTCGTGCTCGGCACTTTCGGGCGGGGCTTTTATGTGCTTGACGATTATTCGCCGCTCCGCCACCTAGCTGACCTGCCCACTAAGGAAGCCGCCGTTTTGCCAATAAAAGATGCGCTCGTGTTCAACGTCTCCACCCCGCTCGGCTACCAGACGGGCAAGGGTTTCCAAGGCGCATCGCTGTTTACCGCTGCCAATCCACCGATGGGTGCTGTGTTTACCTACTTCGTAAAAGACGAGGCGAAAACCCTCAAACAGAAGCGGCAGGATTGGGAGAAAAAGCAAATCAAGGACAAGCAGGAAATCCGCTACCCGACCTACGAGGAACTGCAAGCCGAACAGAACGAGGAAGCGCCGTACCTGCTTTTCACCATCCGAAACAGCAGCGGGCAAATCGTTCGTCAAATCAAGTCTGGCTGGAAAAAAGGCGTGAACCGCCAAGTCTGGGATGGTCGCCTGCCCTCGCCCTCGCCGGTAAGCCTCAGCAGCGGCGAACGGATGCCGTGGGAAAGCCCCGACGGTGGCCGCATGGCGCTGCCCGGCGACTACACGGTGGGCCTCACGAAGGTCATCAACGGTAAGGCCACGGAGTTGGTCGCCCCGCAAAAGTTTAAGCTGAACACCCTCGGCGGCAGCACCTTGCCCGCCAACGACAAACAGGCGCTCGATGCCTATGTGTCGCAGGCTGCCGAACTCGAACGTGCTTGGGGCGGCGCTACCTCCCTGCTCGGTGAGGTGAACAACACCGTCAAATATATGCGCCAAGCGACCTACACCCTCAACCAGCCAGCTACCAATCTGCTGAACGACGTGAAGGCGTTGGAGGAGAAAATCAAGGACATGAACAAGGCCTTCTACGGCGACGGCGTGGCCTCCAAAATTGACAAGCCCCATGCCCCGTCGCTTATCGAGCGCATCTACGGCATGAGCTACGACATCTGGAGTTCGTCCTCCGCCCCTACCACGACGCAGAAGGAGCAAATGGCCATCGCTGGCAAGCTGTTTAAAGCGGAATTGGCGAAGCTGAAACAGCTCGTGGAAGTAGATTTGCCTGCACTCGACAAGAAACTGGAAGCGGCGAAGGCGCCTTATACGCCTGGACGTTTGCCGATATGGTCAGGGCAGTAAGGTATGGAGGTTTGAGGTATGAAGGTATAAGGGCGAGGGCATGGCGGTAGTCATGCCCTCGCTTGTTCGTTCTTGGAAAAGCCTTCTATTTTTACGTGTTTTATACTCAAGAGGTGCAAGTATTTCAGGAAGGGATTAATGACATTCATCCATTAAAACAAGATGATATGAAAATCGAAATACAACCCTACCACGATGGATTTAAAGAACAACTGATTGCAGTCTGGGAAAAATCCGTTCGTGCCACCCACCATTTTTTAGCACCATCTGACATTGACTATTTTAAAAATATTGTGATTGACATTGACTTCAATGCCTTCCAAGTATTTTGTTTGACGGAAGATGATGGGGTGATTGGCTTCATCGGCATCGCAGACCATAAAATTGAAATGCTATTCTTGTCGCCCGAACATATTGGTCAAGGGCTTGGTAGGAGGTTAATCAATTTTGCAATCAATGAATTGAAAGCCGACAAAGTGGACGTAAACGAGCAAAATCAACATGCTGTTGATTTTTATACCAAAATGGGGTTTGTGCCATACGACAGAACCGATAAAGACAGCGAAGGGAAGGACTATCCGATTTTGAAAATGAGGCTGGAGACCCATATTCGGACAAATAACCCATAACCTACTCCAAAAACCAACGGCTAACAATCAACACCCAAATGCCCATTTTCGACCGTTCCCTAAACAATTGCTACCGTTCCCTCAAAAACCATTTCATTCCATAAATGGCACTTGTGGAACTTTTGTCGGTGCTGCTATATTGCGCTTACCAAATGGCCAAATAGTTGGCTCCGACGACCTGTGATTGAATGACCCTGAGAAATGACATGGAACTTTGCTTACCTGTTGTTTTTCTCCTGAAGTGATAAGAGTGATGTTGTTGGTGGTGATGGCCGGATGGGCTTGTGGCGTGGTGTTTGGCTGCGTTGCAAGCGAAGGCGTAAATTATACTTCAAATACAAGACGATAAATACAATAAGAAATGAATAGTATATCTGAAATTTGGACAAAAAGCAAGGGGACTTTCAGTTCAAAATCACTTTCTCAAATTCTTGCATTTGCTGGTGATGGAAAGCTCAAGGATAATAATGTCACATCAATTGAATTTAGAGAACTTTTAGACCAAGTACCTTCAACACTTTTAAAACAATTTGCAGATAACTGCTTGACAGATAAATTTGATGATGGTGGCTTTGCACTTCAAGATATAATAAATCAAATTGGAACTCGGCTTGGTTTTGCAGTTCAAAATGGGCTTTATAGAGGCAAACAAAATGATGTTGGGTTTGATGGCATATGGACATCAAGTGAAAATCACAGCTTAGTTGTAGAAGTTAAGACAACAGATGCCTACAGAATAAATCTTGACACAATTGCAGATTACAGAAAAAAACTAATTGACCAAGCAAGAATTGACAAAGTTCAATCATCTATATTGATAGTAGTTGGCAGACAAGACACTGGTGACCTTGAAGCTCAAATTCGTGGCTCGCAGCATGCTTGGGACATCCGATTGCTAAGCACCGATTCTTTACTTAAGCTCTTAAGTTTAAAAGAAACACTAAACGACACAAAAACTATCCAACAAATCAATGAACTGTTAAAACCGAGAGAATACACTCGCATTGACAAATTAATTGAGCTTATCTTTTTGACATCAAAAGACCTTCAACTTGAAGAAGAAGGTGATGACGTTATTGAAGAAATAGAAGAAATTCGTACAGATAAGAAAAAGAGAAAATCACCAGAAGATAAGGCAATTCCAGTAAATTTTCACGAAGAATGTTTATTAAGAATTCAAGAAAAAATAAAAATCAACTTTATAAAACAAACGAGGATTTCATATACTGACAAAGATAAAAGGACTGGACTTATTTGTTCAATTTCAAAACCACACAAACAAGGTCAATATGAAAAATTTTGGTTTGCTTTCCATCCACATCAAAATGAATTTTTAAGAACATTAGACAATGCTTATATTGCCTATGGATGCGGCTCTCCAGACAATTTACTGTTAATTCCATACAAATATTTTGAACCTCTAATCAAGAACTTTTGGACTACTGAAAATGAAGACCGAATGTACTGGCATGTGGTTATTCACTATCGTGAAAATAAATATCTAATTGCTCAGCCTGAAATAGAAAAAGGCTCAATGATTGACGTCACAAAATATTTAGTCTAACAATGAGCTGTATAAATACAGCATCAAGAACATCTTCGAGAAAACCATCGCCATCAACCGGATGGCGATGAACACCAATGACAAGTAGGGCTACCACGCAAGCTTTTTAGCAAACAAGCCTGCCATGACTTGGCAGGGGCTTGCCATGACTTGGCAATGGCCTGCCGTGACTTGGCAATGGCCTGCCGTGACTTGGAAAGGGCTTGCCGTGACTTGGAAGGGGCTTGCCGTGACTTGGCAATGGCCTGCCATGACTTGGCAATGGCCTGCCGTGACTTGGAAAGGGCTTGCCATGACTTGGAAGGGGCTTGCCATGACTTGGCAATGGCCTGCCGTGACTTGGAAAGGGCTTGCCATGACTTGGCAATGGCTTGCCGTGACTTGGAGCCTAATGGAGCATTTATTTGAGGCATTCACAAACCGTAAACCATTTTTTTAACAATAAAATCTAACATTTATGGCTCGCAGAAAAAAACTTTTCATCATTTTGCCTACTGAAAAATCACCAGTTTCAACCGTCATTGCTGATGGCGAAAGTGTCCTTGAAGGCATGACCAACCATGCCGATGTATTTACTGCCCCGCCAGTAACCATGCTGGCTTTGGCGGCTGCATTGAATTTGTTGAAAGACGCTGTGGTGCCTGAAAACGAAAAGAACACGACGACGACCAATTTGATGCAAAAAAGGAAAGCAGATTTTATCAAGAATGAGCTGCTTCCACTCTCAAACTATGTGCTGCTGGTGGCCAATGGCGACCGCTATATTGCGGGCCTGAGTGGTTTTAGGCTGAACAAGGAGGAGTCAACGCCCATAGACCCAAGCGAGTTCAGTGCTACTTTTATAAGCGTAGGCTCGGTGATAGGTTCGGCTATCATCCGCATTGACGAACGGGCAGGCAGTTCTTTCTTCATCGTCAAGCTCAAAGTGGGCGACGATTTTGTGATGCACGATGCATTCGATACGCTGCTGATTGAAGTGACGAACCTGCCCAGTGGCCCAAATATCTTGGAAATATATGGCAAGAAAAACAAGAAGACGAGTCCTCCGGTGCAGTTGCTGGTGAGGGCACTGTGAGGTGGGTTGTTGATGAATGTCAGAATCACAGATTTAGCGGATTATGAGATTTCACGGATATGCAAGCATGCATATTCAGCGCAATCCTTTTATCCGTTAAATCCGTGATTCCGACACCACCCCACAACCAATCATTTATGCCACTTGATGCTTGCGAAACCGATCAACTACCCCTTTCACAAACATAGCGGCAAGGACGAATTTAATCAGCTTTTTCATGGCATTAAATTTAAAAGGTTTAGAGGGTTTAGGAGGTTTAGAGGGTTTAGATGGGTTTAATACTAAACCTCCTAAACTTCCTAAACCCTCTAAACCCTCCCTTGCAATTTTACATTCCTTGAGCACTCAGAGACAGTGCGTTTTCATTGGTTTGTGCATATACTCTGGTGGCTCCATCATGTTCGATGTTTTTATGGAATTATACCGCCCAATATTGGTTCATAACCCTCGCCCAATACTTGGCGGCTTGAACTATAACCTGATAATGCTGCAAGGTATGAACCGATAACGCCGTGGTCAATGATGTTGGTCATCGGTTGTTGGTGTCATTGGTCATTATTGGTTGTTAGCTGTTGGTCGTTGGCTATTGGCTGCCAACAACCTACAGCCCACTCATCCCTCATCACTCATCTCTCATCACTATCCTCACCATCCCGGCACAATGTTCAACCCAAAGCTGCCATGCGTATCCTTCAGCAGCGGCCAAGCATAGTAGGGTTCCAGCACCAGCGCCCCGAAGAGGTTGATGCGCAGCGACACGCCCGCACTGAACAGTGGCTTGAAATCGAATTGGGTCAGGTTGCCTTCCGTAGGTTTTTCGAAGACATCCCATGCGTAGCCGCCATCGGTGAAGAAGGACAGCTCGGTAAACAAGACCCTGGACTTCAGCAGCGCCAATTGTTCTGGGCCGGAGAGCGGGATACGCACCTCGGCGTTGGCGAGCAGCATCTTGCTGCCAAAAAGGTCGTCCACAGAACGGCCGTTTTTCTCCAGAATCTCATACGAATCACTGAAGCCGTAGCCCCGCATGTACCACGGGTAGCCGAGGTAAAGGTTGTAAAAGGCGTTGGCATCGGTGCCATAGCGGCCTTGGTGCATGGCCCGCACGGCAAAGGTGAAAGGCTTCACGAAGAAGTATTTGCGGACGTCGGCAGTGAGGTTCGTCAGTTTGATGTCGCCAAAATACTGCTCGCCGCTCAACCGGAAACGGTAGCCCTTGGTGGGCGAGGCAATGCCAAAGTAGGAATTGTCACCAACAAGGCCCACGGATGCCGTGCCGAGTTTTCCCTCAAAGAGGTTTAGCCCTGCTTCCCTTTCGCTGATTTTCTCTCGGTCTTGGTAAACCAGGTTGCCGAAAGCATCATAGTACAGTTGGTTGCGGTCAATGCGGTTGTTGTAGAATGCAAATGAACCGCTGCCCTCGATGCGCAGGGTCTTGGAAAAAGGGTACTCCCCAAAGACGCTGAGCTTTTCTTCAAAGGTCCTGATTTGGTCAAAAACATAGTGGTCAAACAACAGGTCGGGCGAATCCTTAATCGGCAGCGTATCGAGGCCAACGTAGCCAGAGCGCCCACTTTGGTAAGGCAAATGCGATAGGCCAACGCCCCAACCAAAGCGGTTTTTGCGGTTGAGATAGGCGGCGGAGAACCCGGCATCTAATACCTCGCCGTTCAGGAAGATGCTGGAATAAACTTGGTGGTCGCCAACGATGTCGCCAAAAATAAGGTCAACGCCCCCACCAATACCTGACACCGGGCCGCCGTAAGTATTGCCGATGCCCACGCCCACACCGCCGCCACCTGCGATGTAGTCCAGTTTGAAATGGGGCCTGTAAGCCACCGCCTGCAACGACGAATCGGGCAGCGAGGGCAGCTTGTTCAGTTGCGCCAAGTTGCTGCTCACAAAATCGGGGGCCATGCGGTTGGTCTTGATGAGCTGCGCAGGCTTCATGTCCACGGCGTCAGCGGCCACTTCCCGGTTGATGAAGTCCTCCGATTTTGCCCTGTAAATCCGGTAGCCACCGTTGAAATAATGCGTAAAAACGATGCGGTCACGGGTCTCTTTCGTCGAAGCCGAGAGCGCCGGGGCATAGGGCGTGATGCCGCTGATGCCCGTGAGCAGGTCGGTCATTTGGAACAGCTTGCCCGTGGCGGGTTCGAAGCGGTAGAGGTTGCGGAAACCGTCCCGGTCGCTGAGGAAGAGGATGTTGCCGTCGTTGTCCCAGACGGGATTGAGGTTGTCGGCGCCGTAGAAGAACTCGTTGACGGTAGTGATGCCCGATGCCATGTCCCGAATGGCGAGGTTGAACGTCCATTTGGTTGCTCCCCGTTCAAAGCTCAATTGGTCGGTAGCAAACACCAACTGGCTGCCATCCGCCGACCAAGCAGGCTGCATCTCGGCGAAACGGTCGTTGGTCAGTTGCGTCAGTTTTTTGCTGGACAATTGGATTTGAAAGAGGTCAACCTGCCCGTTCACCAGCCCAGCCACCACGATGCTGCGGCCATCTGGCGACCAAGCGGGATTGCTGAAAGCGGGCACACCGGGTATTTCAAAACTCTCCTTGTGCTTGCCGTCCAAGTCCTTGATGACCAACACGTTGTTGCCCTTGCTCACGGCCACGAAAACGATTTCACGGCTGTCGGGCGACCAAGTTCCGGCGTTCTCGATAAAGCTCAGGTCGTCAAGGTGGCTTTCTCTGGTGCTGCTGTGGATTTTGCGCAGCACCTTGCCCGTCACGGCATCGCCGAGGTACAGGTCAATGCCGAAGATGTCTTTTTCCGAGAGGAAAGCGATGTACTTGCCGTTGGGACTCAACACCGGGGCGATGTTGTAGCGGCCCTCCCGTGTTTGGTCTTTGCCGATGAGTTGGCGGCCCACGAAGCGCTCTTTTTTGTCGCCCAAATAAGGGCCGTAGTAGTCCTTGATGGCGCTCACCCAAAGCTTGGAGAGTTCTTTTTCCTTCATGCCCAGCACCTTCACGCAGGCCACATCGAAGCCCTCCCGTGCCGTGGTCATGAACAGCGGTTGGATGATGTCGTCGCCTTTTAGCCCGGTCACGAATGCCCAGAAGGTTTGCCCCCATCGGTACGGAAAAAACTCGGGCCTGTCGAGGTCACGCAGGGTGGGCACTCGGTCGTTGAGCACGGCATCCCGCATCCAGAGGGCGGTGTTGGCGTCCGTGCGACCAATGGAGAGGTACTCGGCGAGGCCCTCCACCATCCAGAGTGGGAGGTTGCCGAGGTTGCGCATGGAAGTGCTGTCGCCGTTGAGCACCATGTTGTACTGGAAGGCGTGTACCAGCTCGTGGCCCAGCACGTGCTTGGTCTGCTCGTTGGACATGGCAATGGGCAGCACCACCCGGTTTTTCAGCGCCTCCGTCACCCCGCCCGTGCCGATGTTGATTTCACCGCCAATGGCGTTCGTTTGCTGGAAGTCTGCATGGTCGTTGTAAAACAGCAGCGGGTTGCGCTCGGCAAAGGTGTCCGCCAGCACGGCTTGGTGAAGCGTGTACCAATGCTCGGCTTGGTTGGCCAGTGCCCGCTCCAGTTCCGGGTTGTTCAGGTAATGGTAAATCTGGTAGTGCGGCGTTTGCAGCACCTTGAAGTTGAAGTCTTCGTACTTGGGCTTGTTTCTGCCAAAATATTGTGCTTCAACAGGGATTGCGCAGCAAAGGATGACTGCGAATGCGGCAAGGGTGGCGATTGATTTTCGCATGGCTGACAAGTGGTTTGGTCAGGTAGTTTTTCTCCGCATAGGCCGTATAAAAGTAAAGTTTTGCACCGGGTTTATGTTCAAAAGACGGTAGTGAATTTAATCAACTAGACAGTTGATATACCGCATTACCCCCGCTCTTGGATTTATAAAAATGGGTTAAGGTTTTATTAAAAATGCAGCACCAAAGAATTGGGGTTTGGCCACACGGGGTAAGCTTTTGTCAATGTTGTTTCTTTTGCCAAATAACCTCCTATTTTGGGGGCGATTTGGTGATGAGGTTTAGAAGGGGTTTAGAAAGTTTAGAAGGTTTAACGATGACCCTTCTAAACCCTCTAAACCCCTCTAAACCTTCTAAACCCAATTAAAAAAAGCTTTCAACATGAAAAAACTGCTACTCCTTTCTTCGCTCATGTTGGCGACCAGCCTCATGGCCATTGCGCAGCGCAAGGACACCCGGTGCTACGAAATGCGCATCTACTACTGCGAGCCCGGCAAGCTGCCTGACCTGCTCAACAGGTTCAGGAACCACACCACCAAGCTGTTTGAAAAGCACGGCATGACCAACGTAGGCTACTGGGTGCCCCTGCACAACGACGACAATGCGCTGTACTACGTGCTCTCCTACCCCAGCAAAGCGGCGAGGGAGGAATCCTGGGCAGCATTCATGAAAGACCCAGTATGGCTGGATGTCTGGAAAAAGTCGGAGGAGAACGGCAAAATCATAGCGAAGATTGAGTCCATTTTCATGGAGGCCACCGATTTTTCGCCGAAGATAAAACCCTCGAAAAAAGGCGACCGGGTCTTCGAGCTGCGCACCTACACGATGGCCGAGGGCAAGCTCCCCAACATCTTGGCCCGGTTCAGGAACCATACCACCAAGCTCTTCAAAAAGCACGGCATGACCAACGTGGCCTACTGGACGACGGTGGAGACAACCGGCAAACAACCCGTGCTTATCTACCTGCTGGCACACAAAAACGAGGAGGCGGGCAAGGCATCGTTTGACCGTTTCAGGAAAGACCCCAAGTGGATAAAAGTGCGGGACGAGTCGGAGCAGAACGGGAAAATCATAGAGAAACTGGAGTCGATTTACATGGCACCTACCGACTTTTCGAGGATAAAATAAGTGGCTATTGGCTGTTAGCTATTGGCTATTAGCTGTTGGCTGTTGGTTAGTTACTGCACCAAGCCAATAGCCAACAACCAACAACTAACAACACCCCTCAATCCAACCGCTTCAAAATCTCCTCGGCTGCTTCCCTGCCGCTTTTTGCAGCGCCGTTCATGAAGCCCGCAGAGTCGCCGCCGCAATGTTCCCCAGCGAAAAGGATATTGCCCACGGGCGTTTGTTCCGCCCCGACTAAGCTCGTGTATTGCCCCTTCGTCGGGCAGATATAGCTGCACAGCGTGAACGGGTGGCTGGGCCAGTGCATCCGTGCCACTTTGCCGTTGAACTGCTCGGTGGCGCCTTTGTAAATCTGCTCCCATTTGGGTAGGTAAATATTCTTCTGCGCATCGGGGGTGCCCTCGCCGACCTTCACGCCCGCAGGTCCACCGAAGAGGATGGACAGGCCAGCGGCTTCGTTGTCCTTGGTCTGCAATTGGGCGTTGTCCCAACCGTTGGGAATGCCGTTGTCGCTGTACACCAGCCCCGTGTAGCCTTGTTTGCGCCAGAAGTGCGACTTCATGCCGAGCATCAGCTTGGCGTTGGTGCCAAAGCTCAGTTTGTTAATGCAGTCCCGCTTGAGGGGAGGCATTTCGATGGGAAAATCCAACTTGCGCAGTACTGCAAAGGGCAGGGCAAGGATGACATAGTCGGCCTTCACGTCCTCGCTCATACCGCCAAAGTGGAGCTTGTAGCCCGTGCCGTCCATCCGCACTGACTCCAGCGGGCGGTTCGTTTGGATGTGGGATGCGTACTTCTTCGCCAGTGCATCTGGGATGCTTTGGTTGCCGCCCCGCACCTTGTAGCGCTCGTCGCTCTCGCCAAACAGGGCAATGCGCCCGTCAGCGGTTTCTGGTGAGATAAGCACCGTGAGGTTCAGGCTCGACTGCACCTTTGCCGACAGGCCGTACTCCGACTCGTATGCCACCTCGATGAATTTTTTTATCCAGCCCTTTGCACCGATTTTCTTGAGGTATTTGCAAAGGCTCATGTTGTCCAGTTTCTTGACAAATGGGTCTTTGTTGCGGTAGTTGATGTCCGAGTATTCCGGCAGCTTTTCCATATCGGCGGCCATGCGTGGAGCGAAGGTTCGGAAGGCGTTGACGGTCTCCTCCAACGTGCGGTGTTGGCCTTCAAAAAAGAAAGCCTCTGCCTCCAATGCCGCTTCGCTGGCTTGGGCGTAATCAATGTCCTTCAACTCGAACTCGTTTATCAAGTCCCACATGTCCTGGTGGTTGGAGTCGATGAACTCCGCACCAAACTCTGCCCAAGTGCCCTCGCCCATGGCGCCTTTTACGGTGAACATGCGCCCGCCCGTGCGGTTGGTGGCTTCGTAGATGGTGGCGTCTAGGTTGTGCTTTTTCAGGTGGTGCAAGGCGTTCAGGCCAGCAATGCCGCCGCCGACGATGACGATGCGGGGCGCTGTGCCGCCAAGGAACGGAGCGACGAACGACTTAGATGGATTGAGAATGAAACTGGGGGCAATGGCACTGGCCAGCACGGTCTTGCCTGTGTTTTCCAAAAACTTGCGGCGGCTGAGTGCAGCCTCCTTGGCCTGACCGATGACCTCGGCGGTGTCGGTTTGTAGCTTTTCTGCCCGCAGGGCAAGGTTAAAGGCTTTACGGACGGTAGCAAAGAAGTGGGTACGAATAGTCTTCATTGTTGAGGATGTTTTATTGGGCAATGTACTAGAAAATATCAGAAAATCCGAACAAGTCTAAGCTACCGCAATGCCAAAATTCAGCCCTACCCCGGAAACTGAATCCGTTTCCTTTCAAGGTAAACAGGTGCCGTGTTGCCCTCCGTCAGTTCCACGTATTTGTTGATTTGAATATTTTTATAGACCGATACCGAGCCTTTTGCATTGGGCCATTTCACTTCTACTTGCTTGATGGAAGTCGCATCGCCTAGCCCGATTTCCAATTGGAGGCTGTTGCCACCAAAGCTGCTGCCCGTGGAGACGAGGCCATGAACCTGCCGCTCCTTGCCGTCCTTGCCGATGGCTGTGATTTTTACCCTCGCCCCGATGGCCGAGCGGTTGGAGGTCGTGCCGATGAGTTTTAGCGTTACCCAATTTTGCTGGTTGCCAATGGGGTTCAGGTGAAAAGCGTTGCTGAACACATCGCCATCCAGTGCCCCGCCAATGACCGAAAAAATGTCTTGGTCACCGTCGTTGTCGAAGTCGCCAAAACCAACGGCGTGGCCTTTTTGCAGGATGCCGAAGCCGCCAGCGGTGGTCACATCCTGCAAGCCTTTGCCTTCGTTGTTTCGGTACATCTTGTTGGGCACCACGGCGCTCAGGCTGGGGGCTCCGGTGCCGAGGTAGAAGTCGAGCCAGCCGTCGTTGTCCAAGTCGCCGAAGTTGGAACCCATGACGAAGAGGGCGTCGTCCAGGCCCACCTGTTTGGTGATATCGGTGAAATGCGGGGCGTCCTTGCCGGTCTTGCCGTCGTTGATGTACAGGTGGGGGGTGCCGCCAATATGCTTTCCCTGCGAATTCAGCGTGGCTGCCTCCGCCGCCAGCGCCCCAGTGGAGGAGCCGTAAGAACCAGCGAAAATGTCGAGCCAACCGTCGTTGTTGAAATCAAACATCCAAGTGGCAAAGCCGCCAAATGGCTGATTCACTGCTGCACGCTCCGTAGCATCCATAAAAACTGGCATAGCGCCGGGCTGGGTGGTTTGGTTGAGCAGCAGCATGTTGTTGGAAGTAAGGGTGGAAATGTACAAATCTTGCCAGCCATCGTTGTTCACGTCGCCAGCCGTCACGCCCTTGACGTAAGCTTGGTAAGTGCCCAATCCCACCTGCTTCGTGATGTCAGTGAAAGTGCCGTCTTGGTTGTTGAGGTAAAACTCACAGGGGTTTTTGAATTCCATTGCACTTTCGTTGCCGATGAAAAGGTCGAGCCAGCCGTCGTTGTTGAAGTCTGCCCAAGCTGCTGTCTGCGTGGGAGCGAAGGAGAGCAGCCCCGCTTGGATGGTCACGTCGGTGAAGGTGCCGTCGCCGTTGTTTTTGATTAGCGAGTTGGGGATGTTGCCTTGGGCTTGCCACCAAGCCCCCCGCAGCACGAGCAAGTCCATGAATCCGTCGTTGTCGTAGTCGGCGTGCTGGAGGTTGAGGCCGCTTGTCAAGCCGGTGAGTTTTGCCGCATCGGTTTTTTCAGTAAAATGCCCGTTGCCATCGCTCTCGAAATAGCGGAGTTGGTCGTTCATGCCCCAGGAGGAGGCCATGATGTCGAGCAGGCCGTCATTGTTGAAGTCCTCGACGCAGGTGCCGCCCGACAGCGCTACCGTTCCGACGCCAACTTCTTGGGCGATGTTTTTGAAGGCAGGCAAATCGTAATCGGATTCAAAGAAGGAGGGTGGAACGAGAAACTGCTTGGGCACTTTTTTGGGGTACTCGCCCACGGTCATGTAGGCGAAATTGAGCATCCAAATCGCCTCGTAGTCGTTGGGGTTTTCCACCAGCATTTCCTCGTAGAGCCGGATGGCCATGCGGCTGCCGATTTGGTCGTTGTAAACACCCTTGCCTTGAATGGGCAGGATGCAGGAAGCCTCGTTGAAGCGTTCGATGCAGTTGCTCGTCTCGCCGATGCGCACGTAGCAGAGCGCCAGCAGCTTTTTGATTTGGTCCAACGACTGAGGGTCGGCCTTTGCCTCGGTAGCGGTTTGCAGCAGCTGCTCAAACTCCATGATGGCCTGTTCGTTTTTGCCGCCTCCCAACAGTTCAAAAGCATACTGCATCTTGAGCTTCATCTGCTCGTTGATGTCGGTCGCCTCGTCCAGTTTGGCCTTGAAAATCGCCGCCTTGCGGTTGCTGTCGTAGTATTGGATTTTCATGGGGTCAAGCTTGGCGAAGGTCTCTTGCAGGAGTTTGACCATTTTAGCAGTGCCTTCCTCGTCCACTTTTATGGGCAGTTTCCTTGCTTCAAGTTGGTTGCAACTTAGCTCCAGCAGCATCGCAATTACGGCCATCGTTCCCAGAAATCTCAACTGTTTGTGCATCATTCGTTTGTTTTTTGAAAAGCCAAACCCTCGTTTTCTTCGTGCCAAAGCTACTGCGAGCAGCCTGTTCCATTGCTTTATTTTTGGCCAATATTGGCTTTATCCATTATTTCTGGCCCGGCGTAAATTGGTTAATTGTGTGCGAAGAATCACCCATCAGACCATGCCTATTTTCCTATTTTTGTAAAAAAACAACATGATGAATAAACTTGCCTCTACACTCGTTTTTTTGCTTTGCGCACTGCAAATTTTTGCCCAAACCATCCATTCTCCCAACGGAAAACTGGCGCTCACTTTTGCCCTGAATGCTTCTGGCGAGCCAACTTACCGCCTGTATTTTGGCAAAAAAGAAGTGGTTCAACCCAGCCGCATGGCTGTAATCATAAAAGATGCGCCGTCCTTCAGCCAAGGCTTTGCGGTCGTGCAGGTGGACTCTTCGGTTTTTGACGAAACTTGGACACCCGTCTGGGGCGAGACCAAAACGATTCGAAACCACTACCGGGAACTGGCCGTTACGCTGCGCCAATCCGCTGCGGATGACCGTCGGTTCGTCATCCGCTTCCGCCTCTTCAACGATGGGCTGGGCTTCCGCTACGAGTTTCCGGCACAGCCGGGGCTGAACCACTTCATCGTTTCGGACGAAAAAACCGAGTTCGACCTCACGGGCGACCACCAAGCGTTCTGGATTCCCGGCGACTACGACAGCAATGAGTTCCAGTACAACACTACCAAACTCAGCGAGGTAAACGGCTTGGCGGGCGGCGTGGCTAACGAGATTCACGCCCGCACACCCATCGGCGTCAACTTTGTGCAGACGCCGCTGATGATGAAAACCACGGACGGCCTCTACCTCAACATCCATGAGGCGGCGCTGGTGAACTACCCGGCCATGAACCTCCAAGTTGATACACCCACGTTCAAACTGACCTCGCACCTCGTGCCCGACGCTGTGGGCAACAAGGCATACCTGCAAGCACCCTTCAATACGCCGTGGCGCACCATCGTCGTCAGCGACAAAGCGACGGACATCCTCGCTTCCCGCTTAATATTGAACCTCAACGAGCCTTCCAAAATCGCCGAAACGTCGTGGATAAAGCCGACCAAGTACGTCGGGGTTTGGTGGGAAATGCACGTCGGGAAGTCCACTTGGGACTATGCTGGTACGCAGAGCGCATCCACTTGGGACCTCGCCACGGTCGAACCATCAGGCAGGCACGGAGCCACTACCAAGCGGGTAAAAACGTACATTGATTTTGCAGCCAAGCACGGCTTCGACGGTGTGCTTGTCGAGGGCTGGAACACGGGCTGGGAAGACTGGTTTGGGAAGTGGAAAGAGGACGTTTTCGACTTCGTAACGCCCTACCCCGACTTCAATGTGGCGGAACTTTCGGCTTACGCCAAGCAAAAAGGCGTGAAAATCATCATGCACCACGAGACTTCCGGCTCGGTCACCAACTATGAGCGCTGGATGGACAAGTCGTATGATTTTATGAAAAAATACGGCTACGATGCCGTGAAGACGGGCTATGTCGGTAGGATAATCCCTCGTGGCGAGCACCACGACGGGCAATGGATGGTGAACCACTTCAACCGGGTGGCTGCCAAGACCGCCGAGCGCCAAATCATGCTCGACGCCCACGAACCCGTGCGGCCAACTGGCCTGCACCGCACCTACCCCAACTGGCTGGCCTGCGAGGCAACCCGTGGCAACGAATTTAACGCTTGGAGCGTGGGCAATCCACCAGAGCACGAGACTATCCTTCCATTCACCCGCTCGATGGGCGGGCCGATTGACTACACACCTGGTATTTTTCAAACCAAAATGAGCTACTTTGATCCGAATAAAAAGGAGCAGGTACACACGACCCTTGCGAAGCAATTGGCGCTTTACGTCACGATTTACAGCCCCCTGCAAATGGCAGCTGACCTGCCCGAAATCTACGAGCAACACCTCGATGCCTTCCAGTTCATCAAGGACGTGGCGGTGGACTGGGACGACAGCCGCTACCTTGAAGCCGAGCCTGGTGACTATCTCTCCATTGCCCGCAGGGCCAAAGGCAAAAACGAGTGGTTCATCGGAGCCATCACCGATGAAAATGCCCGCAAGGCCACGCTGCCGCTCGATTTTTTGGACAAAAACACAAGCTACGTTGCGACGGTCTATGCCGATGCGACAGATGCGCATTGGGACAAAAACCCGATGGCCTATCAAATCAATTCGTACTTGGTGAAAAAGGAAACGGTGCTGAAAATCCAGTTAGCTGCTGGCGGTGGAGCTGCCGTGCAGATTCGCTTGGCAACGGAGGCAGACAAGAAGGCACTTAAAGCGTACAGATAGGGGTTTCAACGACCACCTGTTTGTTGAATGGCGATTGCTCCGCCTTGCGGGGCAATCGCCATTCAAAAAGACTTCATCATTTTATTATTTATCCAGCATCTCCATCACCCCACCAAGCATCAGGCTCGCCCACATGGCATACTGCTTTCCCGAAGGATGCAGGCCATCGCTTGCCACCAGCGTTGGGTCGTTCAGCCCCTCCCTCGAAATGGGCGTGATGTCAAAATAACGGATGCCCATCGCCTCGGCGATTTCCCGATTGGCGGCGTTGTACGCATCAATGCCTTGGCTGATATGGCTGGCACCGTTGCCGAACGGTGTGTAGGCGTAGTCGGGAATGGACACCACGAAGACCCTGTCGCTCCTACCGCCTGCAAATGCGATGGCTTGGTTGAGCAGTTCGGTGAACTCCGGCTTGTAGCTCTCCACAGGGCGAGCACGGTACTGGTTGTTGACGCCGATGAGTAGCGAAACCAGCGAGAAAGTGCTATCGGCAGTGAGGTTGGTGCTGGCAATGCCCGCTTGCAGTTCGTCGGTCGTCCAGCCGGTCTTCGCTACGATGCGGACGTGACCAATGTTGGTGCCGACTTCTTTGAGCTTGGCCGCCAGTTGCACCGGGAAGCGCTCGTTTTCGCCCACCGCCTGCCCGATGGTGTAGGAATCACCGAGGGCAAGATAGGTGAGCACGGTGTCTTCGACAATGGGCATTTCGTCATCGGGCATCGGGTCTTTTTCGGTGCAAGCGACGGAAAACAAGGGGAGCAACAGCAGCAGGAAATGGATTTTGAAGGACATGTTTTTTTGTTGGTTGGTGATTGAAAAAACCACATGGTTCACCGATGGAACAAACGCAGGCACACTGGGTTGATGAATTTTTCAAAAAAGCGGGTTCAAGCCAAATCAATTGACGGCACGTTACTTGGAAATTGGCACGACTTGCCTAATTTGCCCCATAAAATACATTTACGATGAACTCACTTTCCCTTGTCTGCACTTGCTTGCTATTGTCCGCCGCCACTTGGAAAGGCTGCGGTGAAAAGCCCTCCACAAACTCCCGCACCCCGAAGGATGGCCAATGGATTCAACTCTTCAATGGCAAAAATCTTGATGGTTGGGACCTCAAGATTGCGGGCTACGACCTCAACGACAACTACCAAAACACTTTCACCGTGGAGGATGGCATGATAAAGGTCGGATACGGCGGCTACACCGATTTCGGCCAGCGCTACGGCCATTTGTTTTACCAGAAGCCCTTTTCGCATTACCGTTTGCGGGTCGAGTACCGCTTTGTGGGTGAGCAGGCACCCGGCGGCGAGGGTTGGGCGCTTCGCAACAGCGGGGTCATGTTGCATGGCCAATCGGCAGCCAGCATGGCCAAAAAACAGGACTTCCCAATCTCCATCGAAGCGCAGTTCCTCGGCGGCAATGGCAAAGATGAGCGCCACACCTCCAACCTCTGCACGCCCGGCACGCACGTCAACATCAACGGCAAATTGGAAACAGCGCACTGCATGGACTCCCGCTCCAAGACCTACCACGGTGAACAGTGGGTGACGGCGGAGTTCCTCGTGCTGGGCGATTCGCTGATTCAGCACATTCTTGATGGCGAGGTGGTCATGGAGTACACCAAGCCCGTCATTGGCGGCGGCGTGGTGAACAACTTTGACCCAGCGGTGAAAATTGATGGGAAACCATTGACCAGTGGCACGATTTCATTGCAGAGCGAGAGCCACCCGATTCATTTCAGGAAAGTGGAGATTATGGAGTTGCCTGTTAAGTAGTTCGTCAGTTGGCGGGTATGAGACGTGATGACAGCCCATGACCGCCAACTGCCAACCAAAACTACTGCCAGCTAATTTTGTCACCTACCTTGATTCCGTGCTTTTTCGTGTATCCACCGATGACTTCCACTACATACTTGGCGTTGCCGTTGGAGGCAAGTGAAGCATCACTGAGCGGCTTGGCATTTTCGTGGATGGTGTTGATGACACCGTTTTCATCCACAAAAATGATGTCGAGCGGGATGTAGGTGTTGCGCATCCAAAAGCTCTGGCGTTCGTTAGTCTCGAACAGGAACAACATGCCCTGCTCCTCTGGCATGGACTTGCGGAACATGAGGCCAAACTGACGATCCACTTCTGTATCTGCTTTTTCGATGTCAATTTTCGAAATGGCCTTGCCAGTGGCAACACTTTGGAAATAGAGTTCGCCTTCTTTTTGGAACTTAGGCTCTGGCATGGCTTCGGCATTGTTGGTTGATGGTACAGTTGTGGAGCTGGTCGTTTCAGTAGTGGAATTCGTGGAAGCTGACGGGTAAGAATTGCCGCTGCGAGCCAGATTTCCTATCCAACTGAAAATGCCGGGCGCTACCATGCTTACAGCAGCCAGCACCATGACGCTGATGATGAGTATCTGTTTCCAGTTCACTGTGGGCTTTTTCTTTTTCTTTTTGACGGTGGTCGTTGGAGTAGCCTGGGATGGATTTGACATGATGAATTGATTGTTATTTTATTGAATTGTTGGATTGCAAGCCCGTTCGGCGTTGCGGGGCGCAAATTTCAGCAAAAAAATGGCCAAACAAACGGTAGTTGAGGACTGGAGTTGTTAAGAATCAAAAAAAGCTAATTTTGCCCTCCCAAATCCTACGGCACCCACTTTTATCTTTTTACTTTTTCCTTCAAACAATGATTCTTTCCGATAAAAAAATCCTTGAAGCCATCGAATCCGGCGACATCGTCATCGAGCCATACGACCGGGCCTGCCTTGGCACCAACTCCTACGACGTCCACCTCGGCAAGTGGCTCGCCAACTACCGTGACCCTGTGCTCGACGCCCGCAAACACAACGAAATTGACCATTTTGAGATACCGGAAGCGGGATTCGTGCTGAAACCGGGCGTACTCTACCTTGGCGTCACTGAGGAGTACACAGAGACACACCACGCAGTACCATTTTTGGAAGGAAAAAGTAGCGTCGGGCGGCTTGGCATTGACATCCACGCCACGGCAGGCAAGGGCGACGTTGGCTTTTGCAACTACTGGACGCTTGAAATCTCCTGCACCCAGCCCGTAAAGGTCTATGCTGGGATGCCCATCGGCCAGTTGATTTACTTTCTTGTGGATGGTGAAATCGAGCGTTTATACAACAAAAAAACGGACGCTAAGTACAATGCACGCACCGATAGGCCCGTGGAGAGCATGATGTGGCGGAATAAATTTTAGTTGGCAGTTCGACAGTGGGCAGTGGGCAGTCAGTTAAAAGCTTAAATGTCTCATAGTCAATGAACTATGCAAAACGACGAGAGGTGGTAACCTTGAAAAAGTTACCACCTCTCGGAATTTATAGTCAGGCATTGACTAAACAACAGTCGAACTGCCAGCTAAAAAAACTGCCTAGCTGCCAACTTCCTCTTTTTTGCCTTTCCACATCGAGTACAATATGCCACCGCCAAGCACCAGTACGATAAACCCGAGAGATGCCCATTCCGGCAGTTTGATGTGGAGCGGATGCAGTACCAGCATCTTAAGTCCCACAAACGTCAGGATGATAACGAGGCTGTATTTCACGTACTGGAACTTATCAAGCATGGAGGCCAGCACGAAGTACAGCGAGCGCAGGCCAAGTATGGCGAAAATATTGGAAGTGAAGACGATGAAGGGGTCTTTGGTGATGGAGAAAATGGCCGGGATACTGTCGAAGGCAAACATGATATCCGTGGTTTCTACCACTACTAGCGCCACGAAGAGGGGTGTCATGGCAATGGTCTTGCCCTTCCATTTCACAAAAAAATGCTCCCGGCGAATGTTCTTCGTAACAGGCAAAATTTTGCGAAGCTGCAACACCACGGGGTTGTTTTCTGGATGTATTTCTTCACCGCCAGTCTTGAGCATTTTCCAGGCCGTGTAGAGTAAGATGGCCCCAAAGAAGTACATAATCCAGTCGAATTTCTCAACGAGGATAGCACCTGCACCAATCATCAGCCCCCGAAACAGGACTGCCCCGATGATGCCCCAGAACAGCACTCGGTGCTGGTATTTTTGTGGGATGTGGAAGTATCCAAAAATGACGGCGATGACAAAGACGTTGTCCAAGCTCAGTGAAAGCTCGACGATATAGCCAGTAAGATAGGTAAGGGCAGCGTCCCAGCCATTGGAATCGAGGCCGATGGTCTGGCCGATGCCAAACCAATGACGCTCGTAAGCGAAATAGATAAATACGCTGAAAAACACGGAAACAGTGCTCCAAAGTGCCGTCCACCGCAGGGCCTCTTTGGTGTTAATCTTGTGGGGGTCTCTGTTGAAAACGCCCAAATCGAGCGCCAAAAAGATGGTAATTAGTGCTAGGAAGCCAATCCAAACGTACATTAAAACTTTTTTTGGTTAAGAAAAAGGCCATTTTCGAAAAGCCCCGCAAAGTAAACAAAAAACTGGGAGCCGTTGGCTGATGGCAAGGCGAGGGGCTTCACTGCTTTTCGACCAAACCTAGGGACGGGCATGATGGAGCACCAAAATTCAGGGCAAAAAAAAACCCCCCTCCAAAACGTGGAGAGAGGCTATCCCAAAAACCGATTACATCTTTTGTTCGTTGGGGCGAAAAGAAAAGATTTGCGAAGCTTGCATTGCGGGACGACAAAGCATGCTTTACACTGCAACAACAAGTGCAGCCAAAATCAGATGAGTTTCAAGATTGCAAGCAACACCACCGATTACAAAAAAGCCCTGAAGTGAACAATGGAGGGTACTGAAGAAAAAAATGGATGAGAAGCTCGGACTACAATTGGTTTGTGAAATGTCTTTTTACTAAAAATCGGTTGTCAGGATAGTTTGCTTACTAAAAAACGGTGTTGCAAATTGGTTAGATGTCCTTCCGGCTTCTCATCACGCTCTTACGTTGAATAACAGTCCTTTCATGTTCACAGGAATTTTAATAATACGCTAAAAAAATCGAGCCAAAAGTAGCTGCTCTTGCCGATAGCGCAAAGTATTTGTAAAAAAATAATTTCAAAATTGATGATTTGGGGCAAAATCGAGCTGGCAGCCTCACCAAAACCACTTAGCCTAAACCACTGACCAACAAGAACTTACACCACCCAAAATTTCATTTCTTCAAAGACCCTTACCCCCTAAAAACGCAGAACCCCTTCCCGGAAACCCGGAAAGAGGTCTTGCGTGTTCTCAAGGGATTACAAATTGCATCTTCAGCATAGCCCATTACCATATTTGCAGCGGGTAACTCGGCAAAGCTTTTTCTTCATCGGTTGGGATGCAGGCACAAACGAATTGTAAGCCTTGAGCTGCCCTTTTTACGGGCTTTGTAAATCGGAAAATGGGAAAATCTTTGGTGCAGGGTGGGTCTTTCCCCGCTTTTGTTCAATAGTGAATTCGTAGTGTAGAAATCTCAGAAAATACTTCTGGTGAGTGTTGACTTTTCAAAGTCCCCGGGATGTCAAATTTTACGAGTGTCTAAGGTGTGTGTCTGAAATCGTGTGCAAGGTATGTATTTTCTGTTTTCTTGTATAGTCTCGTGCAATTTTTTTAATACTAATTTCGATAAATATTTATTAGTAGGATAAAAATGCGTGACGTATCAATAATGACCTAGCCGGGTGTTTTTATTTATAAAACGTTGACAAACAAAAACTTGTGAAACCTCACCTCTAGCTGCTACTATTTTTTTGCCTACACGTACTCAAACACGCTTGGCACAGCTTTTGAACTTTTTAAAAGCAAACTTGTATTTTTGTCAAGTTCACAATTTCAAGAATGACTCAAATCCATTTCACCGCATGTTGATGTTGCTGTACCATTCCGGCAAGGAAGGGCGGCGGAGCATTGCTTTGAGATGTGCAATATTCTGTAATCTGTAAAAGAGCCTTTCCGTGCATCGGGAAGGCTCTTTTGTTTTTGGCCAATTGCAGAGGTTTAGGAAGTTTAGTGGGTTTAGGAGGTTTATCGCTATGCACAACCTAAACCTCCTAACCCTCCTAAACCCACTTAACCTCCTAAACCTAAAAAGATGACAACCCTGCTTTATCCATCGGTTTCTGCTGTCGAAAAGACGCTGCAAGTCGGCCAACTGGTCGGAAAGACGCCGCTTTATGAAATACGCAACGCCTTCCGAAAGCCCGGTGTCCGCATCTTCGCAAAGCTGGAGTGGCAGCAACTCGGCGGGAGCGTGAAAAGTCGCCCAGCTTTCAACATCATCAAAAATGCCCTGCGGGACGGGCACCTCGGCCAAGGCAGACACCTGCTTGACGCCACTAGCGGCAACACGGGCATCGCTTATGCCGCCATTTGCGCAGCGCTGAAAATTCCAGTGACGCTCTGCCTCCCCGAAAATGCCAGCACCGAACGTAAGCGAATTCTGCAATCGCTTGGCGTGAACATCGTCTTCACTTCACGCTTTGATGGCACAGACGGCGCACAACTCGAAGCCAAGCGCCTTTACCGAGAGCAACCTGACCAATTCTTTTACGCCGACCAGTACGCCAACGACCACAACTGGCGGGCGCACTACGAAACCACGGCCCCAGAAATCTGGCAGCAGACCTGTGGCAAAATCACGCATTTCGTGGCAGGCTTGGGCACGACCGGCACATTCACTGGCACAGGTCGGGGCCTCCGAAAATTCAACCCCGACATTGAATTGATCGGTTTGCAACCCGACAACCCCATGCACGGCCTTGAAGGTTGGAAGCACTTGGAGACCGCCATCGTCCCAAAAATCTACGACGGCTCACTGGCAGACCGCTTCCTCGAAGTGGACACACTTGACACTTACGACATGGTGAGGTCACTGGCAAGGGAAGAGGGGTTACTCGTTAGCCCATCAGCTGCAGCCAACCTGCTCGGTGCCATCAAGGTGGCGGAGCAAATAGAACAAGGCGTCATCGTCACCACCTTCGCCGACAATGCGGAGAAGTATGCAGAGGTGATGGAAAGGATTTTTAGTTGAAAGAGGATAGAACACAGATTTGACAGATTGAACTGATTTTGTCCAAAAAATCTGTGGAAATCAGTCAAATCAGTTCCATCTGTGTCCTATCAATTCTAATATCAAAATGAGTCATCATAAAATAACTATCAACGCCGAAGCCGTCGAAACCATCAACGCCGATGGCATCGCCGCCTTTCCGAACGAATGCTGCGGCTTCCTCTACGGCCACGAGTCGGAGGAAGACGGCAGGCAAATCACCCTCGCCGTGCCCGTGACCAACAGCAAGGATGGCGACCAGCGCCGCCGGTTCGAGATTTCGCCACTGGATTACCTGCGGGCTGAGCAGTTTGCGCTGCAAAATGATACGACGCTCCTCGGCGTCTATCACTCTCACCCGAACCACCCGGCCATTGCCTCCGAGCATGACTTGGCAGTGGCAATGCCCTACTTCTCCTACGTCATCGTTTCCGTGATGAACGGCGAAGTGGCCGACCTGAAAAGCTGGCGGCTGAAGGACGAGGAGCGGGTGTTTTTGGAAGAAACTGTAAATGTAAATATTGAGGTTTAGAAGGTTTAAAGAGGTTTAGAAGGTTTAGTTGGCTTGTGCCGACTGCCCGATTAAACCTCCTAAACCTCCCTAAACTCTCTAAACCTTCATAAAAAAATGGCAAAAATTATCATCCCAACGCCTTTGCGTAAATTTACCGACAACAGCAGTACGTTCGAAACGACGGGCAGCACCGTGCAGGAAGCCATCGAGCAACTGACCCAAACCCACACGGGCTTGGAGCGCCACTTGCTCGACGACAACCGCAACATCCGCTCTTTCATCCGGGTCTATCTCGGCGAAGAGGACATCAATTCACTGGAAAAAGGGGCGACCGCCGTTGCACCCAATGCAGTGATTAGCATCGTGCCTGCCATCGCTGGCGGCAGCCGTTAAATTGTGTTTGGGTATTTATGTGTTTGAGTGTTTACGAGGCACCGCAAACACATAAACACTCAAACACCCAAACACAAATTTTATCCATCATGGCAAATAACAACAGTTTGTCTCCCGCTGAAATCGCCCGATACGCACGGCACATCGCCATACCGGAATTCGGCTTGCAGGGACAAGAAAAACTAAAGGCAGGCCGGGTGCTCGTCATCGGCAGCGGGGGCCTCGGCAGCCCAGTGCTGCTCTACTTGGCCGCCGCCGGGGTCGGCCATATCGGCATCGTGGACTTCGATACCGTGGACGACAGCAACCTCCAACGCCAGGTGCTTTTCACCACCGACGACATTGGGAAGTCCAAAGCCGAAACCGCACGGGAACGCCTGCTGGCGCTGAACCCGCACCTCGACATCGTGGTGTACAAGACCCGTTTCACCCGTGAAAATGCGCTGGAACTCGTCAAGGACTACGACGTGGTGGCCGACGGCACCGACAACTTCCCCACCCGCTACCTCGTCAACGACGCCTGTGTGCTGGCCGGGAAGGTGAACGTCTATGCCTCCATCTTTCAGTTCGAGGGGCAGGTGTCCGTGTTCAACTACCCGCTGGCCGATGGCGAGCGTGGCCCGAACTACCGGGACATGTTCCCCGAACCGCCCCCTCCGGGCCTCGTGCCCAATTGCGCCGAAGGCGGCGTGCTCGGCGTATTGCCCGGCATCATCGGCTCCATGCAGGCCAGCGAGGTCATCAAGGTGCTGACGGGCGTGGGCGAACCCCTCGCCGGGCGGCTTTTCCTTTTCGATGCAGCGAGCTTCACGACCCGCATCCTGAAAGTGCAGAAAAGCCCAGACACCAAAATCACGGAACTCATCAACTACGAGCAGTTCTGCGGCCTCGAATCGCCCGGTGAACTGCGGCCCGTGAAAGAAATCACGGTGCAAGAACTTTACGAATGGCAAGTGCAGGGCGCTGATTTCCAATTGATTGACGTGCGGGAACCCCACGAGTTCGCTACCGCCAACCTCGACGGCGAGTTGATTCCGCTCGGCTCCGTCAGCGCCGCCGCCCACCGCATTGCGAAGGATAAAAAAGTGGTCGTCCACTGCCGCAGCGGCGTGCGCAGCGCCAAGGCCATCCGGGAACTGGAAGACCTGTTCGGGTTCGAGAACCTGTACAACCTGAAAGGGGGCATCCTCGCTTGGGCGAAGGAGGTGGACGCATCGGTTCCGGCGGTTTGATGAAGTTCAATTTTCAAGAGGAGAATAAAGCCTCGGCAGTCACACACTGCCGAGGCTTCTCTTCATAGCAAATATTTTTCCGCCACATGCGCCGCCGCCGTTCGCTGCGCAAAATCAACAGCAGCAGCCACATCCCGCCCCTCGGCAAAGCGCAGCAGGAAGCTCGCTGCGAACACATCGCCTGCCCCGGTGGGGTTGCGCTCCTCGACGGGGTGAGCAGGGAAGTGTCGGCGCTGCCCTCGCTCAAATACCGTGACGCCCTCCGCACCCTGCGTCACGAGCAGCAGCGGCGACCAAGCAGCGATTTCATGCACCACGGCCCAGTCGCCGCCCACATCGGCGATGCTCATGGAGATGACGTCGGCCTTTGCGACCGTCGGCCAGTCAATATTGGGCTTCGGCGACACGAGGTTTTGGGCGTCCCACTGCCGCATCCAACCTTGCGGGCAAGCACAGGTGATAGTGTCTTTTTGAGCAAAAAAATCGAGGAAGTCGAAGCTCACTTCGTCGCAGATGGGGCCGAGGAGGACGGTTTTGGGCGCTTGCCAGTGCGTTGGCAAATCGGCGGGAGTCAGCAGGGCAGCACGGCTGTGCAGGTACTGGATGCGCTGGCCATCGGGCTGGTAAATATTTTCGAAAACGGTGGTTTGTTGCGAGGGCACTACGTGTAGGTCAAGCTCGCCGAATTGCGAAGCGAACTGAAAGTCGTTGCCCCAAGAAGTCAGAACAGCAGTTGGGTTGCCGAGGCGGTGGGATAAAAGGCCGGCGTAAGCAGCTGCGCCGCCGGGGACGAATCCGTCAGGAATTTTATCGTGGCAGATATGCCCGACAATCAGGGAATGGTGGTTGGTCAACGGTGAATGGAGATTGAAAATGGAGAATTGAAAATGTTCAGTGACCCTTAATTTTCAATTCCCCATTCTCCATTTTCAATTAAGCAACCAGTTCCTCGGCGTGAATTGGCGCAGTCCAGCCCCATTTGTCGGCAATGGTGCCAGCACGGAGGCCGTCAATCACTGCTTTCACGTGCGTACCGATTTTGCGCTCACTCACGGGCGGCAGGGTCATCAGCAGGTCCTTGTAGCCAATTTCGGCGACGTGCGAAACGACGGCGGCAGTACCTGCACCGAATGCCTCTTGCAGGGTGCCGTTGTGGTAGGCGGCCACCACTTCGTCAATGGTGATGGGATGTTCGGAAACCGGCTTGCCCTCGCTGCGAAGGATTTCGAGGATGCAGTCACGGGTCACACCGTCGAGGATGGTGCCCGATAGTGGCGGGGTGATGGTCACACCGTCAATCACGAAGAAGACGTTCATCGTGCCGCTTTCTTGGATGTACTTGAACTCTTTGGCATCGAGCCAGAGCAATTGGTCAAAACCACGGTCTTGGGCAAGCTTGGCGGGATAAAGCGCCCCAGCGTAGTTGCCAGCAGCCTTTGCGAAGCCAGTGCCACCTTGTGCCGCACGGATGTAGGTGGTTTCAGCCCAAAGCCGCACAGGTTTTGGGTAATATGGGCCAACAGGGCCAGTGAAAATGAAAAATTTGTAAGATTGTGATGGTTTTACGCCGAAGAACTCGTCGGTGGCTATCATCGTCGGACGGATGTAAAGGGCGCTGCCCTCCTCCTCTGGTATCCAGGCTTGGTCAAGGCTGACGAGCTTGGTCAGGCCCTCGACGAACAAATCCTCTGGGAACTCTGGCATGCAGAGGCGCTGGGCAGAGATGTTCATGCGGTGTGCATGGCGCTCCGGGCGAAACAGCATCAGTGTGCCATCGTGGGTCTTCGAGGCTTTCATCCCCTCGAAAATGGCTTGACCGTAGTGCAGTGCCATCGTTGCAGGGTGAAGGCTGAAGTTGTGGAATGGCTCTATCCGGGGGTTGCGCCACTCGCCGTCGAAGTAGTCGCAAACAAACATGTGGTCGGCAAAATTGCGACCAAATGGAAGGTTGGTGAAATCCACTTCTGCGATGCGGGAGGTGCTTGATTTTGTTATTTTAATTTCCATGTCCGAATTCTTTTAATTTTGCACAAAATTAGGGCAAAAAACGTTTTTAAAAAAATTTATTCTATCAGATAGGCTTAAAAAATTATCGTTTTGGAATAAAATTCTGAAAAAAGACAAAAAATGAACACACAGCCCAACGGAATTTTGGACTTTGAGGTTTTCCCGCTGAAAGAAAACCTGTTAGCTGAAGGCATGGGAAACAACCAAAAGGGATTGTTCGTCGCATGTGCGGGAGCAGAGGAGCCAGCCTTGAAAGAATTGCTGTCCAAGATGCTGCAAGCCGCCAAGTTTGACATGGCAGAAGATGCACTTGTCTGTTGGATAACTACCGAGCAGCCGTTTAGTTTTGCTTCGCTCCGCAATGAGGCGGGATTTTCGAATGCCCTTTTCTTCGGTGTTAGCCCCAAGCAGGCCGGGCTAAACCTCAACGTTCAGCCCTACCAGCCACTCAGTTTGGGCGGCGTGACCTACCTTTTTTCCGCCAGCCTCGCCGAGCTACAAGCCACCCCAGCCCTGAAACGGCCGCTTTGGGAGGGCATGAAAGCGATGTTTGGGGTGTGAATTTTAGTTGTTTGAGTTGTCTTTGCGCTCTTCCAACCTATCAAACCACCTCACGAAAGCCGATTCCGATAGTCTTCGAACCCAAACCGTTTCACCACTTCCAATTCGCCATTTTCCCGCAAAATGCAGATGTCTGGGTGACGAACGCCATTGAACGTAGTCGTTTTCACCATCGTGTAGTGAATCATGTCTTCGAAGATGATGCGGTCGCCGACTTGCAGTTCTTTTGAAAAGGCGTACTCCTTCATGTAGTCGCCGGAGAGGCAACTCACGCCGCCGATGCGGTACTGCCAACCAGCGCCATTGGGGTCAGTGGCCGGTGTAGCTTCGCCATTTTGGTCAACATGTGTGATGCGGGGGCGATAGGGCATTTCCAGCGTATCGGGCATGTGGCCCGTGAACGAGATGTCGGTGATGGCTGTCTTGATACCCCGGCTCTCGTGGATGTCGAGCACGGTGCTGACGAGTACACCGGTCTCCCAAGCAATGGCACTACCGGGTTCGAGTAGCACTTCCACGCCCCATTTTTCCTTGAAATTCTTCAAAACACGAACGAGATGCGCCGTGTCGTAGCCCTTTTTGGTCATCAGGTGGCCGCCGCCCATGTTCACCCATTTCACCTTCGGAATGAGGTGGCCGAAGCGCTGCTCGAAAGCCACCAGCGTCTTCTCCAAATCATAACTCGTTGATTCACAAAGCGTATGAAAATGCAGCCCCTCGATGCCATCTGGCAGGCCGTTGGCGAAAGCGGCATCCACTTCTCCGAGGCGGGAGCCGGGTGCTGCGGGGTTGTAGAGTTCCGTCTCCACCTCCGAGTACTCCGGGTTGCAGCGGATGCCACAGCTGATTTTCTCCGATAAAGCCTCTACCTGTGGCCGAAACCGCTCGTACTGCGCCACCGAATTGAACACGAGGTGCGAGCTGTACCGCATGATTTCCTCGAACTCGTCGGGCAGGTAGGCCACGCAGTAGGTATGGGCCTTGCAGCCCATTTCCTCGAAAATCAACCGAGCTTCGTTCAGCGAACTGGCTGTGGCGCCGCTCAGGTATTTTTTCACAAATGGAAAGACGCTCCACATGGAAAAGCCCTTCAGCGCCAAGATGATTTCGACGCCTGCGTCACGCTGCACCCCGGCGATGAGTTCGAGGTTTTTGCGGAGCAGGGCTTCTTCGAGGACGAAGGCGGGAGAAGGGGTAGCAGCGTATTTATTTGACATTCAATGAGTTATTTAAAGCAAAAACAGAACGCTCAAATCGAAGCGGGCGGGCGATATTCAACCGCCCGCCCGCAAAACATGCTTTTTTACATCTCCAAATCGATGTTCACGGCCTCCTCCCAAGGCAAGCCGTACTCACCGAGCTTCGCCAAGAACGGGTCAGGGTTGAACTGCTCCACGTTGAAAACGCCCTTGCCCGTCCACTCGCCAGTGAGCATCATCATGGCACCGAGCATGGCGGGCACGCCCGTCGTGTAGCTCACGCCCTGGGTGCCAGTTTCTTCGTAGGCGGCTTTGTGGCTGCAATTGTTCCAGATGTAGTAGGTCTTCGGTTGGCCATCCTTGATGCCGCTGATGCGGCAGCCGATGCTCGTCCAGCCGGTGTAATTGGTGCCAAGGTCGCCGGGGTTTGGCAGCACGGCTTTGAGGAACTCCAGCGGCACGATGTCCATGCCGTTGAATTTGATGGGCTCGATGCCCGCCATGCCGATGTTTTGAATCACCCGAAGGTGCGTCAGGTATTCCTCGCCGAAGGTCATCCAAAAGCGGGCACGCTTGAGGGTTGGGAAATGCTTTACGAGTGATTCCAACTCCTCGTGGAAGAGCAGGTACGACTGACGTGGCCCGATGTTCGGGTAGTTGATAGCCTTGCCGATTTCAAACGGCTCGGTCTCTACCCACTGGCCATCCTGCCAGTAGCGGCCTTTCTGCGTGATTTCCCGGATGTTGATTTCTGGGTTGAAATTGGTGGCAAACGCTTTGCCGTGCGAGCCTGCGTTGGCATCCACAATGTCGAGCGTGTGCATCTCGTCGAAGTGGTGCTTGGCCGCACGGGCGGTGAAGATGTTGGTCACGCCGGGGTCGAAACCACAGCCGAGCACAGCCAGCAAACCTGCCTCCTTGAAGCGGTCGTGGAGTTTCCACTGCCAAGAGTACTCAAATTTTGCAACGTCCTTCGGTTCATAGTTGGCCGTGTCGAGGTAATGAACACCAGTTTGCAGGCAAGCCTCCATGATGGTAAGGTCTTGGTAGGGCAACGCCACGTTGATGACCATCGCTGGCTGGAACTGGCGGATGAGGTTGGCCAATGCTGGCACATCCTCAGCGTCAATGGCAGCGGTGGTGATGTGCTGGTGGCCCGTTGCGGCTTTGGCCGCCTCGGCTATCACATCGCACTTAGACTTGGTGCGGCTGGCCAGCAGGATTTCTCCAAAAACTTCGGGGTGCTGTGCGCATTTGTAAACGACCACACGGCCCACGCCGCCAGCACCGATGATTAGGACTTTTTTCGACATCGAAAAATTAGTTTTGAGTTTCGAGTTCTGGGTTTTGAGCGCAGGTAACTACGTTACCAGAAACTCAAAACGCCTTGCTCGGCAAAAGTATCCATTTAGATAGAAAAGGTGGGGTGGGGTCATTTATGAAATGTTAAAATTTTGCGCAGCAATTGGTGCAGACTAACCGTTGTAAGTTAAATTTTTCACCAATCCCTTTTTACACGCTTTATGAACTTGAAAACCATATCCCTCACAGCATTTTTCTCCATCGGCTTTATCTTCCCCTCCTGCGACTGGGCAACCGACGACTGTGGCAACCTGGACCCCGTGCCAGCCTATTTTGACATAGAAGGTATGCACTTTTTGAACTACAAAGTGAAAGACGAATATGATTGTTGCGGCAGGGATTTACTTGACAGCGCCGCCATTGTGAGTGCAGATTTTTTCAGGCTGGTCATCCAGTTTGACGTGAGTTATTTCGGCCAGATAGAACGCCCTGTCCCCGATGAATTTGGAATGATGAATTCAGCCCTGTCTTGTTCGCCTGCCGAACCCGGCTTCAATGGCTCCCAAGAGCAAATTGAGTCGTTGACCGTGCTGACGTTAAACGATTGGGACAGCCTTCACGTAGCTGGCGACACCATCAACGACCTGTTTTATGTGTACCATTTGGGCAACCGGAGTCACTTGGATGAGTTTCTGGAAACGAATATGTCGTACATCAAGGAAGAACAAATAGGCTTGCAGCTGGAGGGTGCCTCCGACACCAATTCTGCATTCCGAGCAAGGGTAGTTTTACGGTTGAGAAACGGCGAGGAGTACGTTGCCGAGAGTGAACTTGTGCATGTCGTTCAATGAAAATGCAAAAAAAGAAAAAGGCTAAAATGCTGTTTCCAACATTTTAGCCTCTCTGTTTCGTGAGTGAGTTTTTTTCATGCTTGTGAGTGGAGACCCTTGCTTATTTGTTTGAGTTTGAGACCTTTTCTTTTCTGAGACCTTGCCGTTTGTGTGAACGAGACCTTGTTGAATTATTACCGTTTACTTTTCGATTACTCTTTAGTTGCCAGTGCTGCGTTGTTGCGAAGTTCCTCCGCTTCGCTGCTGTAGTTGCGAGCGTAAGTGTAGTATGCCATACCACCTTTTGCACCGAGGTCAACCACGCCGAGGTCATTGCCTGGGTTGCTGTCGTAAGAGTTTGGCGTCATGAACGGGTCGTTTTCGTTGTCGAAAAGTGAAATTTGACCATTGAAAGCGGCATCGCAAGTAAAAGTAAAAAGGAGCGTCTCTTCGTTTGGAAACAACTGGATACGTGGATTGTCAACCACAAAACCAAAGGAAACATAAGATTTGTCGATGGCTTCTACCGGAGCATCAACACGGGCGTTTTCCACCCAAGTGCCGGCGAGATTTTTGAAGTTGCTGTAGTCGAAGTTTGTTGGTGTCACAATTGTCACTTGGCCAGCGCCAGTCTGCGTCTTGCCACTTGGAGAAACCGTGTGGTCAGGCTTTACGAACACGCCATAAGTCCCATCGGAAAGCAATTGAAGCTTGAATTCGAGGCTGCTCTGGAAATCAGAAGACTGCGCAGCTACAAAAGTCGTTGCGAAGAAGGCCAGCAGGCAGATGGTAAGTGTGCGGAAAGTATTCATCGTTTTTGCTTTTTTTGTTTGAGTGTTCACCAGTTCGATTGATGACACAAATATGCCCGCCGCAACACCCCGTTTTTGGGCTACTTTTTCAAAAACTGTGACAACGAAAACATCATAAATTTTATCCTAAAATCAACAACCAAAAGCATTTAACGTCAAATTTCGTGAAAAAAGCCCGCTCAATTATTTTTCATAAAATTCAAGATATCCCTTGACTGGTTCAAATGCCGCTCCTCATGCGCCACGATAATGTCAAATGCTCGTCCAAGTTTATACACAATAAACTTGTTGGCAGGTGAAGAAATCACCGTGCCTGCCTTCAAAAACGGCTCGCATTGGACCATGATAGCGGCCAATTGCTGCTGGTGCTCCGCAAAATGCGCCACGATGTCCGCCCGCACTTCGCTCTGCGCTGGCTCCCAAACAGGGAAGGTTTGGATTTTCTTTTTGCGCTCAGGCTCCACGCCTTTGAGGATGAAATCACCGAACCAATTCACGAGAAACGGCAGTTTGGCCGTCCACGGCGTCTGGTAAGCGCCCGCCTGTAGCTGCTCCACGATGGGGTAATAAGTCTCGTTTACCTTAATAATGTGGTCAATCACTTGACCGATGCTCCAAGTTGAGGCGTTCGGCTTGCGGTTCAACTCCTCAGCGGTGAGATGGCCAAACTCGGCAGAGAAGGTTTTTGACAGCCGTTCAAGGGCTGAAGTCCAAGTATTAGTTGCTTCCATTTTGTAAAAAATAAGTGCCCAACGTCAATTTACAAGGAACAGCGCATTGCTAAAAAGCAGCTTCCCTTCCTCCCAAAATGAGCGAAACAGCGGGTTGTCAATCAGGTAAACCACCTGCCCCCCACCCCTATTCTGCACAGCAAACGAAGCGGAGTTATTCAGCAGTTTTTTCACGTTGGCGCCAATGAAACCGTGCGCCAAATAATTGTCTTCGAGGTAGCCCACGTTCCAAGACTCTTTCAGCAGGTCGTAGCGCAGGTTGCTAGTTTTCAGCGAGAAATAATAGTCCTTCATGCCGAACGCCAGTGGGTGCGAGGTGTCCATCTTGGTGCGCACCACAGCACCGGGGTTGAAATCGGAAATGGAGGTGCGGCTGCGGTCCTTGAACAGTGCTGTGCGGTGGTCGAGGGCGTGGCGGTCTGACTCCGAGAGGGCGGCGTCCTTGTCCGAAGCCTTGGCGTATTTCGCTAGGTTGAACCCTTTCTTGTCGGCCAGCGAGGTATTCGCATTGCCGAGGGCGATGAGCTTGCCACCGTCGCCGACCCAGTTGCCGAGCTTTTCCAACGTGGTATCGTCGAAATCAAAACTACCTTCCGGCAGCACCAGCACGTTGTAATCCTTCAAATCCATGCCCGGAAGTTGGTCAGCATCCACGTAGGTGGCAGGGTAGCTCACGTCTTTGTCGAAGTAAAACCAGACCTGCCCAAATTCGTTGTTCCAGGTTTTTTCGCCCGAAAGTACCAGCACGTTGGGGGCAGTGATGAGGCGCATGGCGTCCGACCCGAAGTCACGGCCAGCCTCCACGAAGCCCGTCTGCACGGGCGTCACAGGGTGGTTCAAGCGATTGGCGGCAGCCTGCACCACCGCATCGAAACCGGGATGCTTGCGGTTGTCGGCTTGCGTGATGACGAGCGTCCCAGCAGGCCAGTCCTTGCCCTCGACCGTGAAAGGCGACTCTGTGTAGCGGCAGACGATGCCGTTTTTCACGACCTCCGCCAAGAAGCGGGCAGACTGCATCGAGTTCCACGGAACGAGGTAGGCATACGGCGTGGCCGCAGGCGGTGCCGTGTTTTGCTTCGCAAAATCGTAGCCCTGCCCGGCGGGGTCAATGCGCACACGGGATGCAAATGCCGCCAAACCATGCGCATGCAGTAGCGACCAAGCCGTGATGTCGTAAGTACTGGAGTCCACTATGACCGATTCAGGGTCAAGCAAAACCTGGGCGAACAAGCCCTTCGGCTGGTAGGCACTCACCACGAGGTCGTTTTCGCCTACGGCAAACCTGGCCTCCTGCCCGGTCACGTAATCGTAGCCGCTTAGACCCGTCGGCGTCTTCCCTACTTTGCCGTACCGGATGCCGAGGCGGTCAAGTTGTTCCGCAAATGCCCTGATTTTCGCAGCGGGGTTCGAGCTTTTTACCACAAAAGCCTTGTACTCGCCGGGCGGGTTGTTTTGCGAGCGTTTGTAAAAATCGGCGAAGTTCTGCACCAGCCGTCCGGCGTTTTTGGCCGAAATCTCCACCGTGGAAAGTGCCGTCGCCTGATGGTGCGCCACCCGGTCGGCGAGGGTCAGCGTATCCCCGTTGGGCAGGTTGATGGCTCGCCCCGCCCGGATGCCGCCCTGCTCGTAGGTCATGCCGATGGCGCCGTTGTAGCAGGGGTAGGTGTCGCCATAACTGGGATAAAACAGGTCGAACACCTCCTTCGTGAAGTACAACCAACCGTTTCGGTCGAAGTATTTGGCATGGTTGCGACCGATTTCCACCTGAAACTCGGCTTGCCACTTCGTGAGGTACTGGTGGTAAGGCTGCGCTGCCGGCGGGAAGTAATACGGCGCATCATAGCCCTGCTCGTGGATGTCCGCCACCACATGTGGTAGCCAGTCGTTGTAAATCTTCAGGCGGTTTTGGGTCTCCACCTGCGTGGCCCAGGCCCAGTCCCGGTTCAGGTCGAACAGGTAGTGGTTCACCCGGCCACCCGGCCACGGTTCCACGTGCTCCCGTGATTGCGGATTGGGGTCGGGCAACTGGGGGCTGGCCTGCCGATACCAGTCGGTGTAGCGGCTGTAGCCATCGGGGTTCACGCTCGGCTCGATTAGCACGACGGTGTTGCGGAGCCACTCGGTTGTTTCCCGGTTGTTCGGGTTGACGAGTTCGTACAAAACAGGCATGGACGCCTCAGTCCCAGCTGCCTCGTTACCGTGTACGCTCAGTCCCAGCCAGACGATGGTGACGGGGTTCGAGTTGTCGGCGGTTCCGGAAAGGATGCCTGCACTGCGGAGATTGTTGAGCCGGATGTCCTCGATGCGGCGCAGATTTTCGGGGCTGCTCACGATGGCGAGGATTTGGGGCCGTAGCTGGTTGGTACGCCCGAACTCGACGAGCTTCACCCGGTCGCTGTTGGCGGCCACATGGCGGTAGTAGTCCACTAGCAGGCTGTGCCCGGTGAACTGGCTGCCGATTTTGTGCGGCAAAAAGGCATCGGGGTGCAGCAGTTTGGATTGGGCCGACAGGGAAACAGCCAACACGAGCAAGCCAAGGACAAACGGGATTTTTTTCAACATGAAAATGCAATTGAAATGAGGGAAGCAAAAGTAGAAAACCCAGCAAAATCACCCCGCCAAACTTTAGCTTTGCCCGCTACCAGACTTTTTGCCTTTGGAAAAAACATTTCACAACAAAACCGCCATCGTCACCGGGGCGGGCGTAGGCATCGGCTTCGAGATTGCCCGGCAACTCGCTGCGCAAGGCGCTGCCGTCGTGCTCAACGACCTCGACCCCGTGCTGGCCGCTGAGGCTGCCTACCGCATTGCTGGGGAAGGTGGTCGGGTGCTGCCCATCGCTGGCGACGTGAGCAATCTCGCCCTTTTGCAACGCCTTGTGGATGAGGCGGTTGCAACCTTCGGCCACCTCGACATCGCTGTGGCCAATGCGGGCATCACCACTTATGGCGACTTCTTCGAGTACACACCAGAGTGCTTCCAGCAACTCGTGTCGGTCAATTTGCAGGGCAGCTTCTTCCTCGCCCAATTTGCCGCAAGGCAAATGCGGCAACAAGGCATGGGCGGGCGCATCCTGTTCATGTCGAGCGTGACGGGGCACCAGTCGTACCGACACCTGGCCACCTACGGCATGACCAAAGCGGGCCTGGAGATGCTGGCACGAGGGCTCGTCTCGGAGTTGGCGCCGCACCAAATCACGGCGAACGCCATCGCCCCAGGTGCCACACTGACGGAGCGCACCCTGCTCGACCCCGACTACATCGCCATTTGGCAACAACTGACGCCCACTGGCCGTGCCGCCACCGTGGCTGACATCGCACACGCCGCCCTGTTCCTGCTTTCGCCGCAGGCCGGCCACATCACTGGTCAAACGCTGGTGGTGGACGGCGGCTGGACTGCCGTGAGCCCGCAACCTGATTAATTGGCAGTTCGACGGTTGGCAGTGGACAGTCAGTGCCTGCACAATACATCATACCTCCATTTTCATTCATCACTTTTTTCCATGCAGTTCGAACAAATACAAGCCGCCGCCGCCTACCTGCGCAGCCGCACCGACCTCCAACCCAAGTACGGCATCATACTCGGTTCAGGGCTTGGGGGGCTGGTCAACGATATAGACGTAGTGGAAACCATTGACTATGCTGACATTCCGCACTTCCCAACCAGTACGGTGATGGGTCATGCGGGCAAGCTGATTTTTGGCAAATTGGCTGGCGCAAACATCGTGGCGATGGCCGGGCGCTTCCACTATTATGAGGGCTACACAATGCAGCAGGTCACCTTTCCCGTGCGGGTGATGCGTGCTCTGGGCATCGAGATGCTGATGGTGTCCAATGCGGCAGGCAGCGTGAACGCCGACATCGAGATGGGCGACCTCGTGTTCTTGCGTGACCATATCAACTTGCAACCTGACAACCCGCTCCGGGGGCCCAACGACGAGCGCCTCGGCGTTCGCTTCCCCGATATGCTCCACGGCTACGACCCTGCACTGCTCGATTTGGCCGAGGGCATTGCGCAAGCCAACGGCATCCGCTCGCACCGGGGCGTGTACGTGGCGCTTCCCGGCCCCAACCTTGAGACGCCTGCCGAGTACGAGTTCATGCACCGCATCGGTGCCGACGTGGTGGGCATGAGCACCGTGCCGGAGGTGCTGGTGGCGAGGCATGGTGGCATGCGGGTGTTCGCCGCATCCGTTGTATCGAACAAGAGCTATCCGCTCTCGGCCATCCGGGAGACTTCGCACGAAGACGTGATTGCCGCCGTCAGTGCCGTCGGTTCAAAGCTGGCGCTGGTGATGAAGGAAATGTTGCGGAGGCTGGAGGGAGGCGGTGTTTCTTGAATGGACAGTAACAAATTTCGCATTGCCGAAGGCAACTCAAAAACAGACTACCACTTTTCCATTTGCTATTATCCCCCAATTTTGCACAACTTCGCCACCGATAAGAAAATAGGGAAAGTGTGGTTTTTTATTGAACCTGCTGTCCGCTGTTCATCGCCAAACACCAATCGAGACTAAGATGACCGAACGCACCAGAGCCCAAGAATCGAGGGCTGCCATTCAGCAACTGTATATTTCCATGCGGCACTTGTTTATCCGGGGCGGCTACAAGCCGCTGGGGGTGAGCGGCGAGGCCATGATTGAGGCGCTTATGGTGCTCCGCCCAGAAATTTACGGCTCCATCGCCGACCCGGAGCGGGTAGAATTGGAGGGGCTGTTGTACATTTTCCAGCGGCTGCCGCAGGGCATTGAGGAGTGCAGGTACACCCGGCTCATCACGAAGGAGGGTTTCGAGCACTCCGGCTTCACGCCCATCATACCGCCCAAGCGGCGGCGCAACTGCTACCGCATCGACGAGGAGCAAATGTTTATCGAACTGACGAATGGCCGCTCGGACATCTACGACATCCTCACGCACCTGACCTTCCTCTACATCGAAGCAGAAAAGATTCGGCGCAACGCCCTCGACCCGCGTGGCCGCAAGAAGCGGGATTGGCAAAACCTGGAAGATTTGGTGGAAAAGGAGCAATTGGGCGAACCCCTCAACCGAGAGGTGGCCTGCACCTACCTAAGCGGGTTGCTGGGCCGCACTTTTGAGGAGACGCTGATGGCCGTGAAGCGCTTCGAAACGGCGAGCAAGGTCAACAGCCTGTTCCACATCGTGTACTGGATGGGCAAGCTCTCCATCGAGGAGGCGCTGGAGAAAAACGACCGGGAAATCACGTTCTCGTCGGCCCTGCGGGAGAAAATCGGCCACCATATTTTCGGGGGCGCCTGGGCCAATGGCATCAAGCAATTTTTGCACAAAAAAGGTTGGCTCGACCGTCCCATCCACATCATTTCCTCCAATCCGCACAGCGTGATGAACTGCCTCTACGCCTTCGGCGCAACGAAGACGAAACCCAGCAGCATGGGCATGGAGGAGCTCGCCCGTGAACTCAGCCACGAGGACAGCAAGGAACTGCGACAACAAGTTGTGGAATACAGCACCAAGCACGGCATGTACCAGCTCGACGACTCCAGTGGCACGAACATCACCGTGCAAATCATTGACACTGAGCAAATTAAACCAGAAGGACTCGCCCCAGAAGTGCAGTGGGATGCCGCCGTCGTCACCACCGAAAAGCCCCTGCTGTTGGTGATGGATTATGCCTTCGGCGAACAGGCTTACGAGGTGATGGACGAACTGCTGAAGCCTTTTGAAATGGAAAATGAAAAACAAGAAATGGAAAATGGAAAATGGAAAATTGAGAATGATGCGACCCCCAATTCTCCATTCTCCATTCTCCATTCTCCATTAAAGATTCCCCTCAACATCGCCTCTATCTCCATCATGGGCAAGGCGGGCATCCTCGAAGGCGGCAAAGGCGACATCATGGTGCCCACGGCGCACGTGTTCGAGGGTACAGCGGACAACTACCCGTTCTTGAACGATTTTGCGAAGGAAGACTTCGAGGGCAACGGGCTGCGGGTGGAAGCGGGCACGATGATCACGGTGCTGGGCACCAGCTTGCAGAACAAAGATATCCTGCGGTACTTCCTGCGCTCATCGTGGCGGGCCGTCGGGCTGGAAATGGAAGGGGCACACTACCAGAAAGCCATCCAGGCTGCCTCGAAAATCCGGAAAAATATCAACGAGAACGTGACTTTGCGGTACGCCTACTACGCCTCTGACAACCCCCTGCTCACGGGCCACACGCTGGCATCAGGCAGCTTGGGCGAAGAGGGCGTGAAACCAACGTACTTGATAACCCTGAAGATTTTGAACCGCATTTTTTCAAAAAAATAAACGGCTCAGTGCTGCGTTTCAGAACGCAGCACTAATTTTGACCAATGAATATCACCTGAGGCCCAAAAACCTTTCACATGAAAAAACAATTCGCAATCCTGTTATTCGTCGCATTCGGACTTTTCAGCTACTCGGCAGCCAACTGCCAAAACTACGATTCAGCACTGGGGCTTCGGGCGGGCTTCCCCCTCTCCATTTCCTACAAAAACTTTGTCTCCGGTTCCAATGCCATTGAACTGTACGCTGGCTGGCGGGGCTGGCCAAATCGGAGTTGGTTCTCGGTCAACGGCGCCTATCTCGTACACCACGATTTGGAGGGTGTTAAAAACCTGCAGTGGTACTACGGCGCTGGCGCTGGTATCTACTTCTGGAACTTTGGCCCAGACTACAAGGGGGACAACTACGCCAGCACCACCTTCTCGGTGCAAGGCTACCTCGGTCTGGACTTCACAATTGACGAAGCACCCCTCAACTTCACCCTCGACTGGGTGCCAACCTTGTTTTTCAATGGATACAATCGTGGATTTGGGGCATCTTATGGCAGTCTCGGCATCCGCTACGTGCTGGCCCGCTGATTGGTGCCAGCCCAATTGGAGAATACTAACAGATTGAATCTCAGCAAATTCTATCGCTTTCAATACGGAGCAATAGAATTCGAAAAAATATCGGGTACAAATCTTTGAGCTTTCAAGCTTGTCACTAATTTTGGCCGTAGAATTCAAATCTACACTTCTAATTTTTTTTAATCACTTAATCATTATGAAAAAAATCCTAACGCTGTTCGTTCTCGCACTCATGTGCCTCAACCTCAATGCTGCCTCAATGACTGGCAACTGGTCAGAAAATTTCGGCGACCAACCAGAAATGAAGGCACTGACACCAGAAATGGTTCAGATGGGCATGAACGACTTCCTTGCCCTCACACCGAAGAAGTACAAAGAAATGACTGGCAAGCGTCTGGGCATCAAGCAGACATTGCAACTGAAAGCTGCCCAGAAAATCGTGAAGAAAGCCGTGAAAGGCGACGACATTCCAAAGGGCCTCTACATCGTTTTGGCAATCTTCGGCCTCGCTTGGGTTGGCATGGGTGTAATGGACAACTGGGAAGGCAACAACTGGTGGGTAAACCTCATCCTCTCGTTCCTTTGCTGGCTGCCTGGCCTCATCCACGCCCTCATGAAAATGAAGGACTACTACGGCGGTGGCGGCAACTAAACCACGCTTCGTAAACTGACACCGAGCGGTAAATGAAAGTCAAGGCTTTTGTTTACCGCTTTTTTATTTTTGCAACTCAAACCACTTTCTACATGAAAAAAAAGCTTGACTGGATTTGGCTCATCTTGCTGCTCATTCAGCCCATCGTACTGTGGCTCATGCCCGGCGACTTCTTCGACAACACCGGAATTGAAGTTTGCCCCTCCAAAATCCTCTTCGATTACGAATGTCTCGGCTGCGGCATGACCCGTGCCGTGATGCACATGCACCATTTTCAGTTCGCAGATGCTATTTACTACAACATCGGCGTGGTGGCCATTTACCCGGCGCTTGTGGTCGTTTGGTTCATCTGGGTAAAAGCTGCCGCCAAAAAGCTTGGACTTTGGAAACAAGCGGAAGGCAATAACACTTCAGAAGTAGCGTAAACAGCAGGTACTAAGCCCCAAAAACTGAACAACCCAGTAGGGGAGCTTAGGCATCTTGAATGTCTTGGCAATAAACCGTCTCTTTCACCTAAAATCATAGACCATGAAAAGCTTCAATTTATTCCTTCTTCTTGCTGCCTTCCTTTTTTTGTTGCCACAACTGAAATCGCAGGAGACCGCTGACACCTCGCTGGTGCGCATCGAGACAACCGATGGCAACGAATACATCGGCACCATTTTGTCGCAGAACAGCGAGACCATCCAGTTCAAGACGCAGAGCCTTGGCACCATCAACATTCAAAAATCAATGGTTCTGTCCATACAGCCCATCAAAAAAACGGAGCTGCGAGGGCAAGAACTTTGGTACGAAAATGCCTACGCCAACACCCGCTACTTCTTCGGGAACAGCGGCTACGGACTGCCTGCAGGCGAGGGCTATTACCAAAACACTTGGATACTTTTCAATCAAGCCAGCATCGGCATCACGGACAATATCAGCCTCAGCGCTGGCATGATGCCGCTATTCTTGTTTAATATCGGTGGAAATGGGGTCACTGAAACCCCCGTCTGGATAAGCCCAAAATTCTCCATCCCCGTAAAAAAGGACAAGGTAAACCTCGGCATCAGCGCTTCTTATTTCACGCTGATTGGTGAAGAGGTAGGCGGAATTGGCCTCTTGTCAGGCGTCTCCACGTTCGGTTCACCGGACAAGAACGTGACCGTGGGACTGGGCTGGGGCTATGCCACCGATGGGGGCATTGCCGATCGGCCAACGGTGTCGCTCAGCATCCTTCGGCGGGGCAAGCCCAAATGGGCATTCGTCAGCGAAAACTATTTCTTCGCTGCTGGAGGCGAAGCGCTTTTTGTGCTGTCCGGTGGAGCAAGGTATATCGGAAAAAAACTCGCCATTGATTTTGGCGGCTTTACGGCTATCGCTACCGAAGGCCAGGAGGGATTATTCGTACTGCCTTGGTTAAGCATTTCCGTGCCATTTCATGTAGGTAAAAAGCGGACAAAAGCCAATTGACATCCTATCTTTGCGCCGCAAAAGTGCTTGGGCAGCTTGGCGGATTAGCAGGTCGAACAATTCGATACGCTAAAACGACTCACACTCAAGTGCTTTTCATCAACAACGTCTCGATTAAGTACCAACGACATGAAAAAGCACAATTTCAGCGCAGGCCCCGCCATCCTCCCACAGAGCGTCATGCAAGAAGCCTCGCAGGCTTGCCTCGACTTCAACGGCATGGGACTCTCCATCCTCGAAATCTCGCACCGCAGCAAGGAATTTGACGCCGTGGCCCTCGAAGCCGAGGCGCTCGTGCGTGAAATCGGTGGCTTCGACGACCGCTTCGCCGTGCTGTTCCTCAGTGGTGGCGCCAGCACACAGTTCGCCATGGCACCCATGAACCTCCTCAAAGACGGTGAAAAAGCCGCTTATGTGGACACTGGCGTTTGGGCCAACAAAGCCATCAAGGAAGCCAAACTCTTCGGCAACCCAGAAGTATTGGCCAGCAGCAAAGACAGCAATTACAACTTCATCCCAAAGGGCTACTACATCCCGTATGACGCCGCTTACTTGCACCTGACCAGCAACAATACCATTTATGGGACGCAGCTGCACGAATTTCCAATGTCGCCAGTGCCCATCGTCTGCGACATGTCCAGCGACATGTTCAGCCGCCCGTTCGACGTGGAGCAGTTCGGCCTCATCTACGCTGGTGCGCAGAAGAACATCGGCCCGGCAGGTGTCACAGTAGTCATCGTGCGGAAGGACTTGATTGGCCGCTCGGAGCGCAAATTGCCCAGCATGTTCGACTACAAGCTGCATGCCGACAACGGCTCGATGTACAACACACCACCTGTGTTCCCACTTTACGTGACCATGCTCACGCTGCGCTGGCTCAAGGCCAACGGCGGACTAGCGGGCATCCAACAGCTAAACAAGGCGAAAGCAGCCATTTTGTACAATGAAATTGACGCCAACCCACTCTTCAAAGGCACCGTGGCTACCGAAGACCGCTCGCTGATGAACGTCTGCTTTTTGCCCAACAACCCTGACCACGAAGGTCCTTTCATGGCAATGGCCAAGGCAGCAGGCATTGACGGCATCAAGGGCCACCGCTCAGTTGGTGGTTTCCGGGCCAGCATTTACAACGCCATGCCGCGGGAGAGCGTGCAGGTGCTGGTGGATGTGATGCAGGAGTTTGCTCGTCAAAACGGTTGAACTATAAACTGTGATTTGTGAACTATGAACGGTTACTCAACCAAATGGGCGATTGCCTTGTTTCCTGTCGGTTTGGGGCTAGATGTGCCCCGCTCACAGTTCACCGTTCACAATTAAAAATTAAAAACTATGTATCCAATAGAGCTTACAGCGCCGATGGCTGCTGAACTGAACAATATCGGCTTCGAGAGCCTGACCACTTCCGATGCGGTGGATCGAGTGCTTGACAACCAAGAAGGTACGACACTCGTGGTCGTAAACTCTGTTTGCGGCTGTGCCGCCGCCAACGCCCGCCCAGGCGTGGCTTACTCCCTCAGTGGCGAGAAGCGCCCAGACAAACTGGTGACTGTATTCGCTGGTGTGGACAAAGACGCCGTCAACAAGGCACGGGAGTACATGCTCCCCTATCCTCCGTCATCTCCTTCGATTGCATTGTTCAAGGATGGCCGCTTGGTACACTTTCTGGAGCGCCACCACATTGAAGGTCGCACAGCCCAAATCATCGCCGACAATTTGAAGATGGCGTATGAGCGGTTTTGCTGACCTTGGAATTGTTGTAGTGTTGAATTGTCCAATGGTTGAACCAAAAAACAATACAACACTACAACAATCAAACTATCCCAAGCATTTTCAGTAACTGAAACACCCCAAACCCGATCAGGAGCAAGCCGATGAATTTGTTGACCCACCTTGTAATTTGCTCCGATTTGCTCAAAATCTTCGCCCCGAGCAGGGCATAGCAAACCAGCAGTGTGAAGGTTCCGAACATGGTTCCAACGGAAAAAGTGACGACATGGGCATTGTCCTTCACCAAAATGCCATTGGTGGTGAGCAGCGTGGCATAGAAAATCCAGTAAGGGATGACCATGAGGTTGAGCGAGCTGATACCAACGCCTCGAAAGAAATCGCCCCGCTTGCTGGGCTTCACCTCGCTCTCCGAGAACTCCGGTTTTGATTTTGCGAAGAAGAAGAAAAAAATGCCGCCTGCAAAAAAGACGATTGTGGCAATGATTTGAAAAACCCGCTCCACGTTGGGGTTTTCGTTGAACAACCAAGTGAACTTCAGGGCGATGAACACCTGAATCAGCTCCACAATGGCGGCTCCCAATGCCGTGAAAATGGCAGCATGCATACCTTTCCGGATGGCCGTGTGCGCCACCGTCATGTTGATCATGCCGAAGGGCAACGAGCCAATGAAACTAAGCCCGAAGGCGATAAAGAAGTGGGTAAGCAGTGTCATTTTAAAGGATTGTAGGATAAGCGCAAGGAATTATGAAAGCATTTTCTTGTAGTTGGAATAAACTCGCAAACTATTGATGCCTTCTTTCAGCGACATCGGCTCTACGCCACTGGCAGCCTGCACTTTATAGATGTTGTAAATCACCTTCCAATGCTGGTAAATATCCCGGTACTTGTTCCAGAGTGGGTAAGTTGGGTCGTAGATATGTGCTGGCTCAGCACCGATGCCGTTGAACTCCACGGCCTTGAATTGCCCTGTGCTGCGCAGATGTTCGATGGAATGGCATTTCATGTCGAAGCGACCGTAGTGGATGTCGTCCATTTGCGATAGCACTGACTCAAAAGCTTGGGTTAGGCTATCGTCAATATGGCGGTTGCCGTTGAGGAACATTGTGCCTCGGCAGTGGTTGCCGATGGGCTCCAACTCAAGGATTTGACCGTTGGCGAGCACTTGCCCCAGCAGTTCGGGCTTCTCAGCCTCGAAGCGAGCAAGTTGCAGGCTGGCCCGTTCTGAGCGCAGCATGAGCTGGCGAACGGTGGAATGGCCATCACCGGTGACCTTGAGCGTTTCTTTCACGCAGATGGAAGTGACCTGCGTTTTTCGGCTTCCGGGCATCCGGTGGCACATGACGGCGAGTTCGAGCGGCATCTCCACAAAACCTTGGATGAGGAAGTCAATCGGGTGCTTCGACACAAAATCACGCAGGTGCGTCTCGTCCTTGATTTTAGTGACGAGAAAGCCCCGCTCGCCCACATCGGGCTTGGCGATGACGGGCCAATCATCCAGCCCCACCTCCCGCATCCGCTCGATAATTTGCTGAAAATCAGTGCCTTGCTTGACAAAAATAGTAGGTGGCACATGGCTATCGGGCATGCGCCGAAGGATGTTGAACTTCGACTCGCCCCAAGCACCACCCGTCTCGATTACGGGGTTTACGGCACTGAAAAAGAACAGTCGTTTGGCACGCAGTGCAAACCAGCCCACGATGAAAACCAGTGGCAAGTTGGCTGCCCACATTGGCCAGTACTCCCAGTTGGCCCACTGAATCCAAAACTTTTTGATGGCTGAATTTCCCAATTGCTACAATTTCCAGATTTCCGATTTCAAACCAACCGCACTGCATCGCCCACCCGAATCTTCCCGCCTTTGACAATCCGGCAGGTGATACCGCCGTGACCTCGCATGGCGTTGTAGCCGCCTTCGCCGAGGTTTTCTTCCATGCGGTTGCAAGGTTCGCAGGGACCGGTCATTTCGAGCACTGCCTCACCAATTTGGAATTGCTGGTCCTCAAAAGCGAGCAGGTTGATACCGCTCACCATGATGTTGCGGCGGGTGAGGGCTGGGTCAATCAGCTCGGCCTTGAGCATGTAGGCCACACCCGCCAAGTGCTCGGCTTGGATGAGCGTGACTTCCCGCTTGCCGCTGCTGCCCCGATAGTGGTCGCCGACAAGGCCTTTTCCGACCACGGCTTCCACTTCTTGCAGCTCCTTGACCTCGTCCTTCGCTTTTGGGCGCACACTCACCCACTCGACCTTGCCGACCTGTGGCATGTTGCGCATAAGTTCTTTGATGTAGGACATTTCTAATGGGTTGATAAGGGTTGACAGGGGTTGATGCGGTTGATATGGGCCTGAATCAACCCTTATTAACCGCATCAACCTTTATCAACAGTAGTTTGTCAGCACCTTTCCGCCAACGCTCACAAGCTGGTCGAGGCGGATTTCGCTGCCGTCCGGCAAAAGTAAAAATTCTTCGCCGTTGCGGGTGTAGAGGTCTTGGATGGGTTGCGAGATGATAGCCTCGTTGCCATCAACAGTGGTGTAACGGATTTCGACGGGCTGCCGCCGCAGGGCGAACAGTTCAAGTTCGGAGTGAAAATCACAGGAGATCGGTTGGTAGGTTTTCATTTTGCCAAAACAGCTTTTGACATGGATAGTTGCATGGCTGCTTACAGGCCGTACTCCTCAATTTTGCGGTACAATGTCGCTAGTCCGATGCCAAGCAATTCAGCGGTCTTGGTCTTGTTGCCTTTGGTGTGGGCGAGCACCTTACGGATGTGCATTTTTTCGATTTCAGCGAGTTTCATCAAGTCCAGCTGGTTGCCCGATTCGGTGTACTGAAAGTCGTAGGGCAGGCAATCGAGCGTAAGGTCAGGGCCAGCGGCAAGAATGACTGCCCGCTCGATGACGTTCTTCAACTCGCGGATATTGCCCTTCCAAGGGTGGTTGGTCAGTGCTTTTTTGAACGAATCGTCCATGCCGAGTGCCGTATGGTTCATTTTGGCGGTGAACATTTTAATAAAATACCCTGCCAAAAGCTGGATGTCTTCGGAGCGCTCTTGCAGCGAAGGCAATCTGATGTTGAACACCGAGAGGCGGTAAAAAAGGTCAAGGCGAAAGTTGCCCTTGTCGCTCTCGGTTTGCAGGTCTCGGTTGGTGGCAGCGACGATGCGCACGTCCACCCTGGTCTCCTTTGTTTCGCCAACTTTCATGAAAGTGCCAGTTTCCAAAACCCGCAGCAACTTGGCTTGCAAGATGAGGTCCATCTCCCCGATTTCATCCAAAAAAATGGTGCCTCCGTTGGCTTCCTCGAAGAGGCCAATTTTGTCCTTCACCGCCCCAGTGAACGAGCCTGCCTTGTGACCAAACATCTCGCTCTCCAGCAGTTCCTTGCCAAGTGCGCTGCAATTGATGGCTACGAACGGCTTGGCACTGCGCTGGCTTGCGGCGTGGATGGCTTGCGCAAACACCTCCTTGCCCGTACCTGTTTCGCCGGTGAGCAGAACGGTGGTGCTGGTAGCAGCTACTTTCTTGGCCATTTCGATGGCGTGCTGCATCGGCTTCGACTGCCCAACGATTTTGCCGAAACTGTGCCGCTGGCCGTTGGCGCTGGCCTCGGCCTCCTTCGCCTCAAATTGTTGCAGCGCCTTCTCCACCGCCCGGCTAAGCAGCGGGATGATTTTGTTGTTGTCGTCGCCCTTGGTGATGTAGTCGAAAGCACCAGCCTTGATGGCGGTCACGCTGTCTGGTATTGCACCGAAGGCGGTCAGCAAAATGACCTCGCTCTGCGGGCTAATGGCCTTGATTTTGGGCACCATTTCCACGCCATTGGCATCGGGCAGCTTCACGTCACAGATGATGGCATGGATTTTTTCCTGTTGCAAAACCTTCAGCCCCTTGCTCCCGGTCTCCGCTTGGAACACCTCGTACCCCTCCAGCCGAATGATGCGGCTGAGGAGGTTTCGGATGTCATTCTCGTCGTCTATGATGAGGATTTTTGCTTTCATGCTGGAAGCAAATGTAGGGAATTGAATTTGGGAAATTGAGAAATTGTAGGCACTTGAATTTTCTCGAATACCGCTGTACCGCTCACAAAAACAAGAAAGGCCACAGTCTACCGCAGCCTTTCTTGTTTTTT
>CAYTZS010000001.1:0-145023 GCA_964442355.1 uncultured Saprospiraceae bacterium | reverse complement strand
AGAAGGACGTGATGCACGTTTGAAAAAAGTCTAGTTTTTGGAAAAGAATGGGCAACATCTTTTATGAATGTGGTGCCCATTTTTTTTTTGGCGAATTCAGCACTCAGGCGTAGCAGAAACTACCCTCTTATCCTTACCTTGTTTTCATCCAAAATCCAAAGTTTCCCAATCAAAGGCTCTGACTCAAGCAAGGGCAATGCTTTGTGGAAAGTGTTGAGGATATTGATTTTGTCTTGGCTCCTTACCCTCAAAACGATGATGCCAGCATATTGCGCAGGTGGGTAGTTCTGGACATTTGCGAAGCCAACATCAAGGGTGACCACTGCCCGTTTTTCTTCTCTGCAAACCTTCGAAACCACGTTATCGGGTTCTCCTTCCAAGTGTTGGTCGTAAACGGAAACGGCGTCGTGACCAGCTTCGACGAGCATGGCCGCCAATTCATCAGGCAAGTTTTCGTCAATTTTGAAAAGCAGCATGGCTTAGGCGGCAAATTCGATGATGCGCTCCTTGGCGAGGGAGGCAGCATAAGCCAACGCCGCCTGCAAATGCACCGATTGGAGCGTAGGATAGCTTTTCAGGATTTCCTCTGGCGAGATGTTGGCTGACAGGTTGTCCAAAATGACCGAGACCGGGATGCGGGTGCCCTTGATGCAAGCCTGCCCGTGGCAGATTTTTGGATTGGACGTTATGTAGGGTTGCCAATTCATTTGAGTCGTTTTTACAAAGATAGGGGTTGGAGGCCTGATTTATCTAAAAATTGTCACAGGAATAAATTGAAGAAGCCCTCCACTCAAAATGAGGGAGGGCCTTTGTTGGCAACCTTAGTGTTACCCACCTAAAGTTAGGCTCAGCGCATAACAGATGGTGTAAGTCAAACAAGCCAAAGCGAAAACCTTCAAAAAGGTCTTCGGGTCAAGCCCGTTGCACACCACAGTTAGCCATTGCCTCACTTTCACCTGTAAATTCACTTTTTTCATAAGCGAAAACAAGTTTGTAGAAGGCGGGCTAGTGAAGAAAAAATGAGCAAGTCTGCTGCAAAGTGCCTAACTTTGCAGCTTCTTATAGACTTACCTTTCATTTTGGCTTCCATAGCCACACCTTCGGGTGAAGAATGAAAAGTACCAATCCAACCCTGCAAACGATTGCCGTCGTTTTGCAGGGTTTTCTCTTTGTATCAACTCCTGCCTTTGCAGAAGTTTGGTTTTAGGCAAAAAAAAGCGGCTTTAACCGATGTATGATAACAAAAATCAAAGCCTCAGAAAGGCAATGACATAGTTGAATATCATCTTTGCTCAGTTAAAGCCGCTTCTCTTACTCGACAAGAGATAAGATTTTTTTGCGGTTCGTCCAAGGTTTGGATATTATCTTGGACTTCTAATCAGGGACAAAATTAAGATGTCTATTTCATTGATGCAAGTATCATTTGAAAAAACAATCTATTTATTCTTTCCATACTCTTAAATGCTATTTTGCCCAATCAACAACCTCCTCACAATCGGCATCACCCGCCCCGCCCTATCCTCCTCATAATCAATCACTTCTGCCACCCGTTCCACCATCTGCCCCTGCTTCGCCAGCCCAAGCATTCGCTCCCGTTCTGGCGCTGGGAAGCGGGAAAAAGTGCGCCGCAGCATGGGCAGCGTTTCCCGAAAGGTAGGTTCGAAGGCGAGTCCGTCCACCCAGGCGTCGAGGAGGTTCCAGAGGCTGGGGTTGTGCAGGAGGAGCAGTCCACTGCCTTGCAGGAAACCTTCAAGCCATTGGGCGGCTTCGAGTGGAGGGGTTGCTTGAGACAGCGAGTATTGCATCCGGGTGGCCGTTTCTTCTTCCGACCTTATTTTTTTGTCGAACAAGATGCGGGTGCAGGCTCCGGTCAAGATGCCGTTCACCCGCAGATTGTCGGCTATGGAGGCGAGGGCGTCGAACCATTGGGCGAAGAAGTCGGGGTCGTTGAGCAGGCCGAGCGCCCGGTTTACGCTCATCAGTTTGTCGAAAGCCTCCCTGCTGGCGTCCTCGTCGAGGTTGGGCACGGCGGCGGGTAGGCCGATGCAGATGCGGGGTACGAGGTGCTGCACCACCTGCTCCACGGCTTGCACGTCGGTGCCACGGGTATTGCCGTAGCGCACGATTTGCGCCAATGGTGGCAGGGCGTCCATCAGGTGGTAAACATCGGTAGTGACAGCGGCGAGGTTCTCCAATTTGCGGAGTAACAGGTCGAAAGCCGCAGGCAAATCAGCATTCAGCGTCTGTTTCACGAGCGTCGTGAGGGCGGGCAGGGTGGTCGTTTCCTCGGTTTTTTTCTTCAAAAAACGGGTGCAGGCCTCCTCCACGGTATTGCCCCAAGCGCCCTTCTCGATGATGCGGATGGCGAAGTCCGGCGACCATTTTAGCTTCCAAAACTCCTTGAAACCGCCCGCCGATTGGTGGCGGTTCAGTTCCATGAGGCGGCCCCACGGGATGTCGAGCAGGTGGAGGCGGTGCAGTAGGTGGCTTTTCAGCCGCCCCGATTCTTCCCGAAGGTCAATGCCGCCCTGTGGCGCAGCGGCGGTGGCGCCGAGCCACTCCTCGTCGGGGCTTTCCCAGTACTTGCTGAGGCGGGTCGTTTTCACCGACTGCTCAATGTCCCGCTGGAGCGGCACGACGGGGATATTGTCGGGCACACTGCCCACTTTTTGCCCCGTAACCAGCTTATTTTCAATGAGTTGCAACTTCTCCGCATCGCCTTCGCAAATGGTTGTGACGGCCGCTTCCCGCAGCTCGTCAATGCCCGGCAGGGCCAGTCCCCGCATGGTGGACAGCGCCTCGGCCAGCCGGATGGCCTCGATGACGTTGGCCGACGAGGCGTCGAGGTCTTCATTGCGGAGCAACATGGCCACCCGCACCATCCAGTGCGTGGCGGCGTGTTTTCCTTCGGTAAAAATCAGCTCGTACCATGCCGGGCTGATGATGCCCGCCCCGTAGCCGCTCTGAAAGGTCAGTCGGTCGTAGCTCCACGGAATCCAAGTGGCGGTGGTCTTGATTTTTTTGATGCCTTTCAGCAATGCGGCGTCGTGGCTGGCCTTTATTTTTTCAAAACCTTCGAGTGCTGGCACGTGCCAAGCCCCGCAGACGACGGCGAGGTTTTGGAAGCCGTCCTTCTGCGCCTGCCGGATGGTCTGGCGCATGTAGGCTTCCCGTTGCAGGGTGCGGGCGCTTTCCTCGGTGCCTTCCCGCAGGGCGGCCATCATCTTTGCAATGGCGGCGAAAATCTCCGCCCCATTCCCGGCACTTTCGAACATAACTTCCCACCAGCGCTCACTGTCCGTGTAGCCTGCCAGCCGGGCGAGGTGGCCCATTGGGTCGGCCCGGAACTGGCGTTCTTCGGGCGTCATTTTTTCCAAAAACTCTAGCGCCGCTTGTGGGTTCTGCCGCTCGGCCTCGTCGAGGGCGAAGTGCAGCTCCATCGGCAGGTCCATGAAGCGGACGGGGATGTTGTGCTGCTTCGCAAAAGCGATGGCCTGCCACTCTGGCGAGAACTCGGCGAAGGGGAGGTAGCTGGCCCGGCTCAAGTCCTTGGGGTCGTAGATGAGCATGGCGACGGGAGGCTTGAGGGATTTGCGATTGACGATTGATGATTGACGATTGGGAGTGTCGGGTTCACTTTCTATTTCTGCATCAAGGGCAGGGGGTTGGTGGGTTTGTTCGGCCTCCCCAATCGTCAATCGTAAATCTACAATCGCAAATAAACCCTCGGCGTCGGAGGGTGCTTCGACAACGAGGCAGTCGGGCGGGTTGGCTTCGAGAGCCGATAGAACGGCTTTAGCCGAGCCGGGGCCGTGGTGTCGGATGCCGAGGAGTGAAATGGTCATGGGGTAAAAATAGGCAAAACCCTTTACCTTCGCTTGCAACATTCATCAACAACATTTTCATGAAAAAACTGACCATACTCGCCATTTTCAGTGCATTACTTTTGATGGGTTGCCACCCGCCCAAAGGCGTGACGAAAAACGGCAAAGCCTTCAATGTCCTTGTTTTCTCCAAGACCAATGGTTACCGCCACGCCAGTATTCCCGATGGAATTGTGGCGATTCGGAAGCTTGGAAATGAGCATAATTTTGGGGTGGATGCCACGGAGGACAGTACTGTTTTTACCAAGGAAAACCTGACAAAATTCGATGCAGTAGTTTTTTTGAGTACGACCATGAACGTGCTGGGCGACAAAGAACAACAGGCATTTGAAGGTTACATCAAGTCTGGTGGCGGTTACATGGGCATTCACGCAGCATCTGACACGGAGTACGATTGGCCGTGGTACGGCAAGCTGGTCGGCGGCTACTTCAAGAGCCACCCCAAGCAACAGAATGCCACCATCCGGGTGAAGGACAAGAAGCACCCCAGCACCAAGCACCTGCCCAACGATTGGACTTGCTTCGACGAGTGGTACAACTACAAGAACCTGAACCCCGACGTACACGTGCTTTGCCAACTCGATGAAACAACTTACGAGGGAGGCGAGAACGGCTCCAATCACCCCATTGCTTGGTATCATCACTACCAAGGCGGGCGGGCGTTTTACACGGGCCGAGGGCACACTTCTGAGTCGTTCACTGAGCCGCTGTTTTTGCAGCACATCCTAGGCGGCATAATGTGGGCAGCAGGTAAAGAAAAATAGCAGTTGAGTATCTCACAAAACAGAAAGCCGGTATTGAATCTCTTCGATACCGGCTTTAGCTATTTAAGCCAACTTGGTTGGCGCATTTGTGCTGCGATTAAGCTTCTTCTTCAGTTTTGGCAGCTGGTGCTGTTTCAGTTGCTTCCTCGGCAGGTTCGGCCTCCGTGGCAGCTGGCGTTTCGGCAACGGGGGCTGCTTCTTCAGCTTCTGCAGCTGGAGCCTCTGCTGTTTCAGCTGCCGTAGCTTCTTCTGCAGGTTTTTCCTCTTCGTCTGAGGAGGTAACCTCGGCGAAGTCTTCTTTCAGCTCTTCGATGGCGTCTTCGATTTTGTCGCCAATGACGGAGGCCACAGCCTTCACGGTGTCAACAACGTCTTCAAAAGATTCGCCAACAATGGTGCTCACTGCGCTAAGTATGGACTCCTCTTTCTTGGGTTCTTCTTGCGGAGCTTCCGATGTTGAAGTCTGAGCATTTGCAGATGAAATTTCCTCGGCAGCTTTGTCCAGTTTTTCGGAAACGTCTTCACGAGCCTCGGCGGCGGCTTTCATTTCGCCAACGATTTTTTCTTTGGCGGCTTCCTGAGCAGCACGGCGTGCCTCTTTTTCCCTCAAGGAAGCAATGCGCTTTTCGAGTTCAGCCTTGGTGGTATTCATCTCGTTGAGCTTTTCCTCTTTTGAGTGGACTCGCTCATCTATCATTTTTAGCTTGGCCTGGCGGATTTGTGCTTCCAGTTGACCGTCGGTCGTATTGATTTTGTGCGTCTGGAACTCAAGGTCGTTGCGGTCACGGCGGATGGATTGCTCCATTTTGTCAATGGCCGAAACCAACCCATCCAGTCGACGCTGGGTAGCTTGCAGCATGGAGCCGCTGCCTTCCTTGCCGCCTTCACCTGGTTTTGCACCAAAGCGCTTCTCTTTCACGGCTTTGAAGGTGCCATCCAGTTTGTCCCAAATCTTGTTGCGGTGCTCGCGGGTCAGGTTTTTCGCTTCACGGTACATGCTCTGGAGCTTCTTCAGTTCGTCGAACAACACAGGCACACGGGCGCCGCTTTCCATTTTGCGCTCAACTTCGGCCAAAGAAGACATGAATTTATCGTGCGCTTCTTTGGACAGTTTTTCAAACTCCTCGTCCAGCTTGGTGCGGAGGGTTTTCATTTGTCCAAAAAGCTCGTTGGTATTTGCCCGGAGGCGGTCGGCGTGGTCGCGGAAGAGGTTGCGGTCACGCACTTGTTCTTGCACTTTGTCCCAGAACTCCTTGAGGTTGTCCCAAGTTGGCTGGTCGAAGGATTCCAGTTTGTTCACCCGGTCTTTCAGGTCGGCAAGTTGGCTCTCGTAGGCATCGTGCAGTTTAGAAGACAGCACCACGAAGTGCCACTCCGTCTGCGCACGTTGCACCACATCGCCCCGCTCCACCTTCAGGTCATCGGGTAGTAGGCTGTCGGTCAGGCTCAGGTCCCGCTCGATATGGGTTTTCGGTTCGGGCAATTCCATGCCTTCGCCGTCACGCCAATCCTTCATCATTTGTTGGTAAAAATCCTCAGTAGCTACCGATTCTGGGAAAGTCCAGATGTCAACTTTGTTGTCTGCTGCTCTCAGTGAAACGGCAATCAAGCATTTTTCGTCCTGGGCGTTGCTGCCCCAAAGTACAAGTTTCGACTTCATGTTTTACGTTTAAGTTGTGTTGTCAGAGTAAAATCAGTAATTGTAATGCGTTCAGGTTCAATAATTTGAGTGGTGTAATTCGTAGATTCGTCAGCTAATCCAAGTTCAGGCCAAAAACCTGAACAGTTGATTTTTCTCCAAAATTATGAATTTGTCCAATATGAGGGTTCTTTTTCAACAAATTCATTAATCAATAGACGACAGCTCATGGCCTGTTTCTGCGATTCGAACAGGAAATCAGCCGCATTTTTTGAGCGGCAAAAATAGGGAAAAACAAACCTGAATAGGCGCAAACTTTCGGTCAAATACTTGCCAGACACGTGATTTTTGGCATAAAAGCCGCCAAAACATGCCCTAACTTTGCCTATCAAATTAAATCTGTCTTTTTCTATGTCAAAAAACTTCACCCACCTCGACGCTGCTGGTAACCCTTCCATGGTGGACGTAGGGGAGAAACCAGTCACTCGCCGAACGGCCAAGGCTCGCAGCGTTGTAGTGCTGGATGAGGCGATTTTGGCGCATTTCACCAACGACGATATCCAAACAAAGAAGGGCCCGGTATTTCAGACTGCCATCATCGCTGGGGTGATGGCTGCCAAGCGCACCGGCGAACTCATCCCACTTTGCCACCCGTTGGGGCTGGAAAACTGTCAGGTGCGCATCGCCCTGAACAAGCAGCGAGAGGTGGTCATCGAGTGCGAGGCCAGCCTGACGGGCAAAACAGGTGTGGAAATGGAAGCGCTCACTGGGGCTAGTGTGGCTGCCCTTACTATCTACGACATGTGCAAAGCCATGTCGCACGACATTGTCATCAAAGAGACGATGTTGGTGGAGAAAACGGGTGGGAAGAAGGATTTTTTTCGGAGTTAATAAACCCTTGTCAACCCATAAATTAAGAGAGATGAAGCACAAGAAGCACGATGACATCGCCAAACCCTCGCTTGGCAATTTTGGCCGCAACGAGTGGGCCATTCTCGGCACCGACTGCGGCCAAATCAAACAATTGGCCAGCCAACTTTGCGATGCATTTTCATCAATTTGGAAAATTGGCTACGTGGACGCTGACCATAAATCAGCTGGCAGTGAGCAGGTGACAAGTGGCAGTGCGGCCATTGAATACACTGACAAGATTGAGTTCAACCGCCTCGACTTCGCTGGCAAACCGGCGGCATGGCAGTTTCGTCCCCTGTTCAACGAAATGGACATGGTGCTGGTGAACGGCAATCATTTTGCAGCAAAAGCACAAGTGGTGGTCATTGACCCCAAAAAAGAAGACTCGCTGCGCCGCAAGCTCGATCGCCTGACCGACGTGCAGTTGATTTTGTTGACGGACGACAGCTTGCAGCCATTCGACTTTTTGAAAGAAAATCTTCCGGGGTTTGATAAAATCCCTGTACTTCAATTGACTGATTTCCAAGTAATTAAATCTTTTTTTGAGAAAAAGCTGCATCACGCTCTGCCACCATTGAACGGCCTCGTGCTGGCTGGTGGCAAGAGCCGCCGAATGGGCACGGACAAAAGCGTGCTCATGTACCACGACAAACCGCAACGGGACGTGATGATCGAATTGCTGGAAAATATCTGCCAAAACACCCACCTTTCCTGCCGCCCCGAACAGGCCGGCGAACTCGTGTACACCCACGATGTACTGCCCGACACTTTCCTTGGCTTGGGCCCGATGGGCGCCATTCTTTCGGCCTTGCGGCAAAATCCAGACAGCGCTTGGCTGGTGGTGGCTTGCGATTTGCCACTGCTCGATGAGGCGGCACTTCGCCATCTCGTTGCAAATCGTAATCCTTCGGCCATTGCCACGGCATACCGCAGCCCGGTAAGCGGTTTCCCAGAGCCGCTGGTGGCCATCTGGGAGCCGAAGAGTTACCCCGTGTTGCTGCAATTTCTGGCACAGGGATACTCCTGTCCCCGCAAAGTGCTGATTAATTCTCCGGTGCAGGTGATTGATGCGCCAAACCCAGATGTGCTGATGAATGTGAACACCCCGGACGATGTGGATGTGGTGCTGAAGAAGTTGGGCGTTTTTTGATTTACGATTTACGACCCTTCGACTACCCAACCCATTAATAATCAATGAATGGCTACTAATCTATTCGTAAATCGTCAGTCGTAAATCGTAAATCACCTCACCATTGGCAAGTGCGGAATGTCGTCCTCCAAGTACTCCTCGCCGCTGACGACGAAGCCAAAGCTCTCATAAAAATTGCGCAGGTAGCTCTGTGCGCTGATTTTTATGCTCTCGCCGGGGAAAAGCGCTTCCATGTTGCTCAATGCTTCCTTCATCAACTGTTGCCCGGCACCTGTGCCTCGCACCGACGGTGAGGTTGCGATGCGCCCGATAGACACGAAATTGTCGTATGAAATTCCTTTGGGCAATAACCGAGCGTAGGCTACCAGTTTGCCGTCGTCGTTGTGGCCAGTGAGGTGGTAGCACCGGAGGTCCTTGCCATCGGCGTCGAGGTAGGCGCAATTCTGCTCAACGACAAAAACCTCTTGGCGAAGTGCCATGATGCCGTAAAGTTGTGGGGCGGTAAGTTCGTGAAAAGGCTTGCAGCGAAAGGAAATCATGGATTTTTCTGTTTGAACATCAAAATTGCGCCAGCCGTGAACGAGTAGGCATAAGCACCTGAAATTGTTTTGGACGATGTAACGGGCATGGAACTCATTAGTTCAAAGCCGTCCAAGTCGTTTTCCAAAATAGCGGCTTGGATGTCACGGGCAAGCTGGTCGCCGTTGGTTTCTTCTATTGAGACACCCCAAGCACTCTTGCCTTTGACGGTAGTGGCATCGACGAAAATGGTTTTGTATTTCATTGATTATCAGATTTTTACTACCAATTTTCCAGTGGTTTTTCCAGATTGAAGCAGTCGGACGGCATCGGGTAGCTTGTCAAATGTGAGCACGTGCCCCACCCTCGGCTTGCCGATGTTCAGCTCCTTGATTTCCTGCACATACTGGTGCAGCAGGTGCGATTTTTCGTACAGATAAATCAGGTTGAACCCCAACATGCCCCGATTGCCGTCGGTCAGTTTCATCGGGTCAATGAGCGGTCTGCGCAAGAACTTCCAGATGATTTTCAACAAATTGGGTCGGTTGCCGTGTGTGATGAAGTCGGCGGCGCTGTACACGATGCTGCGGCCCATTGGGGCCAGCCGTTTGAAGTCGCCCATCAGTATCTTGCCGTTGTTGGTCTCCAAAATCAGGTTCAACTCCCTGTCTTTCAATATTTTATCGAGGTTGGGGAAAAAATTCTCGTCCCGAACGATGGGGAAGTCCACGCCCTCCTGCCGGAGTAGGTCGAGCTTGGCTGTGCTGCCTACCGTGCCGATAGTGGTGGCGCCCATTCGTTTTGCCAGTCGATTGGCGAAAATGCCCGTGCCGCCTGCTGCACTGTGGATGAGCACCGTTTGGCCCGCTTGCAAGTTGCCGAGTGGCCGCAAGGCGTAGTAGGCCGTGAGCACCTGCACGAGGTAGGCCGCCCCCTCCTCAAACGACCAATCGTTGGGAATCGGCATGGCGTACTTGGCGTCCATGTTGATGTGCGTGGCGTAGCCCCCGAAGCGGCAGACGGCCATCACCCGGTCGCCGGGGCGCACGGTCGTCACGCTGCTGCCCACCTTCGCCACCACGCCCGACACCTCCAGACCCGGTGTGAACTCGCCTTTGGGCGTGGCGCTGTAAAGCCCCAGCACGACGGAAACATCTGCAAAGTTGAGGCCGATGGCCTTCACCTCCAGCGTCACTTCGTTGGGGCCGGGGTCGGGCAGTTCATCGGTGACGAGCTTGAGGTTGTTGATATTGCCAGCCTTGAGGCGGTAGGATTTTCTTTGCATCATTTTTTGGTGAAGAGTGTTTGTCGAGAAGCAAAAGTAGCAGAACCGACCAGACTTTTACCTTTGCTTTTTTTAGTTTATCAACAATGACAGCTTATCCCGCCAAACTCCTCCTTTTCGGCGAGCACACCGTCAACGCAGGTTCGCAGGCACTGGCCGTGCCGCTGCCGTTGTTTTCGGGCAAATGGGCGTACGCCCCGCACCTCAGCCCTGCCGAACTCGCTGCCCGGCAAATGCAATTGCCCCAATTGGCCGACCACCTCCACCAACTCCAACAACGTGGCGAACTGCTCGCTGCCCTCGATGTGGCCGCTTTCAAACAAGCATTGGTCAACGGGCTGGTCTTCGAATCCAACATTCCGACTGGCTACGGGGCAGGAAGTTCTGGGGCACTGGTGGCTGCGATTTTTGGAAACTGGAAATTGGAAAATTGGGAAATCGAAGATGCTCGCAAGAAAATTGAAAGTGGCTCGCTGCTGGAATTGAAGAAATCGCTGGCGCAAATCGAGGCCTTTTTTCATGGCACGAGCAGCGGCACTGACCCCCTGATTTGTTATTTGCAAAAACCTGTACTGTTGGGCGGCCCGCAAGGAGTTGAGATAATTCAAAAATCTGACAGTGAGCAGTTGGCAGCTGCGGGGTACAGCCTTTTTTTGCTCGATACCGGGATGCCCCGGCAAGCAACGCCGCTGATTGAATATTTTTTGGCGAAAATGCGGGATGCCACCTTCGCCGAGCGCTGTCGGGTCGAGCTTTTGCCTGCGGTTGAGGCGGCCATTGCAGCGTATTTGTCTGGAGATGCCAGGCGGGTTTTCGAAGAAATTCACCGCATCGGCGGGTTCCAGCTCCGGTTTTTGGAGCGGATGATTCCTGAGCAGTTCCGACCAATCTGGCAGCAGGGACTGGACGGCGACCTGTTCAAGCTGAAGGTTTGCGGGGCTGGTGGTGGCGGCTTCCTGCTCGGCATCACGAGGGATTTTGAGGCGACCAAAGCGGCATTGCCCGACCAAAAATTGATTCAGGTTGCGGGCATTTGAAAATACAGACCTTTTACTGCATTTTTGGTCTGATATTTTCTGCTAATGTTTCAGCGTACTGGCGGCTCAACCGCACAGGCCATTTATGCCAACCCAACCTGGCCGAATGATAAAAAAGCAGCATCTCTTCGCCACGCCACTGGCGCACCTCAACGCTCAACATGAGTCCCGGCAACTGCTGGCTGCCATGTTGCGCATTTTGGGATTGCATCGCCTCCATCTTGCCCTCGAACTGGTGGACAAAACCTTCGAGGAGGCAGCCGCACAGCCGTGGTTCCGCATCCCCTCCAACCCGATGAACTTTCTGCTGGCCATCGCGCAGCTAAAAACCCTTGAAGCCGTTCGGCAGCAAGGCATGGCGGGTCGCTTGTCGAGGGAAGTGAACTTCGCCGTGGAGACTGGCAAGCCGCTGGAGGCCATTTTTCAAGGTATTTTTGAAGAAAAAACGCTGGAAGACAACCGATTGGCATTGCTCTTCGCCTGCTGTCACCCGGCGTTACCCATGCCCCTTCGCAAGGCACTCGTGCTGAAAACCAATTTTACTTTCTCCGAAAAGGACATCCAGCATTTCCGACACTCCGACGACCTAGCCATTTTGCGGGAGCTTGATACGGCGTCCGATGTGATTTTGCAACATGGCGTTCAGAGCGGCGTGCCATCGCCGGGGCAGTTTCCGCCAAGGTTTGCGGCAGTGCTGGAGACTTTACTAGCACTTTTCATGGATGGCTACGAGCACAGTGAGCGCACTATTTTCGCTCGGCGCTCTTTCTGCGATACGGCGTTTCAGGTGGGCAGTCTGCTGCTTTCAAGCCCGGCCACGGAGCACCCGATGACCTACGCCTTGATGTCCGTGCTGTGCCTGTTCGCCGCACGGTTTGAGCCGAGGCGGGGCAGGCCGCCTTCGTCCCTGTTTTTGGAGGAAAAAAACCGGGTAAAATGGAACCCCCAGCTCATTGACCAAGGCGTTGCCTACTTCGAACGGGCAGGCGAGCCCGACCACCCCAACGGGTACCACCTGCTGGCCCGTGTGCTGATGGAGCACACATTGGCGCCACATCCCCGATTCACTAACTGGGAGCGCATTCAGGAGCACTTGCAGTTGCTGCTGGAAGTCAGCCCAACCTACCACAACCAGCTTTGCTACGCTTACGCTTTGGTGAAAAACCAGCAGGCCGAGGCAGGCATTCACCACCTGTTCGCAGTGCCGGGCTTTGCCGACCATTTGCCCGAAGACTGGCTGACGAATGCGCTCATGGGCGATTTTTACAGGCAGGCCAAAAACCTGCGGGAGTGCGCCCGCTACTACCAAGTTGCGCAGCAAAAAGCGCCGACAACCTCGCTCAAAAAACTCATTCACCGGAAGATGCTGGCGCTGACGTCGGGGAAAAAAGGCGGGAAGAAGAAAAAGATTTGGTGAGACAAACCCCGTGAAAGATTCACTTTAAACAGTTGGCATATCACCACCTGTACCCCTGTTCATCTCTTTTATCATCTTACTAAAAAATTCCGGTGTCACACCGATGTACGAGGCAATCTGCTTGCGTGGCAAACAGTTCACGAGCGATGGGTATTTCTCGCAAAAATTGCGGTAGCGCTCCTGTGCGGGCAGGCTCAGTTTGTCGAGCAGGCGCTGCTGGCTGCTCACCAGCGACTTCTCGATGATGATGCGGAAGAAACGCTCGAACTTCGGGATGTCCACGTACAGCCGCTCTTGGTCTTCCTTTGAGAGCAGCAGCACCTCCGATGGCTCCATCGCCTCGATGAACAGCGTGGCTGGTTTTTGGCTAAAAAAGCTGTACATATCTGCAATCCACCAGCCTGGCGGTGCAAATGACAGCACGTGCTCGAAGCCGTTTTTGTCGAGGTTGTAGCTGCGGAGGCAGCCCTTAACCACGAACGTGGAGTTGCGGCAAATCTCCCCCTCCTGCAAGTGCATCTCCCGCCGCTTGAGGGTTTTAGGTTTTAGCATGGCCAGGAAATGTGCCTCCTCGTCGGGGTTGAGCTGTATGTGCTTCGCAATGTTTTGAAGAATCAGATTGGTTTCCATGTCTGTGATTATTTGCACTTCCACACCCAGTCGTCAATTGGGAAGGTTTTTTGGCGGTACGAGTAGTGCCACCACTCGGTCGTCGTGTGCTTCATGCCGACGGCGGCCATCGTATTGAGCAGCAACTTGCGATTGTCGAGCACCTGTTTGGGCAGTTCGGTGTAGGCATGGTAGGCTTCTTCTCCAAAAAAATCGAAGTCGGTGCCCATGTCCAGTTCCTTGCCGTTCTTGTCCACGATTGTCAGGTCGGCAGCCATGCCCCGGTTGTGCATCGAGCCCTTGCGAGGGTCGGCCACGTAGCGAGGGTCGGGCACTTTGTTCCAGAGTTTCCACTGGATGGGGCGGGGGCGATAGCAGTCGTACATCTTCAGGCCATAGCCTTTTTTTTGGAGGGTTTTGTGCGCCTTTACTAGTGCCTTGGCCACTGCTGGCCGGTAAAAGCAGCGCCCGCAGTCGTACATTTTTTCCTTCACAAAATTGTTGCTGGTGGCATACCGAAAATCGAGCAGGATGGTCGGGTCGAGGCGGGTGATTTCGGTCCACTGCGTGGTGTCGTAGTCAATTCCGGTGGGGGGCTGCGGTTGTTCGGGGATGGATGAGGGGCTACTTTCCCCGCTGGGCTGTGAGGGCTGTTCTTGGGGCAAGGTCGGCGGTGCCTCGGCTTGTTTGCCGCCGCAGTTGACCAACAAGAAAAGCAGGCTGATTGCTAGGTATTTCATCGAGGAAAACGGTTTGAAGGTTCTGGCGGCCAAGTTCGGTTTTTTTCAAAACAGCATGGGATTTTCAATGAAAACAACCGTTTGCCAATAATAAATGTTAAACCTTGCGTGTTGAAGTGCGGCAGACGGGCCAAGTGGGTGTCTTTTACCCAAACCTCCGTCAAGTTCACCAGTTGGCTACCTTTTGGCGGCCATTTTGACCTAATTTTGTCTCAAAAATTTTCAAGAAAAATGAAGCATTCATTCGTGTTGTTGTTTGTGTTGTTCGTTGGCATTGGCCAGCTGCTGGCGCAAACTACCCCCGCTGCTACTGCCCCCACCGCCGAAGAAAATGCCCTGCTTTGGCGCATCAGCGGAAAGGACCTGCCCACTGCCTCGTACCTCTACGGCACGATTCACATGATAGGCAAGGAGGATTTTTTCCTCACGGACAGCACCCGCTCTGCTATTGACCGGGCCAAGCTCGTCACCTTTGAAATCAACATGGAGGAGATGACGAACCTCCCCGCTCAATTTAACCTGATGATGAAATCGTTTATGGCCGATGGCAAAACGCTCAAAGACCTCATCAGCAAGGAGGACTATGCGCTGGTGAAGGCACACTTCGACAAGCAAGGGCTGCCCATCTTCCTCTTCGAACGCATGAAGCCGATGTTCCTCACCGTTTTTGCCGACATGGACCTGAGTGGCGGCGGACTCGGTGGCGATGGCAGCATGGTTTCCTACGAGATGGAAATCATGCAGATTGCGGAGCAACAAAAAAAGAAAATGGCTGGACTCGAAACCGCCGAGTACCAGATGAGCATGTTCGACAGCATACCCTACGAAGATCAAGCGAAGATGCTGGTCGAGACCATCAAGTCCAGCGATGTTGAGAACGACCAGTTCGACCAGATGGTGAAGCTCTACAAATCGCAGGATATCGTGGGCATGGTGTCCATGATGGGCGAGGAGGATGGCGGCCTCGGCGGCCACGAAGACCTGCTGCTCAACCAACGCAACCGCAACTGGATACCCATCATGGGCGAGATGATGTTGGCGCAACCTTCATTTTTCGCAGTAGGCGCAGGCCACCTCGGTGGCGACCAAGGCGTGGTTTCTTTGCTTCGCAAAGAAGGGTACACGGTAGAGCCGGTGCGGTGATTTCCGAGTTTTCGGGGTTTCCTTCCACAGGTTCCTACTGTGCCAACAGATGAATTTCTAGCAGACAAAAATGCAAAAACCAGTGCCAACAGCTACCGCACACAACGCCGATATTCAACGCATCTTCGAACTCCAGCGTCAAAATCGCCAAATCATCGGCCAGACAACGGCCAAGGAGCGTATCAGCAAACTCAATCGCTTGCTCGATGCTGTGCTGCGCTATCGTCCGCAAATGAAGGAGGCCATGTACGCCGACTACCAAAAGCCGCCGTTCGAGGTGGATGCCGTCGAGGTGTTGCCCGTCACTGGGGCCATCCGGCATACGAGGCGCAACCTTCGCCGCTGGATGCAACCGATGCGAGTGCCCACACCACTGTCGTTCATCGGTTCCAACTCATGGGTACAGCACGAACCAAAGGGCGTCTGTCTCATCATTTCCCCTTGGAATTTCCCGTTCAACCTCTCCTTCGTGCCGCTTGTGTCGGCCATTGCCGCAGGCAACACAGCCATCATCAAGCCCTCGGAAATGACGCCAGATTCGTCGGCGCTCATCAAAAAAATCGTTGCGGAGGTTTTTCCTGAAAACGAAGTTGCCGTCGTGGAGGGCAGTGTGGATACCTCAAAGGCACTTTTGGCGCTGCCGTTCAACCATATTTTCTTCACCGGTGCACCGAGTATCGGTAAGGAAGTAATGAAGGCTGCCGCCGAACACCTGACCTCCGTCACGCTGGAGTTGGGTGGCAAATCGCCCGCCATCATTGATGAAACAGCCGACTTGGAGGCCGCTGCTAGGCGCATCGTGCGAGGAAAATTCGCCAACTGTGGCCAGATTTGCATAGCGCCCGACTACTTGCTGGTGCAAGAAAGTATTCAAGACAAACTACTTAGCTTGCTGAAAAGCAACTTGACTTCGTTCTACGGCGAGGATGCCTCCCTATCAGAGGATTATGCCTGTTTGGTCAACGACAAACATTTTCAACGGGTGAAGGGCTACTTGGACGATGCAAAAGCACACGGAGCAAACATCGTGGCAGGTGGCCAGACGGATGCGACAAAGCGTTACATCGCCCCGACCATCGTCACCAATCTCCCCGACGACTCGCTGTTGATGCGGGAAGAGGTGTTCGGGCCAGTGCTGCCCGTGCGCAGCTTCCGGCAACTCAATGAGGCCATTGACTTCGTCAATGTTGGGGAATTGCCGTTGACCTTGAGCATTTTTAGCGAAAACAAAAAAAACATAAAACGGGTGCTGGCCGAAACCAGCGCAGGTGGTACTTGCATCAACCACGCTCAATTGCATTTCTACAATCACGACCTGCCCTTCGGTGGCGTCGGCAACAGCGGCATGGGCAATGCTCACGGATGGTACGGTTTTTCGGAGTTCTCCAACGCCCGTGCCGTGTACCAGCAAAACTTTTGGGGACCCATGGAGCTGGTGAGGGCACCTTATGACAAGATTCAGCAATGGTTGGTGGACTTTTCAATAAAATGGTTGTGAAATTAAATGGCTGTTGGCAATTGGCATTTGGTAGTGGATTTTGTGCCTTGCGGCATTCGTATGCCTTTTTTTCAAGACCAATCACCTTCGGTCTACTAATCGCCACCTGCTGCCAACTGCCAACTGCCAACTGCCAACTGCCCTGCCGGGAAGTCATCGGCTACTACCCAAGCTGGAAGTGGTACGACCGCCAGCAGCTCGTAAACCCCACCACGATTGACTACTCCAAGTACACCGCCATCAATTACGCTTTTTTTGAGCCACGACCCGATGGCAGCGTCGTGCCCTTCGACCCCCGTGCCGACAAGACAATTTTACTGGGGGAAATAGACCCCTCAGCGCCGCCCGGCTACGGCAGCCGCAAGGATTTTGGTCAAGCAGAATGGCACGTGCCCGGCACCTCGCTGGTGGACCGGGCACACGAACAAGGCGTCAAGGTCTTCGTCAGCATCGGCGGCTGGACGCTCTCGCAGCATTTTTCGCCCATCGCTGCCAGTGCCGAAAAGCGCCGCCGCTTCGCACAGTCCTGTGCCGAAATGGTGCGCACTTACTACCTCGACGGCATTGACCTCGACTGGGAGTACCCCGGCTACCGTTCCAACGGCGGCGGTCCCGGCGACCGGGAGAACTTCACGCTGCTGCTCCGTGAAATCCGGGATTCGCTTGATGCGCTCCAACCCTACCACGACCGCCAGCTTTACCTCACGGCGGCCTTTGGCTGTGCCCCCAACCGAATGGCCGAAATCGAGTGGGCCGAGGTGATGCACCTGCTCGATTTCATCAGTATGATGACTTACGACTTCTACGGACGAGACTTCTCGGTGACCAACCACAACTCCCCGCTTTACCCACCAGCGAAAGGCATTCGAGGCTACGATACCCACAGCACCATCCACCACCTGATGGACGAGTATGGCGTACCGCCGCACAAAATCTGTATCGGTGTGCCGTTTTACGGGCGCAGCATGAAGACGAGGAATGCGCCAGGCTTGCACGTCGGTTCGGCACAGGCCGTGGATGTCCGCATCTTCGCAGAGGACGCTGGCTCCCCCGCTTTCTACAACATCCTCGCCCAGCAGGAGCTGTTTTTTTACGACTGGGACAGCCTTGCTCAAGCGCCATTTTTGCGGAGCAAAAACTCGAATACCTTCGTCAGCTTCGACGATGAGCGCTCTGTGGCAAAGAAGGCCCGATACATTTTGGAGCACCAATTGGCCGGGGCGGTGGTCTGGGACATCACAGGCGACTGCGTGGAAAGCCCCTACTTTAAGGGCTATATTGATTGCACACCACTGGCCGATGCACTGAAGGAGGCGCTTTGCTACGAGGAACCAGTTTTTGTGGAAACTGGCAGGCCCGTCACGTTGGAACGGCTACCGACGCTGCCACAGCGGGGGCGGTTCGTCCTGAAAAAGGGGACATCGCCACGGGTGTTGGCGGAACCTCATTTTTCCAAAAAGGAGAAAAAGAAAAAAAAGAAGCAAAAACGCCGCAAACAAAACGAGGCAGGGCGGTATTTTGATGGGGGTCATTAGAAAGTTTTTGCCCCGCAGAAAAGTTAGCTCCGCCAAAATCCGTAACATTGCCCACCTAGCACCCTCCTCCACACTGGAAACGCTGTACCTACATCCCTAAGCTGGTTTTCAATTAAAGTTACATATAAACGAAAGCTTCTTTTTTCGGCAGCGAAGCCGCCTAAACTCCAAAATTGATTAGAGGCGATGGTGCATGCAACGTAGTTTTTTTAATTCAACATTTGAGCAAACATGGTTTCAATTGGTTTGCGCCACATGCTCATCGGAGTATGGCTGGCGCTGGGTCAAATTGCATTTTCGCAACCCATTTTCATCAACGAGTTTGTCGCATCCAACAGCAACGGGATTGCGGACGAAGCAGGCCAGCAGGAGGACTGGCTGGAGCTGTTCAACGCCGGAAACGACCCCGTTGACCTCGGCGGCATGTACCTCACCGACAACCTTGCCCAACCTACGAAATGGCAAGTGCCCACCACCAATCCAGCGGCTACGACCATCCAACCCGGCGGCTTCCTGCTGCTCTGGCTCGACGACGAAACCACGCAGGGCGTCCTGCACGCCAATTTCAAACTCGGTGCTGGCGGCGAAGACCTCGGCTTGTTCGCAGCTGACGGTAGCCAGCTCGATGCATTGACCTTCGGCCCACAAACCGCCAATGTCTCGTACGGCCGCAGCACCGATGGCGGCGGCAACTTCCAGTTCTTCACCACCCCGACACCATTGGCCCCGAACGCTGGTACAACTGGCGGTAGCTTTGCGGAAACACCGATAGCCTCCGCGCAGGGCGGCTTTTTCACGACTGCATTGGAGGTCGTGCTGACCTCAGCAACGCCCGGCGCTCAAATCCGATACACCCTTGACGGCAGCGAGCCGGATGCGAATTCGCCGCTGTACAGTTCCCCGCTCCAAATCAGCCAGAACACCACGCTGCGGTCGAGGGCATTCGCTGCCAACTACCTGCCAAGCGCCGTGGCGACTTGGACCTACCTCTTCGATGCACCGCACGAATTTCCGGTGGTGGCGCTGTCGTTCAAGGACGCCGATTTCTTCGACCCTGCCACGGGCATATACCCCAACTACACAGAGGATTGGCAGCGCCCCGTCCATGTCGAGTTTTTCGAAACGGACGGGATGCCGGGGTTCAGCCAAGCAGCCACGGTCGAGGTACACGGGACGGGCAGTGCGCAGCTGCCGCAGAAATCGCTGAAAATCAAGGCGCTGGCAGACAACGGTGACGGCTTTTTCCAGCATCCTGTTTTCCCCGACCTGCCGTTTGAGGAGTACAAAAACCTGCTGCTCCGCAATGCCGGGCAGGATTGGAATGTGACGATGTTCCGGGATGCGTTCGTGGCCAGCCTCGCTGCCGACCTGACCGACCTCGGAGGAACCATCGAGCCACCGAGGCTGCACTTGCAAGGCTTTCGGTCGGGCGTGGCCTACTTCAACGGCCAATACTGGGGCATCCACAACTTGCGGGAGCACCTAAAAATGGACTACCTCACGCAGCATTTCGGCCTCTCGGAAAGCGAGGTGGACTTTCTGGAAAACGATGCAGAAGCCGTGGCGGGCGATTTTGAAAACTGGGACGACTTCGTGGAATTCCTGAACACGCACAGCTTCTTCAACGACCAGCACTACGACCAGATCAAGCTGCGCCTCGACCTGCCCAATTTCCTCGATCACAACGCCTTCAACATCATCATCGACAACAGCGACTGGCCCGGCAACAACCTCCGCCGTTGGCGGCAGCGCAACGGCAGCGACGCCCGCTGGCGCTATCTCAGTTTCGACTTCGACTTTAGCTTTGGTTTGCTGAAAATCGAGCAGGACACCCTGCTGTTCAACACGGGCGATGCCTCCGCCAACTCCCTTGCACGGGCGCTCGACGACAGCTCCAGCGATTGGCCCAACCCCTGGTGGACGACCCTCCCGCTGCGCAAGGCGATGGAAAGCCCCGACTTCCGCAGGGACTTCATCAACCGCAGCGCCGACTTCCTCAACGTGCTTTTTGCACCGGACAGGGTTGGCAACCGCATTGACGCCTTTGAGGATTTGTATGCCCCAGAAATCCAGCAGCACTTCGACCGTTGGTCGCCGGGTTGGAACCCCTGGGCGGACAATGTGCTGGTGCTCAGGAAGTTCGGCGACGATAGACCCGCCTTCGTCCGGCAGCATTTCGTGGATTATTTTGACGAAGTCGGCGGAACGGCGACTGTCCACTTGGCGGCGCAACCTGCCGACGGCGGTGGCATCCGATTCAGTACGCTCCGCCTCTCTGCAGATAAATTGCCGTGGAGCGGCACCTACTTCACGGGCGTGGAAATACCCGTGGAGGCCGATGCGGCACCGGGTTTTGTGTTTGAAAAATGGTCGAACACAACGCTTGGGCCTAGCGCTGCTACAACGGTGACGCTGAGCGCCGACGAGTCGCTGACGGCTATTTTTGAAAAAGGCTCAACGTCCACGGACACCATCGTCATCAACGAAATCAACTATCACTCGCCCAACGGCGGCGACTGGGTGGAGCTTTTCAATCCCAACCTACATCCTGTTGACATCTCCGGCTGGGTGCTCGAAGACGAGAGCGGCGGCTACTTCAACCTGCCCACTGGCACGACCATGCAGCCCGGCGACTTCTTGGTTTTGGTGGAAAACGAGGCGGCGTTCTCGTCATTTTATCCATTGACCAACAATCGGGTGGGGGCTTTCGGGGCTGGCAATCACGGCTTCAAGCTGAACAACGGCGGCGAGCGCATATCTCTGAGAAACGCCAACCTGATGCTAATTGACTCCGTGCGCTACGACAACGAGCTGCCGTGGCCACTTGGCGCTGATGGCACAGGCCACTCGCTGCAACTGAACGACCCGAAATCCGACAACGCCCTGCCCGAAAACTGGAGGGCCGACCTGCCCACGCCGGGACTGCCCAACCAATTGGCGCTGTTGCCCCAAGCCATTGATTTTCTGCCGATTGGTGACCAGTTCACGTTTGCGCTGCCCATCGTTTTGCAGGCAACGGCTACCTCTGGCCTGCCAGTTGCTTTCACGGTGATGGATGGCCCTGCCATCGTCAGTGGCAACGTGCTGACACTGACGGGACTGCCCGGCACCGTGACCGTGCGGGCCAGCCAGCAGGGCAATACCGACTGGCAACCTGCAGCGCCCGTGCTCCGCAACTTCGAGGTGATGGTGAAGCCCGGTATGCCGGACTTTCCGTTTTATCCGACTGTTTTCCCGAACCCAGTTGGCCCCACGATTGGCGTCTATTTCACCACGGTAGAGGATGGCCCGGTCAGCCTCTGCGTTTTGGCGGTGAACGGCGTAGAGATGTTGCGCAAGCCGCTGAACTTGGTTGCTGGCGAGCACTACGACGAACTGGATGCCGATGGCCTGCCGTGCGGGTTTTATTTCTTGACCATCAATGCGGAGGGGCAGCGGCAAGTGGTGGTTCCGTTTGTGAAAAATTGAGGGAAGTCTCTGCTATTTTCGCCCCGCCATTTTTACCAAAGGAAAAAATATGTCGAACACACAAATCGAAACCGCACTCGCCGACCTTTTTGAGCAATGGAGCGGTGAGCGTCCCGGCCTCGTGCTGCCGCTTGCTCCCAGCGGCTCTGCCCGCATCTACTACCGCTTGAGCGGGCATGGCAAGGCGGCCATCGGCACCTACAACCTTGACCGGAAGGAGAACCAAGCGTTCCTGACGTTCTCGAAACACTTCCATGCCAAGGTGCTGCCCGTGCCTGCCATCTACGCCGAAGACCTCGACCGCAGCGTGTACCTCCAGGAAGACCTTGGTGCTACCACGCTGTACAGCTACCTGCTGCAAGCGGGCGATCAGTTTCCCGACTACCTCGTGCAACTTTATAAGAAAACGGTGGAAAAACTGGCGCTGCTCCAAATCCGGGGCGGCGAGGGGCTGGACTACTCGGCCTGCTACCCACGCCCAGCCTTCGACAAGCAGAGCATGCTCTGGGACTTTAACACGTTCAAATACTACTTCCTGAAATTGGCGAAAATCCCCTTCGACGAACAGGCATTGGAGGACGACGCCCACCGCTTCGCCGAGTACCTGCTGACGACGGACTGTTCGCACTTCATGTTCCGGGATTTTCAGGCTCGCAACATCATGGTGAAGGGCGGCGAACCCTACTTCATTGACTACCAGGGCGGCAGGCAGGGTGCGCTGCAATACGACCTCGCCTCGCTGCTCTTCCAGGCCAAGGCCAATGTGCCGGACGCCATTCGCCGGGAACTGCTCGACCACTACCTCGACACGGTGGAGCAGCTGCAACCCGTTGACCGGGCCAAGTTCCTCGAATATTTCTACGGCTACGTGCTCATCCGCAGCATACAGACCTTCGGGACGTACGGCTTTCGGGGGCTGTTCGAGCGGAAGGAATACTTCATCAAGAGCATTCCGTTTGCCATCCGCAACGTGCAGTGGATTTTGGAGAACGCCAACTTTCCCATCGAGCTGCCGGAACTGACGAAGGCACTGAACGCCATCGTTGCGAGCAAAAAATTTGAGCCGTTCGACCGGGAGCGGGGTGCTGCCAGCTTGCTCACCGTCACCATCCAGAGCTTCAGCTATCGCCGGGGCGTGCCTACCGACCCCAGCGGCCACGGCGGCGGCTTTGTGTTCGACTGCCGCTTCATCCACAATCCCGGCCTCTACGAGCCCTACAAGAAACTGACGGGCCGTGATGAGTCGGTCATCAACTTCCTGCAACTGCACTCCAACATGGAGGAGTTCCTCAACCAGATATACCTACTGGTTGACCCTGCTATCGAAAATTATATCGAGCGCAGCTTCACCAACCTGACCATCAACTTCGGCTGTACGGGCGGCCAGCACCGCTCGGTGTACGCCGCCGACCAGTTAGCGAAGCATATCCAAGAAAAATACGGGGTGAAGGTGCTGGTGCAGCACACGGAACAGGAACTGAAGGGATGGAAGAACTAGGGGAGTTTGTGGCTGGCTTGCAGTGCGTAGGTTGCAACGGAAGATTTTTGAATTCGGGCTTCTACTTCTGATTTACGCAAGCCCCTTCAACATCGCCTGTACTTTTGACTTCAGTGGTGGGAGGTTTAATTTCACAACGTTCCAGATGGTGAAATCGTCAATACCAAAATACTCATGGGCGACCAAGTTCCGAAGCCCGATAATCCTTGCCCAAGGAACATCGCCATTGTTCTGGAGCAATTCTTCTGAAAGTCTGTTGCTGGCCTCGCCGATAATTTCAAGCTGCCTCAAAGTAGCATCGAACATCATGGAGTTGGCCACGAAGCCATCTAAATCTACCCCTGCCGTGTAGCTTTCGATGGCTTCTATTGCATCCAAGATGTGCAGCAGCCGAACCTTGTCGCCGAACCTATCGGGCATAGATGAGTTTTTTGTCTTTTTCGATAAAGGGCTGCACGTGCTTGGAAAGTCCACGTGCCGATACCAAGTCTACCTTTTTGGCAAGCAGCTCCTGAAGGTCCAACTGCATTTGGATGAACTCTAGACCGATGGGCTGGCTATAGTCCAACTCCACCAACAAGTCAATATCGCTAACGTCCGATGCCTCGCCCCTACCATACGACCCAAACAAATATGCCTTCAAGACGGGTTGTTTTGAAAAGAACTCTGCAATCAGTTTGATTTGTTGGCTGCTTAGATTCATACTGCTATTGGATGGACAGGTGCAAATGTACGAATTATGGGAGGTGAGTTGCAACGGGCATAGAAGGGTATATCTTAATGTAATCAACATTCGTCAATCAAATCCCACCCAACTTAAATCTCGGCCACCCTCCACACCACCAAGCATTTATCCGCAAAGACGTCGCCCATCTCCGTGCAGTGCTCGTTGATTTCCGCTACGGGAGCCGGGAAGTTGAACGGTGCTTTGAAGAAGTTGAGGGGCCGCCAGCCGCCGGTGGGGATGTCGGTGTTTTCTGGTTCGTCGTGGAAATGGGTGGTGGCGAGGTAGGTGATGCCGCTGTGCCGGATGTTGGCGAGGGCCGCCTGCACGTCTGCAAAGCTGAGGTGAACGAGGCAGTCCCGACAGAAAAGCAGGTCGCAAGTGGGGAGCGGGTCTGTGAGCAGGTTGAGTTGTTGGAAACGCCGACGCGTATTGCCGAATTGGGCTTGGTTGCGCTCTACGATGTCGTGTACGATGTCGCCGCCCGTGTAGTGGATGCCCGTAAGGTCCACGTGCTGCATCCAGTTGAAGTCGCCGCAGGGCAGGTCGAGCAGTGAGCGCACACCCAGCTTGTGCAGCAGGCCGGGCAGCTCGGCCCGGAGCGTGGCGGTCTGCTCCATCGTGGAGCCTTCGCCGGAAACGGACTCGTTGGTGACGACGTTCCATTCGCTGCCATCGTGGATTTGCTGGAAAACCTCGGCAACACTCTTGCCGTGGTGCTGTTGGCCTGTGGCGTAGTGGTAGAGTTGTGCTCTGGATGACATAGTAGGTTGTTTTTGTGGGATAAAGCTAGTAAAAAGCTATTTAGGCGCAAGTAATGCTATGCTGAATTTGCTCAAACTGGAAGATGAAATGATAGATTAATCTCCTTCAAAAAAGTCTTCATCGAGCTGCTTGACTTCATATGTTTCCTTAATCTGCACGCCAACATTGTATTGGTGCATCAGGTCAACCAATTTCTCTCCATTGATTAATATTATCGTATGATGAGCATCACGAGCCTTTTGTACGGCTCCTTTATCAAAGTCTGAGGTAGTAACAAAAACACCTTTTGTCGTATCCCCACTCATAGCCCCAATGAAATTTCTTATGTCCATTTCCCTTACTTTGTTGTCAGTATATCGCTTTGCTTGAATGTATATTTTATCCAATCCTAGCTTGTCTTCGTTGATAATGCCGTCAATACCGCCATCTCCAGATTTAGAAGTTTCAATAAAATCTCCATATCCCATTCTTTTCAATAAAATTAGAATAACTTTTTCAAAATAATAAGGGTCAATTGATTTTAAACGCTCTAGTATATCATTTTTTACTTGAGACTCTATCTGTGAAAACCCTTTATCAATTAAGTCTTGTGGGGTTGAGTTACTTATTTGGAAATCAGGTAAAGTGCCTTTTTTCTTTTCTTCGGTATAGAAATCCATGATGCCGGACTCATTCTCCATGTCTTTAAGTTGGAGCTTTTCAAAATTGGAATTCTTCCCCTTCTCAGTTATTTGAACCATCCCTCTTTCTGGAAAGGAGACTAAACCTCCTTTCTTTAGATAGGATTTGCCCCAGTATATTCTATTTTCTATCAAAATATCGCCGCTTTTTGTCTTTTCTTCTAGCAACTCTTTGGGTAATTTGGAATAATATTTTTCTATTACTCTTCTAAGTAGTTCTCGGCTGTGTATAGTTTTGCCATCACTTAATATTTCAAGGATAGGTTTGAATGTCTCATAAAATTTAGGCAACTTAGCTTGACTCATTTTAATGATATTTAGTTGTGGCAAGTTCACAATCGACACTTAGACATCGCAAACCTCCCTATTTGTCTTCTTCCATCCGGCAGCCCTCACTGCCGCCAGCAAAGCATGAAGCTACTGTTTTTGCAGTTCTCCCTTGGTATGTGTGTAAAGCGACCCCTAAAATATTGAGCCATGCAACATGCACCATTCCCATGATGCGGGAGCGAGGTAGTATAGGGAATGGAAAAAGGAGACAGGCTTTCAACTATTTTCTCCAACAAATTCTAGTATTTCTTTCTTCAACTTTGTGTTCAACCAAAAGCCAGCTTTGGTCTCAAGTTCTTCCAGAATGGGCTTCAAGAACTCAACCAAATTCATTTCTTTGGCTTTGACTAGCACACCCAACAGGCCGATGGTTTTTATGCCAAGTTCTTTGGCCTTTTTTGCACCAGCCCTTTCATCAATCAACAACAAATCCGCATTGATTTCTTGGGATAAAGCGATAGCTTGGCTTTCGCCAGCATCCAAAGTCATTTGTAGTAAAATTACTTGCTGCGTGTTAGTGGGTTTTTGTACGGTAATCCAAGTGGTTTTGACAATTTCTTGTACATCGTACCCAAAGTCATTTAACTTCATGAGTTCGTCAAAAACTGCCTGTGGAACAATGACTTGTTGATAAACATCACGCAGCAATTCGAGTTTGCCAATGACAAACAGGTTGGAGATAGGGGAGGTATCGCTAATAACAATCATGCGAGGGAACGCAGTGTTTTCATATCTTCTCGAAAGTCTTCCACGTCATAGTGGATGGAGATTTTACGTTTGGCGAGTTCTTTTTGAAAAATCAGCTGCGGCACACCAAGAAACTCGCTTGCCTGTCCAAGTGTAAAGATTTCTTCCTGAAAAAGTGTGATGGCGATTTGAAGCCGAATTGCATCTTCAGTCACCTTGGCATGACGTATGACGGCATCTGGTATCTCGATTAGCATAGCAGTGATTTTCCTACAAATATAGTTGTTTGAGCTGAAAAAGGCCACACCTATTCGAATGGTGCGGCCTTTTCTTTTTGCTGCTATATATGAATCGCCCGGTTCGCCGTAGCCGCCAGTGCCGCTTCCTTGATGGCTTCGGCATAGGTCGGGTGGGCGTGGCTCATGCGGGCGCAATCCTCGGCGCTGGCCCGGAACTCCATCAGCGCCACACATTCTGCAATCAGGTCGGCGGCACGTGCGCCGACGATGTGCATGCCAAGTATTTCGTCGGTGTCCTTGTGGGCGAGCATTTTCACCATGCCCTCGGTATCGGTGCTGGCACGGGAGCGGCCCAGGGCCTTCATCGGGAACTTGCCTACTTTGTAGGGAATGCCCGCTGCTTTCAGTTGCTCCTCCGTTTGGCCGACAGCAGCCACCTCCGGCCAAGTGTACACCACGCCGGGGATGAGGTTGTAGTCTATGTGCGGCTTTTGGCCAGCAATGGCCTCCGCCACGAAGACGCCCTCCTCTTCGGCCTTGTGGGCGAGCATGGCACCCTGCACCACATCGCCGATGGCGTAGATGCCCGGCACGTTGGTTTGCAGGTGGTGGTCAACAGCGATGCGTCCACGGTCGTCCTTCTGCACCCCAGCGTTTTCGAGGCCGAGGTTGTCGGTGTACGGCCTGCGGCCAATGGCCACGAGGCAGTAGTCGGCTTCGAGGGTGAATGTTTCTTCGCTGTCACGCTTCTGCACCTCCACGCTCACGCCTTTTTTGGAAGCCTTCACGGTGTTCACCTTGTGCTTCAGGTGGAACTTGAAGCCGAGGTCTTTCAGCGCCCTTTGGAGCTCCTTGCTGCAATCGCCGTCCATCGTCGGGATGATGCGGTCGAGGAACTCCACCACCTCGATTTCGGTGCCGAGGCGGGCATACACCGACCCCAGTTCCAGCCCGATGACGCCGCCGCCAATGATGACCATGCGTTTCGGCACGTGGTCGATGTTCAAGGCTTCGGTGCTGGTGATGATGCGTTTTTTGTCGTAGTTGAATGCCTCCGGCACGATGGGCTTGGAGCCAGTGGCGATGATGGTCTTGTCGGTTTCGATTTCCTCGGTGGTGCCGTCTGCCTTGGCGACGCTGATTTTGTTGGCACTCACAAACGAGCCATGCCCCTTGAAGACATCAATCTTGTTTTTCTTCATCAAGAAGTCAATGCCCTTCGTGTTGGTTTCCACCACCTCGTTTTTGCGCTTGATCATCTGCGGCATGTTGACCTTGAGGCCCGTGACGCCGATGCCGTGCAGGTCGAACTTGTGCTTGGCATTGTGGAAATGCTCGGAGCTGTCGAGCAGCGCCTTGGAGGGGATGCAGCCTACATTGAGGCAGGTGCCGCCGAGCGTGCTGTATCGCTCAATGATGGCGGTCTTTAGGCCCAATTGGGCACAACGTATGGCGGCCACATAGCCACCGGGGCCGGAGCCGATGACGGTAACGTCGTATTTCATCTAATGGGTTGTTTGATTGTTGAATTGTTTGATTGTTGCGGGGCGAGTGCAAAGGTAAACGCCTTTCACTTGACTTAAGCCTTGAAAAACATCATTAGATGGGTTAAGTTTGCAAAGTAGTTGGCCTTCCAAAATTCATTTTACACATGAGATGTGCAATCCTGTTTTTTATCTGCTTTTTTTCCTTCGGAAACCGTAGCGTTGATAACCCTACTAATTCTAATGATACAACAACGGTGGACGTCCGGTTAGAAATCAGGGCAAAAGAAAAAGTCATAAGGAAGGGAACAACTCCGAATGTGGAAGTTTTTTTAATCAACAAAGGAGATAAATTGGTGAACTTGGTTCAGCCGGGGGACGGTAGTGAATCAGGATGGAGGACGCCAATGGTAAAGTGGTCAACGAGGATAATCGAGCAAAAATCAGTTCCAGTTGAGTATTATGAAGACTCCAAAGAACATTGGGTTTCCTTTCCGCTAAGACTTTCGGGACTAAGCCGATGTGGAATGATAGATGGGTTAAAGCGTGAACAAATAATCACCTTGCTTCCAAAACAAGAAGTAATGTTAAAATCATGGGTGAGCAAACCTTCGTTGTTGGGAGGCAGGCTTGGCAAATACGGCGTTAAGTTTTTTTACGAAAACAAACCCGACATTGTTTGGAAAGGTGCAGGCTACAACGACCCCGATGCCCTCGAAATCGTCCGCACCAAAACCGCCGCAGTTCAATTGGAAAGCAATGAGTTGATTTTTGAAGTAGTTGAATGAGAAAAAAATGGGCCATGACTTTGAAAAGTCACGGCCCATTTCTGTTTTGGAGCATTTATTCCCCACCTCCACTCGGCGGTGCCCCGCCACTCGGCGGATTCCCGCCACGTCCGCCGCCACGTCCACCCCGGCGGTTTTTGCCGCCACGGCCACGGTTGCGGCCACCACCTCCGCCTTCACGGCGCTCGCCGCTTGGTGGTTGGTCGCCAGTGCCGTCTTGGTTGGCAGGTGGTTGTTGGGGCTGCTGCGGCTGCCTTGGCTCACGAGGTGGCCTTGGTTCTTGTGGTGACTTGGCCTGTTGCGAGCCATCGCCCGATGGGCGGCGGTCGCCACGGTCACGGCCCCTGCCTCGATTGCGGTCACGGTTGTTGCCGCCACCGCCCTCTTTTTTCTCGCCAGCTTGTCCACCACCTTCGGCGGATTTGTTTTCTGGCCTAGCGTCACGTGGCCTTTCATCGTCACCACGCTCGCCGGGCTTTTTTTTCTTCTTCTTTTTCTTGCGGCGCTCGTCCATGGGTAGTTCCACCACGTTCGTGAGGTCGCCAGCGTTGTATGCTTGTTCGTCGTCGTCCACGTTGGTGGAGTCAGTGACCACGGCAAGGTTGGCGAGGTCGTCGGGGAGCTCGCCCTGCTTGATTTTGTCCCTAACCGATCGCACTTGTGCGATGTCGAGGGCAAATAATCGGCCACGGCCACGGTCCTTTTCGTAGCCGTAGTACATCAGGCCCTTGAAGATGTCGGTTTTGACCAAAACGGCCATGCCCTCCTTGGTCTTGAGCTTGTCAGCATCGTCGGGGAAGTTCGAGAGGGCCTCCATGTAGGTGTCCAACTCGTAGTTGAGACAGCACTTGAGGCGACCGCACTGGCCAGAGAGCTTCGCTTGGTTGATGGCGAGGTTCTGGTAGCGGGCAGCGGCGGTTCCTACGGTCTTGTAGCTGGTGAGCCAAGTGGAGCAGCAAAGCTCCCTACCGCATGGGCCGATGCCGCCCACCCGTGAGGCTTCCTGCCGGGCACCGATTTGCCGCATCTCGATTTTCACCTTGAAGTCCCGTGCAAACTGCCGGATGAGTTCCCGGAAGTCCACCCGGCCATCGGCGGTGTAGTAGAACGTGGCCTTTTTGCCATCGCCCTGAAACTCCACGTCGCCAATTTTCATGTTGAGGTTGAGGGTGCGGGTGATGGCCCGGGCACGTATCATCGTTTCTTTTTCCAACTGGCGCACCTCGTCGAGTTTTTCGAGGTCTCGCTCGTTGGCCTTTCGGATGACCTTGGGGAAATAGCCATCCACAGGCACCCGCTTTTTGCGCATCTGGAGGCGCACCAACTCGCCGGAGAGCGAGATGCGGCCAACGTCGCAGCCGGCTTGGGTGTCCACCACCACCATGTCGCCCGTGCTGGCACGGGTATAGGGCTGGTTGAAGTAAAAGGCCTTGCGTGAGCCGTTTTTGAAGCTGACTTCTACCACTTGGAACGGGTCAACGTCCTCGATTTCCATCGTGGTGAGCCAGTCGAAGGTGTTGAGGCGGTTGCAGCTGCCGCTGGCACAACTGCCTTTGCTGCCGCAGCCCGAAGGCGCTCCTGCTTCTTTAGAACCTACTGTACATCCTGCGCATGCCATAATCTTTTGGAAATTGGGAAATTGGGAAATTGGGAAATTGGAAATTGAGCGACGCCCAAGTTCCAATTTCTAATTTCTCAATATCTTGTTCAATTGAATGGAGGCATCCAAAAAAAGCAGCTTCTGGTTGGCGTTCCGTTCGATGTGGAACGAGCAATCGTTGAAGAGCTTCGTGATGCGCTCGATTTGCCCGAACCCGATGATTTTGCTCAGGTTCAGGGCGGTTTTGAGTTCTTCCGGCAGCAGTCGTACCTGCTGGTCGCCGGTGGTTTTTAGGAGCATGTACTCCCGCATGAAATGCAGGGCGTACTGCAAGAATTGCTTTTGGTTTTCACGGCCAAGGTCGGCAAAAGTTTCCGTCCATGCAGCCATTTCTACGCCGTTGCCTTGGTAGCACTTGCGCAGCCAATCGAGGAACAGGTTTGAGTTGTCCTTCAGCGGCTGTGCAGCGATGTTCAGCGCTTCATTGAAATTGCCTGCGGCCAAATGGGCAATGGAGCGGGCTTTTTCCGAAGGCAAGCCTTTCAAGTTGACGAGTCCTGTTTCCACTTCGTCGTCGTTCAGGCGGTTGACCTTCACGAGTTGGCAGCGGGAGAGGATGGTATTCAAAATCAGTTCCTGATTTTCCGCTACGAGAATAATCAGCGTGTCGTCGGGCGGCTCCTCGATGAGTTTCAACAGGCGATTGCCCTCCTTGCCGAGGTATTCCGGCAGCCACATCACCAGTATTTTGTAGTTGCCCTCGAAGGCTTTGAGGCTCAATTTTTTGATGATGGCCACGCACTCCTCCTTGTTGATGTTGCCCTGTTTGTTCTCGGCCCCGATGCGTTGCAGCCACTGGTTCACGTCCAAGTAGGGGTTCTCCGCCAAGGCTGCCCGCCAGTCTGCGATGTGGTGGTCGCTCGTGACATTGGTGCCCACGGTCGGGAACGAAAAGTGCAGATCGGGGTGGACGAGCTTTTCCACCTTGCTGCACTGGTTGCACTGCCCGCAGGCGTCACCGTCCTGTTTGTTTTGGCAAAGCACGTACTGCGCAAACGCCACTGCCAACGGGAGGTCGCCGCTGCCGGGCGCACCCAACAGCAGCAGTGCATGCGGGATGCGCTCGCTGTCCGCCATGCCCCGGAGCAGGGACTTGGCGGAGCGTTGGCCGATGACGTTTTTGAACTGCATGTTTGATTTGTTTGAGGCGTTTGACGGGTTTGATTTGTATGAAGTGCCGTGGCAACTCAAACTCATCAAACTATCCAAACAACTCAAACCACTACTGATTGAGCCAACCTAAAATCTCATCATCCAAGGGACTGGTAGTTGGTGGGAAGCAATGCACGAGGCGGCCCAGTTCGTCGAGGGCATATTTTTGAAAGTTCCAGGTTACCTCGCTGTCTTGGACGCCATTGAGCGCCTTTTGCGTGAGCCATTGGTAAACTGGGTGGGTGGTCACGTCCACCTTCGCTGCGAGCGGAAAGGTGACGCCGTACCGCCGGGTGCAAAATGCCTGAATTTCGTGGTTTGCTCCCGGCTCCTGCCCGCCGAAGTTGTTGGCAGGAAAGCCCACTATCGTTAATTTATCTCCAAACTCCTCGTACAATTCTTGCAGTTGCTGGTATTGCGGCGTAAGCCCGCACTCCGAAGCAACGTTGACCAACAGGATTTTTTTGCCCGCATAGGCGGCAAAATCTATCGTCTCCCCCTCAATTCCTTCTACCTTGAATGTATGAATCGTGTTCACAAATTGTTTTTCGTTTAAAAATTCGGAACGGCCAAAGGTAGGAAGATTTACGATTTCGGAATTTACGATTTACGATTGCCCCTCAATCGTAAATCGTCAGTCGTAAATCGTAATTCAAAGTTCCCGTTTCCACAGCCTCCCCGCAATCAGCGTATTGAAAATCGTGTCCTGCAAGCTGCGGCTCACGGGTATTTCCTTGCCCTTGATGACGAGGTTGCTGCCGTCAATCAGGTCAATCTTATCGAGGGAAACGAGGTAGGAGCGGTGTACCCGGAGGAACCTTTCCGGCGGCAACTCTTTTTCCAGCTGCTTGAGCGACAGCAGCGTGAGGTAGCGCTTCTGCTCAGTGTGGATGAACACGTAGTCCTTTTCGCTCTCGAAGTAGAGCACGTCAGCGAGCTTGATTTTAATGAACTGGCCATCGCTTTTGATGAAAAAATAGGCTGGTGCTTCAGTTGGGGGCTCAGTTGGTTTTGCGTGGTTTTGCCGCTGCATTTCGAAGAAAGACTGCGCCTTGTTGGCTGCTTTCAGGAAACGTTGGAACGAGATGGGCTTCACAAGGTAGTCCAGTGCGTTCAGTTCGAAGCCTTCGATGGCGTAGTCACGATAAGCCGTGGTGAAAATGACAGCGGGCGGGGTTTCCAGCGAACGAACGAACTCGATGCCAGTGAGGTCGGGCATTTGGATGTCTAGGAAGAGCAGGTCTATTTTCTCGTGGTGCAGCACTTCGTTGGCTTCCACGGCGCTCTTGCAGGTGCCTTCCAACGATAGGAACGGTGTCTGCTCCACGTACCCAGCGATGCCTTTTCGGGCAACGGGTTCATCATCGACGACGAGGCATTTTATTGTCATTTTTTTTGGTTTAAAAGGTTTAGAGGGTTGAGAGAGTTTAGATAGGTGCCAACTAAACCTTCTAAACCCACTCAACTCCCTAAACCTCCATCGGTCATTTCAATTTGATTTTCAGGTGTGAGGTGTAAGTTTCACCGTCGTCTTCGATGGTGAGTTCATGGCGGTTTGGGTAGGTGATGTCGAGGCGGCGCTGCACGTTTTTCAGGCCGATGCCCCCGACCCGGTTCTGGCGGCGGCTGTTTTGGTTGATGGAGTTCTCCGTGGTGAAATCTAGCACGCCGTCCTTCACTTCTAGGTGGATGCCGACGCGGTAGCCCGACGAGTTGGAGCTGTACTTGAAGGCATTTTCCACAAATGGTATCAGCAGCATGGGCGCTATCACGTACCCGCTCACGTGTTTGGGCAGTTCGCATTTGAGGTCGAGGAGTTCCTCGTCGTGGCGCAGGCGCTGGAGCTCGATGTAGTTTTGGAGGTAATCCACCTCCTTGTCCAGGTCAATCCAGTCCTTGTTGTAGTCGTAGAGCTGGTGGCTGAGGGTGTCGGAGAACTTGAGCAGCGCTTCCTTTGCCCGCTCGTCTTCCTTTTGTTCCATCAGAAAATAAATCGTGTTCAATGTGTTGAAGATGAAGTGCGGGTTGATTTGTGACTTGAGCATTTCCAGCTCGCTCTCCAGGTTTTTTTTCTCCAACTGCACGGCGTAGTTGTTGCGCTCGTGCCATTGCTGGATGAACTTGAAAGCCGTCGTGAACGCCACGAGCACCACCGTGTCCACCGACAGGATGAAGGTCGGCTCCCACGAAAAATAGTAGTCTTTCGAGGAAAAAAATGCCCGCATAACAAGGTTCACCACCCATGAGTTGAGGATGATGATGGAAAAAATGCTGACCGTGTAAAACAGTGCCCGCCGTTGTTTTATCAGGTATTTGGGTATCCAGTAATAGTAGTTGAAGTAAACTACGCCCATGGAGCCGAGCACAGTGGGTAGGTTGAAAGTGTCGCGGAACTGCGAAATGAAAACCACGTCCTGCATACTGGCGAATACCCAGTAAATCAGCCAGAAGGAGGCATGAAACACGAACGAGTTGATGGGCAGCGACTGCGGCTTTTGTTCCATGTGACAAAGGTAAGAGATTCGGTTTCAGGTTTCATGTTTTGGGTTTAAGGGTGCCTGCGCTGAGTTAATCAATTTTGCAAAAAAACAAATCCCTCGCAACTGTTAACTATTTTTGGCCGCTGCCATAAACCCTAAAAAGAGCGGCAACAAAATGCTAAAAAGAACCATCATCTTCATTGTCATTGCCCTGGGAACCACTGGGCTGGCATTTGGTACGCCTCCAGTATCGCCCAGCAAGCTGGCGCTCATCGTTGCCGTTGGCAAATACCCGGCGGCCTCCGGCTGGGAGGAGCTTTCTTCGCAAAACGACATCCGAATCCTCAAAAATAGCCTGCTGAAACAAGGCTTTGCAGAAGGCGACATTGCCGTTTTGCAGGATGAACAGGCTACCCGCCAGGGCATTTTCGAAGCCATTCGCACCCATTTAATCGAAAAAGCAAAACCGGGCGATGCCGCCGTCTTCCACTTCTCCGGCCACGGCCAGCAGGTGCAGGACGACCGTGGCGACGAGGTGGATGGCTATGACGAGGCCATCGTCCCCTTCAACTCGCCGCAGCGCTTCCAGCCCGGCATTTACGAAGGCGAAAACCTCATCCGGGATGAGGAACTGGGCGCATTGCTGCGGGAAGTTAGGGCAAAACTTGGCAAGGAAGGCCACCTGCTTACGCTGATTGATGCCTGTCATTCTGGCACTGCCACGAGGGGTTTGGCCCGGGCACGGGGCACCAACATCCGCATGGCCAGCCCAGATTACTTAGCTGCAAATCCCGACAAAATGGGCGACGACAATGCCCTCGCCATCGAATCCCCCAACGATTTGGAACGGCTGGCTGGCATGGTTGCCCTGTTCAGCGCCAGCCCCAACCAACTCAGCTACGAGCACGTGGACGACAACGGCGAGGGTTACGGCATGTTGAGCTACACGTTCAGCAAGGTGTTCGGCTCCGCAAAAGAAGGGGCGACCTACCGGGATTTGTTCGACCAAATCCGGCTGCAAGTCAGCGCCCTCTCCCCCCGCCAGACGCCGCAAGCCGAGGGCCAGCTCGACGAGGAGGTGTTGGGTGGACAAATCGCTGGCACCCAAACGTATTTCCTTCCAGGCAACTGGATTGATGCCCAGACCGTGAGGCTGGACGCTGGCACGCTGGCCGGGCTGCACGACGGGACGCTCGTCGCCCTTTACCCCGTCACGGTACAGGACACGGCTGGCATTTTACCTTTCGCCTTCGGCAAAATCGCCAACGCCACCTTGCTCGACTGCGACGTGGAACTTGAAAAAGCCGTCGCCCCCGCCAACCGAGCTTGCCGCATCTACATCCGGGAACGTAACTACGGCAGCCTCAGCGCCAGCCTGCGGTTGGAGATTGCATCCAGCAATTTGTTGGATGCCTTGCGGCAATTGCCAGCGGAATGTCCGGCCATCCATTTTGCCGAAACCAACCCCGAACTGGTGCTGGAGGAAATGCCCAGCGGGGGCAAGTTACTCCTCCGCTCAAAGGACGGCTTCGTGCTGGACAGCTTCAACCTGCCTCAAAACGAAAACTACCGGGGTCTGCTCCGGCAAGTGCGGCTAGCTGCCATTGCCTTTGCACAAGCCAAATTCCTGCGGCCTTTGGAGGTGCGGGATGCTCGTTTGGGCCTTTCGCTCGAATTCCTCACACCCAATGGCCAGCCAGCGCCTATCAACCGCTTTAAACTGGGAGAGGAACTGCGCCTGCGCATCCGCAACACCGGCTCGGACGCCTGTTATTTCAGTGTCCTGGACATCCAGCCGGACAACCAATTAAACGTTATCGTGCCAGCCGGAAAGCCCGCCGTGGACTATTACCTGCCGCCTGGTGGACAGTACGATTACCCGGAACTGGTGGTCGTGAGTGAGCCGATTGGCACGGAGGTGCTCAAGCTCATTGCTACCTCCCAGCCCCTCGACTTGTCGAACATCGTGCAGACGAGGGGTGTAGATGGGCTTGGCAAGCACCCTTTCGAGGTGCTGCTCCGGCAGACTTACCTACGGGAAGGCACCCGTGGCCAGACTAGCAATTTGTCGGGCGGCGGCGTGGCTGTGGGTTCGGTGGTGGTGGGGATAGGGGAGTAGCTTTCGTTTGATTCTTCGAGGTGGTCTGTTTTTGGCGGGAGCCAACATTGGTTGGAAGGGCGGACTGGCATCAGCGGGAAGGGAGGACGGCATCCCGACGGCCTACGAAGTCAGTCAGATGAACTTCTTGAACGCCGAACTGGTCATGCTCTCCTCCTACGAAACTGGCCAGAGAAGGCCGGGCCGCACCAAGTTGTGTGGCCCGGCTTCCTTGTTTTTGGGGCAAAAAACTGCGTCATTTTATTACATTTGCTACCCTCAACTGTTAACATCAGACCAACCATGCCATTAACAAATGAAAGCTCAGATGCCGAACTGGTTGTTGCGCTGCGGGCAGGCGACAACCGGGCCTTCACGCAGGTGTATCGAAAGGGGTACAGCCTCGTGGAAGCGCTGATTACGAGGAACGGCGGCATCTCGGACGACGCACAGGACGTGTTCCAAGAGGTGCTTTTCATCGTGGTGAAACGGCTGCGGGAGCCGGGCTTCTCGCTCTCCTGCGCCCTGAACACCTACCTCTACGCCGTGGCCCGCAACATCTGGCGGGACAGGCTGCGGGGCAAAAAGCACAGCGTAGAGTTCAAGGACACGCTCCACGATTTCGAGGACCCCACCGAGTCGGAAACCAACGCCAAGCGCCTCTTCGAACAGCGCCACAGCACGGTGAAAACACTGCTGGAGCAGCTTTCGGAGAAGTGCCGGGACATCATCATGGCTTTTTACTACGAAAAAAAATCCATGCGGGATATCAGCGAGGTCACTGGCCTGGCCGAGGATGGCGTACGGGTGCAAAAACACCGCTGCATGAGCTACCTCAAGACCAAAATGGAAGCACACCCCGATTTCACACACCTAAAAAATGACGAACAATGACGCACGATTTTCAACATATTGACCGGATTGACGCCTACCTGAACGACGTGCTGTCGGAGGCAGAGCGGGCCAAGTTCGAGCAGGAACTGGCCACCGACCCCGCCCTGCGGCGGGAGTTCGACCTCGTGCAAGACATGCTCGGCGGCGTGGAACTGGCGGGCGACGAGGCACTGAAAGCACAAATCGGGGCCGCACATGCCGAACTGGCCAACGAGGGCTTTTTTGTGAAGCCGGAAGCTAAAGTCATAGAAATGAAGCCTGCTCAGTGGGGCCTGCGCCGGGTACTTGCAGTGGCCGCCTCGTTGCTGCTGCTCGTTGCAGCGGGCGTTTGGTGGTGGTCAGAATCACAGGGCAGCACTAACGAACAGGTAATCCAGCAATATTACGCCGCCGAGACGACGAAGCTGGCTACTGTCATTGACGACACTTCCGCCCCTGGCCTTGGTCAGGACGACCGCCCTCGCCGCACGAGCCTCGCCGCCGCACTGAAATTGTACCAAAGCAAGTCGTTTGGCGAAGCCGAAAAAGCATTGGCGTCGCACCTGCAAACCTATCCGCAGGACACGATTTCGCAGTTCTACCTCGCACTGAGCCACCTCGAACTCGGCCACTACGAGCAAGCGGCAGTACTGCTCCGACCCATCACACCTGAAACATTGACGCCCGGCATCCAACCCAGCCAAGCCACGCAACCTGCTGATTTTCAGTATGAAATGACGTGGTATCTGGCGCTGGCTTCGTCACAGCTGCCCGGTCAGGCGGCACAGGATTCGACCCTCGTGCTGCTCCGCAAATTGGAAGGGCTGAATGATGGGGATGGGGGGTGGTCGGTTAGGGCGAAGGAGGTGCTGGGGAAACTGGGGAATTAGAGGCGGCTTCGCCGCCGTGTATAGCCCCTGACCCCTAAAGGGGCTGCCAAGGGCAAACGCATCAAATATCATGAAACGCCACATCCTCATACCACTCCTTGCGTTGTTCGTCCTCGGCGGCGGGTTTCTCCTGCTTCGCAATGGGGCAGTAAGCAGCGCCAGTCAGCCCAAAGCAGCGGCGGAAGTGGGGATGTTGTCATCGTCCGAAAAACCGCCAAACAACCCTGCCGACACGGTGCAATTTTCCTCGCAAAGCACAGATTCACAGTCAATTAACCCAGTTTCGCAAAACATCCCCACCATTGCGGAGCAAGTGCTAAAAAACCTCTACCTCACCTACGGCGACCGCCAGCGCCCTTGCCCAAAGCTGCTTTTCACCGACGACAACCAAGGCCCACGTTACCGGGAATCGGCGCAGACCATCGTGCTGGACGGGCGCTCGATAGAGGTCTGCCGCAGCTTTGGGCGGGACTCGGTGAGCGCCCTGGCCTTCATCATCGGGCATGAACTGGCGCATTTTTTCCACAGCAAGCACCACGGCCACAAGGCCGAGTTTTCCTACCTCGCCTTCGACCGGGGCAAGCACGGCGATGCCGAACAGGAGCGCCTTGCCGACGTGCAGGGCATTTTCAACGCCTATCTGGCTGGCTACCGCACGACGGCCATTTTGCCTAAGGTAATCGCAAAGCTGTACGAAAGCTACCAACTAAAAAGCAAACTGGAAGGCTACCCCAGCCTACCGGAGCGGCAGCGGACAAGCGCCGAGGTGCTGGCAACGGTGGATACGCTAACGCAACTTTACGAGACGGCCAACTACCTCACCGCCCTTGGCCAGTACGAGTTGGCGGCGGCGAGCTACCAGTACATTTTGCGGTACTACCCGGGGCGGGAGGTTTACAACAACCTCGGTGCTAGCCATGCGCTGCACGCTATGTTTTGCTCCGCAAAAAGCCCCGACGCCTACCAATACCCGCTGGAACTGGACACGGACAGCCGCCTGACCCGGCCCCGTGCGAGGGGCGGCGAATCGGAGCTAACGGACAGCGAGCGGGCATTGCGGAAGCGACTGCTGGCCGAGGCCGAAAAGGCGCTGAAAACGGCAGGGTGGCTCGACCCCAGCTACTTCCCCGTGGACGTGAACCTGCTCTGTGTGCTGGCCTTGCAGGGTAAAAGCAGCGAGGCTGTGAAGCACTGGAAAGACCATCGCATCAATGAAAGCAAGCGCATTTCTCTTTCGGAGAAAAACCGGGCGAGGTTGGCGCTTGGCATTGCACTGGCGCAAACGGGCGATGCAGCGGAAAAGGCGCAGGCCGGGCGAATTTTTCAAGCCATTGCGGAGCAAAAAAGCGAGCCTGCACTTGCGCACATGGCAGCCTACAACCTGAAAGCACTGCAAGACGACCTGCCACAAAAGCCCTCCGCTGCTATTGCCTTCGATTGCATCAAGCCGTTCGAGCTGCAAAAAGTGGACGGTGTGAGCATTCACCGCATTGGCCCGGAGAGGCTTACGGCCTTGCCCGGCGGCACTGGCTTGGCTTTTTTTATGAAAAAACTGCCGACCTCGACGGTGGTACAGTTCTGCCAGTCGGGGCAGCCGGTGCTGAACTTCCAGCGGGTGGTTGCGAAGCAGAGAGCATCAGCCCCCAGCTTGGTTGGGAAGCGCCCGCAGGTGGTGCAGTCGGCTACGGGGTTCTTTCTGGTTTGCGGGGAGGAACATGCTGCGTTCCTTTTTGACCATAAAAACAAACTGGCGACGTGGGGACGGTTCTATACCTTTGATGCAAACTAACTTGACCATGAAGACCCTTTGCACCACCATTTTTGCCTGCATACTTGCCCTCAGTCTTTTTTCACAAAACGAAAAAGGCCTGACCCCTTCTTCCAAGAAAAACACGTCGTCCAGTGGCACCACCTACGCAGTGGTCATCGGCATTTCGGACTATCAGGACGCTGGCATCCCTGACCTGAACTTTGCGGACAGGGATGCCGAGGCGTTTGCGGAGTGGCTGAAATCACCTGCTGGTGGCAGCCTCGACATAGACCATTTGAGGGTTTTAATCAACAAGGAAGCTACCGCAGGCAAGGTGGCCGCCGCATTGGATTGGCTACTGGAACAGGCGAAGGAAGGCGACCAGACCATCATCTATTTTTCAGGCCACGGCGACGTGGAGCGCAAGACGATTTCGCAGCCTGGCTTCCTGCTATGCTGGGACAGCCCGGCGAAGGTCTATATGGGCGGCGGCACTTTTGGTCTGGCCTATTTTCAAGAAATCATCACCACGCTGTCCGTGCAGCAGAAGGCCAAGGTGTTGGTGGTGACGGACGTCTGCCATGCGGGCAAGCTGGCGGGCAGCCAAATCGGCGGGGCGCAGATAACGGGGGCGAGCCTTGCCCGGCAGTATGCCAGCGAAATCAAGATTCTGTCGTGCCAGCCCGACGAGTTCAGCGTGGAGGGCGTGCAGTGGGGCGGCGGCAGGGGGGTGTTCAGCTACCACTTGGTGGAGGGGCTTTTCGGCTTCGCCGACCAGAACGCCGACCGAGCCGTGACGGTAGGGGAACTCGACCGCTACTTGGAGGAGTACGTGACCGCTGAGGCTGCTCCACAGAGCCAAGTGCCCATCCTGCTGGGCAACAAGACCGAGCGGTTGGCATTGGTGAACGATGCGCTGTTGGCCGAACTGAAGCAAAAAAAAGAGACTGGATTGGCAACATTTGGGGCCAGCAACAATAAGGGCTTGGAGGATGACGTGCTGTCGAAGCTCGATTCTGGCATCGTCAGGAAATACTTTGCGTTCAAGCGGGCATTGCAGGAAAATCGGTTTTTCGAGCCTGTGGACAATTGTGCCGAGTCGCTTTACGCCGAGCTTACGAAAGTGCAGGGTCTTGCGCCACTTCATAGTTCGATGAAGCGGAACTATGCGGCGGCCTTGCAGGACGGGGCGCAGCAGGAACTGAACACGATGCTGAAGACGGGCTTGACGGAAGAGGTGCTGTCTGGCAAGCGGTCAGCAAACATTTACAAGGACTATACTATTTGGCTGGGGAGGGCAGCGAGCCTTTTGGGTGAAACCCATTATATATATCCGGCCTTGATGGCCCGCAAATACTTTTTTGAAGGGAAACTTCAGAAAAGGCCGCAAGACAAGCGGGAATTTATGCATAAAGCCCTGCAATGGCAGGCAGATATGCCACATGCCTACGTGGAATTAATACACACCTGCTCCAAAACGGAAGTGGATTCGGCAGAATATTTTGCGCAGAAGGCGATGGAACTCGTACCAAATTGGGTTGTGCCACGAATTTGGTTGGCTATTTATTACGAGCGTGCTTTGGGCTATCAGGATAAGGCGGAGCGCCTTTTGGACGAAGCTGAAAAATTGGACTCATCTTCTGCATTAGTGCGTTTTTCAAAGGGGAACTTGTATGCAGGCAGGCATGACAATCAAAAAGCATTAATATGGTATCAGAAAACCATGCATGCTACAAGTGAGAATATTTGTTTTAACCGGGCACTACAATATTTAGGGGACACCTACCTCAAGTTGGGGCAGTACAAGGAAGCGGAGGATGTACTCATAAGGGCCGTACAAATGGATTCTGCATATGGTGGCACATTAAACCGCCTCGGAAAAGTATATTGGATTACAGGGAAGTATGAGGAATCCGAGCTATCGTTCAAGAAGGAAATCCGGTTGTCCCCCAATGAAGCGGACAGGGTGATGGCATACAACGAGTTGGGGAATTTATATACCCAAATGAACCGGTTAATGGATGCAGAAGTGTATTATTTAAAGGCCATTGAAGCTGATTCAACAAACATAAACCCCCATTTTAACTTGGCCTTAATCTATATGCAAACCAACCGCTTCGAGGAAGCATTGGCCTATTGCCAAAAGAGTATTGAGGTTGAGCCAAGGATGGGTGACAGCTATGTACTCATGGGCACCATATTGGCAAAGATGAACAGGCCAGTAGAGGCGGAGCAATATGCGCTTAAAGGTATTCAAATTGACCCATCAACAATTACCTACTATACTTATGCTTGTCTCCTGTCCATTATTCATAAGCCCGATGAAGCAATGGTGCCGTTGGAGGAGGCTTTTAAATTGGGGTTCAACGACTATGACTGGCTCGTGAAAGATGCCGACTTGACCAGTCTGCACGACCATCCCAAGTGGAAGGAATTGACGAAAAAATACTTCCCCGACAAAGTGAAAGATTGAGCAGGGGCTACCCGCCACGAGTTTTTTTCAAAAATCTCCCCTCCCCCTGTTAACATCCTTCCCTCCCCACCATAAACGGATGTAACCCACAAGTTGGTTACGCTTCCGCAACACCAACGACGGACGGAAAATCCCCTCGCTGGTATTGCGAAAAAAACCGCCTGGCGGCCCCTTGGCTGCCAGGTTTTTCCAAGGCTCAAAAAATTTCGGAGATATGAAAAACTTCCTTTGCACCGCATTGGCAGCCACTCTTTTGTTTGCTGCGCAACTGGCCTTTGGCCAACAGTCCCGCAAGGTGGACGCCGCCCTCGACGGCTTCAAGAACACGCCCTTCATGCAGCAGTACCTCGACCTGCGGACGCAGATGGAGACGGCCGCCCGCAGCTTCAAGGCGACGGTGAACAACGGCGGTGAGCACCCCGTTGACCCCGCCGATGTGCGGCTGGTGATGGAGGGCTATGAAAAAAGTGTGGCCCGTGCCAACGCCATCCTCCGGGGCATCGTGACGGACTTCCTCGACCCGAAGAAGATGAAGTTCATCGCCAAGCTGCCCGACTCCTACGCCAAGGGCCTGGAGCTTGACCTCCGCAACCTGAACGACTTCCAGACTCAAAATTTTATGCAGCCGCTGGCCGATGTGACCGCCGACCAAGTGGACGGGGTGCCCGTGCTGCTGCTGGTCATCCAACTCGTAAGCCTGACCTCGGAGCTGACGAACTACCTCGTGGACATGCGGATGCGGGAGCGCCAGTTTACTGCCGACTACTTGGAGCAGAACCTGTACGAAGCTTGCCGCTTCCATGCCTGGGACGAACTGGACAACGGCTGGCAGAACAGCGACCCCAACCGCCGCACGAAAATTGACCTGCCGACCCGTCCCGACCTGCCGACGCTGGATACTAGGTTCGATAGCCAGTGGGAGGGTGCGGGGAATTAAAAAAAAACTTTCACGGGGCTGTTAACATCCGTTTCGGCCCCCCATAAATAAGTATAACCACAAGCAACCAAATCAATCACAACCAATTCATCATCAACCTTTTAAATTCTAAAATCATGAAATCTTTCACTTCTTTCGCCAGCTTTTTGAGCCTTGTTTTCTTTTGCTTCGCAACCACTGTTTCAACCGCACAAGTGAACGCCACCGCAGGTTTTCATACCACCAACGTTCCATTCACATACTCCTCCACGGCAGGTTCTGGCAATAAAGCAGTAGTTGCTTTTATAAAGCCGACAACCAACCAAATCCGGGTTTCGTCCTTCTTCGTTTCCTCAACTGGCGCAGTGACTTTGAAGAACTTCTATGATTTCAGCAGCGCCAGCATCGTGAAAGTGGCTATGCTCACCGACAACCGGGTGGTAGTGGCCCGTGCGGGTGCCAAGCTGCGCCTGACCACCTTCGACATCAACGCCACGACTGGCGTGCTGACGAAGAAGAACGACTACGAAGCCATGACCCTCAACAGCGATAACCTCGCCATCGTGAAACTATCGAACAATTCCTTCGCTACCTTAGTGAGGCACTCGGACGGCAACCAACTCCGCACCTTCGCAGTGGATGCAAATGGTGTCATAACCATGAAAAGCTACTTGACGTTCAATGGTTTTTCTGAGGTAATCGACCTCGTTCGCCTATCAGACACAAGGGTGGTGGTGGCGCTAAAGTCCACTGCAACCCAAGTGAAGCTAATATGCTTTGATGTCCACTACGCCACTTTTGCCATCACGCAGAAAAGCACTTACACTTGGAACAATGGTGTCAAGCGGATTTCGCTGGCAAATTATACGAACACCCGATTTGCTGCCTTCGCCATCGATGCCAATGACAAACTGGATGCCCTCTATGTCAATGTGAATGAGGCTGGAACGATTTCTATCGGCCCGCAACTGAGCGACATCAAGAAGCCTGGCACAAACGATGTGCTTCAGATGAAGGACATTGCTGCACAAACCATCAGCATTATACCAGGTAAAATACTACTGAGCGGCGCACGTACTAGCGACAACCTTTGCGTGATTCCTTTCTCCATCGGTTGGGGGACATTGAGCGCTCAAAGCGGTGGCTACTTCCCCAACGCACCCAACGTCACGCAAACTTCCGCTGGCCTTATCAATGGCAACATGATGATTGGCGCTTTCCGCCACGTAGAGGATGGCAAGTACCATGTCCGCAGCTACAAGTGGAACTAACCACGGCCAACCAATTGAAAGCAAAAAAGAGCGACGCCCACAGCGCCGCTCTTTTTGTTTGTGGCCAAGTCCCAAAGAGGCGCAGTATCCCAACATTGGGCAGCGCCCTATGAAAAAAAACTTCTCCCACCCTGTTAACATCTGCATTGCCCCGCCATAAATAAGTATAACCGCAAGGAATCAAAAAAATCACAACCATTTCACAATCAATTATTTAGCAACCTTAAAAATTTTGCATCATGAAAACTTTCAATTCTTTCGTCCAATATTTGAGCCTTGTACTGCTTTGTTTCGCAACCACCGTTTCAACCGCACAGGTTGGCGCAGCGGCAGGTTTTTACACCACTGGCAACCCTTACACCTATTCCTCCACAGCAGCTTCCGGCAACATCGCAGTAGTTGCCCTCATTAAGCCGAATACGAACCAAATCCGGGTCTCGTCCTACATCGTTTCCACGACCGGAGCAATCGCCTGGAAGGACAACTACGACTTCAGCAGCGCCAGCATCGTGAAAGTGGCAATGCTGACCGATTACCGGGTGGTGGTGGCCCGCCATGTCGGCACCAAGCTGCACATGACCACCTTCGACATCCACCCCACAACGGGCATGCTGACGAAGAAGGACGACTTCGTGTCCATGCATCACAGCTCAAACCTCGCCATCGTGAAACTCTCGAACAACTCCTTCGCCACCCTGGTAGGACAACTTGACGGCAACCGAATCAGCACGTTTACCGTAAACACGAATGGCGTGATTTCCATAAAGAGTAGCCTGGTTTTTACTGGTAATGCCGGGCACCTTGACCTTGCTCGCCTTTCTGACAACAGGTTTGTGGCATTCATGCAAGGTACAGGGAACCATTTGAAAATTGTATGCCTTGACGTTGCTGCCAACACCTATGCCATTACCCTACGTGATACTTATTCTTACTCCAATTCGCACAAAAAAGTGTCATTGGCCAGTTTTTCCAGCACCCGCTTTACATCCTTTGTCATTGATGCTAACGATCGGCTGGATGCCAAGAGTTATTACGTGAATGCCGCAGGCGCCATTACTTTTTTTCAAGACCAAAACGATATCAAAAAGCCCGGCACGAACGACTTCCTGCTCTTGAAGGACATAGACGCCCAGACCATCAGCACTGCTCCCGGCATCATACTCCTGAGCGCTGCCCGTACCAACGAAAACTTATGCGTCATACCGTTCGGCTTTAACAATGGCTATCTTGCCTTGCAAGGCGGCGGCTACTACCCCAACGCACCCAATGTCACGCAAACTTCCGCTGGCCTGATCAATGGCAACATGATGATTGGCTCCTTCCGTCAGTCTTCCGATGGCAAGTACCATATCCGGTCCTACAAATGGGACTAATCAATGCCTAGCAATTGAAAACAAAAAAAGGCGGCGCTCAGCCAGGGTGCTGCCCCTTTTTGTCCGATCCGCAAAAAAGGCTGTTAACTTTTCCCCCATTCTGCCATCAACCATAAAATAAATTGGCGATGAAAAACCTGATTCTCACAGCCTTCCTTTCCTTCCTCGGCCTTCCCGGCTGGGGATTTTCCTTCGGTAAAATCAGTGGCGACACCTTGGCTGCTTCCTTGGTTTGCGACAGAACAGCCAGCCAGCTCCCCAAAAAAGTTGACCTGAAACCCTACTGCCCCGCGGTGAAGCACCAAGGCCAGCTCAGTTCCTGCGTCGGTTGGGCGCTGGGCTACGGGGCGCTCACCATCCAGCGGGCCATCCAGCACGGCTGCACCGATACCCGTGTCATCACCCACAATGCAAGCTCGGCCATGTTCATTTTCAACCAAATACAAAAAGACGAGCATGGCCGGGGCAGCAAGCTCACCGATGCCGTCGCCTTCCTCGAAACACAAGGGGACTGCCTCGCCCGCCACTTCGACACGGACGTGAACGATGTCCAGAAACTTCCAGACTCAACGCTCTTGGATGCGGCGCAAACCTTTGCCATTGCTGGTTTTACGGAGCTTTTTTCACCCAAAGACCCGGACACAACGAAGGTGCAGCAGGTAAAGCAAGCGCTCGCACAGGGTCGTCCCGTCACCATCGGTATGGCCATCCGCAGAAATTTCATGACGCTGCAAAACGCCCTGTACTGGCACCCCGACCTCGGCGATACCACGCCCGCCGGAGGCCATGCAATCGTCGTCATTGGCTATGACGACCGGCGGCAGGCGTTCCAATTGATGAACAGTTGGGGGGAGGAATGGGGCCGGGGCGGGTTTGTTTGGATAAAATACAAGGTGTTCGCCAAGTTCGCCAAGTATGGCTGCGTGCTGCATTTGACGGAGGCAGAAATGATCAATTTTGGTACGGATCAGGGGTAATACTGTGGATGAAAAATTCAGTGAAAAGGCTAATTTTGCAAACCCCTTAAACCGTTTTTTCAACAAAAGCAGACCCGCAGCGCAGCCTGCGGCACAAATTTTTGCCATGTCAAAAAGAGCAATCCCATTGGTTGACCTCGCCAAATTCACCAACGGTACGCCTGAGCAGCGTACGGAGTTCGTCGCTGAACTGGGCAAGGCATTTCACGAAATCGGCTTCGTCGGCGTCATCAACCACGGCATCCCAAAGCAGTTGATTGATGATTTTTACCGCAGCAGCCGGGAGTTTTTCGCACTGCCGGAAGAAGTCAAGCGCAAGTACGAAGTGCCCGGCCTCGCTGGCCAACGGGGCTACACCAGCTTCGGGAAGGAGCACGCCAAGCAGTCAAAAGTGGCGGATTTAAAGGAGTTTTTCCAGATTGGTCAGGAAGCGGCTGAGGGCGAAGTACCTGCCGAGCACTACCCACCCAACGTGGAGGTAGCCGAGCAGCCTGAGTTTTTTAGCTTGGGCAAGGAGCTTTACCGCAGTTTTGAAAAATCGGGCGGCCAACTGCTCAAGGCTATCTCCATCCACCTTGGCCTCGGTGACAGCTATTTCGAAGAACACATCCACCTCGGAAACAGCATCTTGCGGGCGATTTTTTACCCGCCCATTACTCAAGAACCAGCCAGCGCCATCCGTGCCGAGCAGCACGAAGACATCAACCTCATCACCTTGCTCGTGGGTGCCTCTGCGGGCGGCCTCCAAGTGCTCACGATGGAAAACGATTGGCTGGAAGTGGTGCCGGAGCAGGATGAAATCGTCATCAACGTTGGCGACATGCTCCAGCGCCTGACAAACAACTACCTAAAATCCACCACGCACCGGGTGGTGAACCCGCCACGGGCCGAGTGGCACAACCCTCGTCTCAGCATCCCGTTCTTCCTGCACCCCCGCAGCGACATGGACTTGACCTGCTTGCCCTCCTGCGTGACTGCCGAGCGCCCATTGGCCTACGAGCCCATCACGGCTGGGGAGTACCTGAACGAGAGGTTGCGGGAGATTGGGTTGAAGAAATGAGGATTGAAAAGCGGCTGGACGATGGGTTTGCCGTGCCGATTCACTGCTGCGTGACTTTTTTGCCACTGCTGGTTATTGGCTAAAAGCGCTTTTTATGAAAAAATGCCTGTTGCTCGCCCTCTTGCTGTTCCCGCTCTTGGCATTGCCTCAAGACCGCAATCTCGTATTCAACGCTGGCTTCGAAAAACTACTGCCGGATGCCCCACTTAAGCCTTGCTCCTACATTCAGAATGGCTACAGCTTCGACAAGTCGGTGGCCAACTGGACGACTTACCGGACGATGACACCTGATTTAATTGATTGGAAACCAGATGTTTACGGAGATTGCTTTTTCCCGAAGCCCCACGGCGGCGACCGGGCCGTGGGCATCATAACGTACCTGCCCCGCTTTGACACGGGGCGAAACGATGACTTTCACGAGTTGATATTTGGGCAGCTCAAGATGCCATTGGTTTATGGCAAAAAATACCGCATCGAGATGTATGTGAACCAATCGGATGCCACAGCGCTGCACCACATGCAGAATATTTATGGCGAAAAACGGGACATCAGGCCCACAGCGGCAGGCAACTTGGGCGCACTGTTTTTTTACAACAAAAACCAATATTTGGACGCTGACGATACCCCGCAGTTCGTGGTGAAGGAGCCCATCGTTACAGGCAAAGACGAGTGGAAACTCATCAGTGGCACCTTCACCGCCGACCGGGAGCACATGTACTTTGCTATCGGCAATTTTGCAAGGGACGAGAACACGCCGACCACGCTCAAGGAGCCTGCTAAAATTGACAGCTTCAACTTCAAGCAGCCCAGCAACGGCACTAAAATCATGCGGGTGGCCTACTACCTGATTGACGACATTCGTGTCGTGCCAGAAGACGCTCCTCCTGCACCTGATATGTCCACGGTGTTGAAGACCAAGAAGCGTTACACCTTCCGCAACGTAAACTTTGAGACGGCCAAGTGGGACCTCCTGCCTCCTGCGCTGCCAGAGCTGGATGGATTGGTCGCCTTTTTGAAGGAAAACCCCAAGTTGAAAGTTGAAATTGGCGGCCACACCGACGACGTGGGCAACGATGCCGACAATCAGTTGCTATCGCAAAACCGGGCGGAGTCGGTAGCCAACTACCTGATAGCCAAAGGCATTGCCCCGGTACGCATCTCGCACAAGGGCTACGGCGAGTCGCAGCCCGTTGCCCCGAACAGCTCGGCTGCGAACCGACTTCAGAACCGCCGAGTGGAATGTCGGATGGTGGACTAAGTGCCTTTTGGCAGCACCATCTTTTCAAAAAAAAGCGGTTTGTGAAAAATCAGGCAAAGCCACCTCCTTCTGTTTGGCCACGCCCAACCTTTGCAAGCGGGCTGTCGTAATTGTAAATGGGGCACGGAAATGGTGCGTACAATTGTATTTTTGTAGTCAACTTTCCTTTAGGGAGTGACGTTGGTGATAAAAATCCATTAGATGAAATTTTCCCGTTTGGTTTTCTTGGCACTGCTGTTGGCAGGTGCGTTTGGTTGTCAAAAAGTTGACGAGTTGGAGGGCGCCGACATCGTATCTGGCGATGCCGAATTTGCCATTCCACTGCTCAAGGCCCGTACTTCCATCCAAGATTTGCTGGAGAACTTTGACGACTACACTTTCGTCGAAATCACCCCGGACGGCGTCATCCACCTCCGCTACAAAGGCGATGTGCTCTCGCAAACCGCCGACGAGTTTTTTCAGGTCATTGATTCCACCCTCCCCCCCATCATCCCGCTGGAGTCCAGCTACTTTACCTTGGACTTCGACTCGCTTGGAGAGCAGTTGAAAGTGGATTTTGCGAGGTACGGCGGCGGTTCTGTGAACGCTGGCGTGTACTCGACATACCACGGCATGGTGGACTTCACCCTGACGATTGTGGAAGCTACCAAGAATGGACAACCTCTTACCGTTCACAGGCAGTTCATGTCACCCATCGGGCTGGACTTTGGTGGCATCCACGTTCCGGCGTTCGACTCGGCCGCAGAGGTGGCAGTCTCCGGCTACGAACTGAAACCGGAAAACGGCAAGGTGCATATCCAGTACGTGGCGTTGACGGAGACGGGAGACACCCTGCAACTGGCTCCCAACGAGGTCTGGCTTTCCAATAAAAATGTCAATTTTTCCTACATCGAAGGCTATCTCGGCAACTTCAAAAACAAAGGAAAGCGGGACAGTGTCAGCATCGAGTTTTTCGAGGATTGGATTCAGGGCGATGTGTTTTTTGAAGACCCCGTCATCCAAATCCACATTGAAAACTCGTTCGGGATGCCCACCCGCTCCTCCATCGAAATTTTCGACATCATCACGGCAGATGGCCTGCGCATACCCCTCGAAAGCGATTTTATTACCGAAACGGGCATTGACTTCGTTTATCCGACCGTGGCAGAGGCGGGGCAGTCCAAGAGCATGACCTTCACCTTCGATGCCAATAATTCCAACATCGAGGACGTGCTCGGCTCACGGCCCATCGGCCTCGACTACAAGGTGGACGCCATCTCCAACCCCGACAGCCTCACCACCCTTCGAGGCTTCCTGACCGACACCAGCTTCTACCGGATTCAAGTGGAGGTGGACTTGCCCTTGCACGGGCGGGCTTCTGGTTTCGGTGTGGTGGACTCCTTCGAAGTGGATTTCAGCAGCTACACCGACCTCAAGGAAATCGAGTTCAAAATGGTGGCCGACAACAAAATGCCGCTCGGCATTGACGGCCAAGCCTATTTCGTGGATGAAAACGGCGTGGTGCTCGACTCGCTTTTCGATGGCACAACCCGCTTCGTGGAGGCAGCACCCGTGAACAGCGAGGGCATCGTCACGGGCCCAATCTCCCGCACCAGTTACTCAACGTTTGACGCAGTTCGTTTCGACAATATTCGTCAGGCAAAAAAACTGGCGCTCCACGCCCAGTTTTCCACCACCAACAACGGCCAGCAGAGCGTAAAAGCATTCTCCGACCAGGATGTGGAAATCAGGATGGGCATGAAGGTGAAACTTTAGGGTATTGACGATATACGATTGGCTCGCCTTCCACTTTATTTTTTTTCGTAAAAACGTGTCAGTTCGTTTCCTGTCAAGCGCCTACTTTTGCGCCAAAATACTGCGTTTTGATTTTGCCGAGTACCACTCGAAACTCAGAACTCGACACTCAATACTGCTTCATGACCGCCTTCATCATTGACGCCATCCGCACCCCCGTTGCCAGTTTTCAAGGAAGTCTCTCCACCGTCAGGGCCGACGACTTGGCCGCACACGTCATCGCAGCGCTCGTCGCTCGCCATCCTAACGTGCCAACCAATGCCTACGCCGATGTCATTCTCGGCTGCGCCAACCAAGCGGGCGAGGACAATCGAAACGTTGCCCGCATGGCTGCTCTGCTGGCAGGGCTGCCTGTCAGTGTGCCGGGTGAGACCGTGAACAGGCTTTGCGCCAGCGGCATGGCTGCGGTGGTGCATGCTAGCCGTGCTATCCGCAGCGGCGAGGGCGACTTGTTCATCGCTGGTGGGGTGGAGCACATGACCCGTGGCCCGTGGGTCATTTCCAAGACTTCGCAAGCCTTCGGGCGGGATGCCGAGATGCACGACAGCAGCTTTGGCTGGCGCTTTGTCAACCCACGGATGAAGGCACTCTACGGCGTGGATGGCATGGGCAACACCGCCGAGAACTTGGCTGAAATGCACAAAATCAGTCGGGAAGACCAAGACGCATTTGCCCTGCGGTCGCAGCAAAAAGCGGCAGCAGCCCAAGCTTCGGGCCGACTCGCCGAAGAAATCAGCCCCGTACCCGTGCCGCAGCGCAAGGGCGACCCCGTGCTTTTTTCGGAAGATGAATTTATCAAACCGGACACCACATTGGCTGTATTGGCCAAGCTGCGCCCCGCCTTCAAAAAGCTGGAAGATGGCGGCTCCGTGACCGCCGGAAACGCCTCTGGCCTCAACGACGGCGCTGCCGCCATGCTCGTTGCTTCGGAGGTGGCGGTAAAAAAATACGACCTGAAACCCCTCGCCCGCATCGTGAGCACAGGCGTGGCGGGCGTCGAGCCTCGCATCATGGGCATTGGCCCCGTGCCAGCCAGCCAGTTGGCGCTCGACCGGGCGGGCTTCACCCTCGCCGACATGGACATCATCGAACTGAACGAGGCATTTGCAGCACAGGCGCTGGCTTGCACCCGCACTTGGGGCATCCCCGACGACGACCCTCGCCTCAACCCCAACGGCGGCGCCATTGCCATCGGTCACCCGCTGGGGATGTCCGGCACGAGGTTGTTGCAGACGGCGGCGATTGAACTGCACCGCCGCCAAGCGCGTTTTGCACTAGCAACCATGTGCATCGGTGTGGGGCAAGGCTATGCGGTGGTGTTGGAAAAGGTTTGAGGTGTTTGATTTGTGGTGAAAAGCGATTTACTTTACCGAAATTTTTAAACCAAAAATTCATATCACATGGCAAGAAGAAGCTTTTTTTCGTCCTCCAGCAATCCTTTTATGAAGGAGGAGGCATTTCGCAACAGTTCCAGTTCGCCGCTGGATTCCAGCTTCATCGCTGGTGAGCGCATGACAGTGCAGGGCGCTGTCAATAAATCGTTTATCCTCTTTGGCTTGATGCTGCTCACGGCAGTGGCAAGTTATGTTTACGCCAACCCGTTGTTCCTTTTCGTAGGTGCCATCGGCGGCCTGATAGCAGCATTGGTGGCCAGTTTCAAGCCGCACTTGTCGGCCACAGTTGCCCCGATTTACGCACTGCTCGAGGGGCTTTTCGTGGGTTCTGTCACAGCGATTTACGGCGGCATGTACGGTGGCATCGTTTTTAACGCCATTACGCTCACACTGGGCATTCTGTTTACGATGCTCTTCATTTACAAAACGGGCATCATCAAGGTGACGGACAAGCTGCGCATGGGCGTGGTGATGGCCACAGCAGGCATCGCTTTGGTTTATTTGCTTAACATCATCCTCAGTTTCTTTGGCATGAGCGTACCATACCTGCACCAAGGAGGTGCCATTGGTATCGGCATCAGCGTGGTCATTATCGGTGTGGCGGCCTTCAACCTGCTGCTCGATTTCGACAACTTCGATAAGGGTGAAAAGTTTGGTGCGCCAGCCTACATGGAGTGGTTTTCGGCGATGGGCTTGCTCATCACACTGGTGTGGTTGTACATCGAAATCTTGCGCTTGCTGTCTATCTTGGCAGGTAGGGATTAATTTTGCGAAGCAAATTCACAGGCAAAAGAAAACCCCGGCACTGCATTAGTGCCGGGGTTTTTGTTTTTGGTGAAAAAGCTCAGTGCTCACCAATTTCTACGGGCTTATAGCCGCCTCGGCTTCGATAGTAGAAAATCAAGCCGATGTAGCAGAGCAGCATGATGACTGGTAAGATGGCCACCGTTTTCAGTGCCGATTTCTTTGCCCCTTCTTGAATGGAAGCAACAGCAGCCTTGTCGGCTTCAGGGGCGGCGTTCAGTTTTTCTTGGTCAACGGCCCGGTACTTGCCGAAGATGCCCGATTTCTCCGAAACCACGTAGGTGTTGTGCAGTTGCGTACTGTTCGCAGCATCGTATGCGGCAGTTTGGGCGTCCACCTGCGTGTCCTGCACGTTGCCGAGGAATGGCCCACCCACGATTCCGGCAGCCAACATGCCCACAGCAGCCACGCCGTTCAGTGTGAGGGCACCACCACGGGGAAACTGTTCGGCCACGATGCCCAGTGTCGTTGGCCAGAAGAAGCTCTTGCCGATGCCGTACAGCGTTGCCGCCAGCAGTATCATGCCGCCCGTTGCCGACGATAGGGCGAACAAACCAAGCGCAGCAACGGCCGCCCCAGCTGCCAGTATGCCGAGCGGCGACAGTTTGTGGATGATAGGGCCGCCAAAAAAGCGCAACAGCATCATTATCAACGAAGTATAGATGAGTACCCATAGACCGGAGAAGCCCATTTTGCCCATCTCGCCCGTCATCAAGCTGGCGCTCCAGCTATCCACCCCAAGCTCGGTGATGGCCAGTGGAATCATGATGAGCAGCATGATGATAAACAGCGGTTTGCCCAAAGATTTGGTGTAAAAACCGAAAGCACCCGTCGCAGCCAAAATGACGACCCAAGTGACTACCTCGCCAAAGCCGAGTATCCGACCTATTTCTTTGAACACCATCAAGCTGATGATAAACGCACCTAGAACGCCCACTTCTTTGAGCATGTCTTGGTAGCTCACACCAGCAGCCACCCGTTCCTGCACGGGGAATTTTTTGCTCCAAAGCAAAAAGGCGTAGAGGATGGTAGGCAGTAAAATCAGCCCAACCTTCACCTGCCAACCCACGCTGTCGCCGAGCATGAGCAGCAAAATGCCACCTAGCACCATGCCACCTGGCCAGCCAGCATGCAGGATGTTGAACCACTTGGTCTTGTCCTTTCGGAACAGGGTGCCCACCACGGGGTTGATGTATGCCTCCACCGTACCGTTGCCGAGGGCACAGATGAAGGTGCCGATGTAGAGCATCCAGTAATCTTTGGCCATGATGGTGATAACGGCGCTGAGGACGTGGCAGGCAAGGCCAAAAATCATGGCGTTGCGGTAGCCGATGCGGTCAATTACGAGACTGAACAACACGATGCTGATGGCGAAGGGCCACAGGCCAACGCCAAGCAGTTCTCCTTTTTGGGTGGGGGAAAGCGAGAAGTCGGCTTCCCAGTTGTCAATGATGAGCGCCCGGATGATAAACCCGAACGAGGTGGCGATGAGTGCAATGAAACAGCCCCAGAAAAGTCCCATGTCGGGGGCTTCGGTTGTGCGAGAAGTGGACATAATTGAATGTTTGTTTTTCGTTTAGTTGTGAAAGTGGCCGAAAATGTAAGGCGAAGGCGGGAATTCAAAAAGGAAATTGGCTTAATTGTTTTTGTCGGCGAGTAAAAACGAACTTATTGCTGTAGCCAAAGCACCCATGTCCACTTTTTCAAAAGGGTGCGGGGTTTGTTCCAAAACTTTCATTTTAGCGTTGGGCAGGGATTCTGCTGTTCGCTGTGTCTCTGCCAAACTCACCATTTGGTCGTTGTCACCGAGGCAGACAAGGACAGCGTGCTTGATTTCTTTCAGAACGGCTGTCGTCAACGGTGGGTGCTGGCCGAGTTCGAGCATCATCTCAGCCGTTTTTTTGAGCAAAACCTTCCAGTCGTTTGGGGCATGGCGCTCCCGCAACTGATTAGCGAAGGCGGGTATTTTGGCTTCGATTTTCTCTGGGTCGAGCATCTTCGACTCCCGCTCGGCTCCTTCCGGCGTCCAGTCGAACTTGGTGGCGAGTGTGACGATTTTGCCAACCCGCGCTGGGTACAACCGGGCAAGGTTCAATGCCACGTAGCCGCCCATGCTGTAGCCGAAGATATCCACCGTTTCGAGGCCGTTTTTGTCCAAAAAGTCGAGCACCTCGGCTGTGAATTGCTCAATGCCGAAGCCTTCGGCGAATGATGCACCGCCGTGCCCAGAGAAATTGAGGACGTGAATCCCATTGCCCCCGTAGAGCCGCTCGCCGAGCGGCTCCATCATAGATGCAGCGCCGAGAGCGCCGTGAAGCAGAAGGAATTTTTTCATGGAAGAATTTTTTACCAATCCAACAAGTCGCCCATCGCAGCCGCCACCTTCTCAATGGAAGGAATCATCTCCCGTTCGAGTGTTTCGTTGAGCGGCACAGCAGGCATGTTCTTGGCGCCGAGCGTCCTCACGGGTGCATCCAACCATTGAAAACAGTTTTCAGAAATGCGGGCGGCGATGCTTTGGGCGAAGGTGCTGTTCACTGGTTCTTCCGTCACCACGAGGCATTTTCCGTGGCGCTTGGCGGCCTCGTACATGGCTGCTTCGTCGAGCGGGTACAGGGTGCGCAGGTCGAGTACCTCCACCCGGCCAGGGTATTGCTTGGCGGCGTTCAGCGCCCAGTGTACGCCCATGCCGTAGGTGATGACGGCCATCGAGCGGCCTTTTTCCACCTCATTTTGTGAAGCGGAAACCACAGTGCGGGCTTTGCCGAAAGGCAACACATAATCCTCGGCGGGCATGATGCAGCGGGCAGCTTCCGTGCCATGCACTTTTGACCAGTACAAACCTTTATGTTCCAAAATGACGACTGGATTTGGGTCGTAATAGGCTGCTTTCATCAGCCCTTTCAGGTCGGCGCCGTTGCTGGGGTAGGCGATTTTGATGCCCCGGATATTTGTCAAAACCGACTCCACGCTGCTCGAATGGTATGGCCCGCCGCTGCCGTAGGCTCCGATGGGCACCCGGATAATGCAGCTCACGGGCCATTTGCCATTGGAAAGGTAGCACGAGCGGCTCACCTCGGTGAAGAGCTGGTTCAGCCCCGGCCAGATGTAGTCGGCGAACTGCACTTCCACGATGGGCTTCAGCCCAACAGCGCTCATGCCCACCGTGCTGCCGATGATAAACGCCTCTTGGATGGGCGTGTTGAACACCCGGTGGTCGCCGAACTTCTCGGCCAACGTGGCCGCCTCCCGGAACACGCCACCGAGCCTGCGGCCAACGTCTTGACCGTACAGCAAGCATTCCGGGTGCTTGTGCATCAGTTCATCAATGGCGAAAAGTGCGCAGTCCACCATCACCTTCACCTCACCGTTGGCTGGCTCCCGCTCGCCCTGCTCTTCGGTGATGGGCGTCGGGGCGAAGTCGTGGGTGTAGAGGTCGGAGGGGTGTGGGTCTTCGGCGGCTTTGGCTTTTTCGAAGTCAGCTTCAACTATTTTTCGGGCCTCAGCTTCTATTTTTTTCAAATCTCCTTCGGAAAATCCTTCCTCCAACAACTGTTTTCGAAAAATAGGGTACGGGTCGCGGCTTTGCGCTTCCTCCAAATCGTCGCGGTACCATTCCTTCCTCACTCCGGAAGTGTGGTGGTTGAGCAGTGGCACTTTGGCGTGTACGAGGAACGGCCTGCGCTCTCGCCGCATTGTTTCGATGACTTCTTGCAAAGTGGCGTAGCAGGCCATGAAGTCGCTTCCATCCATGCGGCGTGCCTCGATGCCATGGAAGCCCCGGACATACTCGGCGGCATCTTGCGCACGGGTTTCGGCGGCATTGGCGGAGATGTCCCAGCCGTTGTCCTGCACGAAGTATAGGATAGGCAGCTGTTTGAGTGCGGCCATTTGCAGCGCTTCGGCCACCTCGCCTTCCGTGACGGAGGCATCGCCCAAAGAACAAACTGCGATTGGTGATTGGTGATTGGTGATTGGTGATTGGTTGGCAACCTCCAAATACTGAAGCCCCATCGCCACCCCCGTCGTCGGTATGGCCTGCATGCCAGTGGCAGAGGACTGGTGCGGTATTTTAGGCTTATCGTCGTCACGAAGACTAGGGTGTGAGTAGTAGCTGCGACCACCGGAGAAGGGGTCGTCCCGCTTGGCCATGAGTTGGAGCATGAGGTCGTAGGGCTTCATGCCAATGGAAAGCAATATGGAGTCATCGCGGTAGTAAGGGGCTACCCAGTCCTGTGGCTGAAGTTGAAGACCCAAGGCTATCTGCGCTGCCTCGTGACCCCGGCTGGTGGCATGCACGTACTTTGCTACGAATTTGAAGTTCTCCTCATAAACTTCCGTCATGCACTTGGCTGTTGCCATGTGGCGGAAAGCGGTCTGAAGGGTATCTTTTTTGATATTGGTTTTGCTCAAAATCATGATTTGGTTAGGTGCAAATTCGGTTTCAAGATTTTGCTTTAAACGCCTCAATCGCATTTCGTGTGAAATCGGACAGCACCAGCCGCCCGCTGATGGCCGCCCGCTGATCGAGCAGGGTGTCCCAATGTTCGGCGCCCTGCCAGAAAATTTGCTTCAGTTCCTGCATGGCCTCCGGGCTGGAGTTGACGAGGGTTTGGGTGAAACGCTCCAAGTAGTCGTCCATTTGCTCCACTTTCTCGAATACCTCAGTGAATAGCCCTTTTTCTTTTGCCCAGTATGCCGTTTGCCACTCAGTGGCGTTGATGGCCATTTGGCTGAAAGCCGATAGGCCCAGTTTACGTTCACAAGCAGGCCCCACCACGAATGGGCCGATGCCCACGGCCAATTCACTGAGGCGAACGGTCGCCCATTGGGTCGCCATGCAATAGTCGGCGGCGGCGGCAAGTCCCACGCCTCCGCCAACGGCTTTACCTTGTACCCGCCCGATGATCAGCTTGGGGCAGCGCCGCATGGCGTTGATGACGTTGGCGAAGCCGAGAAAGAAGCGCTTGCCTGTCTCGAAGTCACGGATGGCCGAAAGTTCGTCGAAACTGGCCCCGGCACAGAATGTGCGGTCGCCAGCACTGCGCAGCACGACGATATGCGAGTTTTTATCGGCCCCGGCTGCTTCAATGGCCTTTACTAGTTCGGAGAGCAGCCTGCTTGGCAGCGAGTTTTGGGCGGGGTGCGAAAATTCGATAATAGCGACGCCGTTTTTCACAGAAAGCGAAACGGCACCTTGTTGGGTCTTATCCATGCGGTTAGGATTTTTATTCGTTGTTCAGCATGGCAAAGGTACGGAATGGTAAGTGACTGCCGAAAGAACACTGAGCGCAAAAAAATGGTAGGTTCGTTGGCTGCGTCAAAATTAAATGAAACGACATTTCGTAAGGTTTTGAAATGAAAATGGCTTGTATCGCAAAAGGAGTGGTATCAATAACTTTTCAAGACAGCTTTTTTATTCCAAAAACTATTTTTTCACTTTTTCTGCCAATAAATTTGGTTGTTTATTTTTTTTTTCGACTTTTGTAGCTCCTATGCTTTTTTGTGATGCACACCTAGAATTGAGCTCCTTTCCCATAGGAGCGTTTGTGAAAGAATACTATTGAGAAGACTGTAGCGAGTAAAATTCTTACTGATACAAATTGGCTGTAAAGATTGCATTTTTTGCTTACCGGTAAAAGCGTTACAGCAAGACAAACTCATGTTTAAGAAGAAAGGATTACTCAGCCGGTGCTTGAGGAACTACACAACAGTCGGAAAACAAATTTTTTAACAGCGAAAAAAACAGCAGCGAAATGAACGCCACGTACAAAACTATCCTCTCCGGTTGCCTTGAGTTTGGCAATCCCAGAAGTTATGAGCAAGTGTTGAAGTTGTATCAGCACCGAACGGAGAATTATTACCGCAATGACATCCTCCTCAAAGCGGAAGAGGTTTTCCAAGAAGAATCCTTCATCCTTTCCATTCCTCGTTACATCAAAGAGTGCCCTGAAAAAAGTTGGAAGAACACCCTCAACCTGCTTGAGTACGTGGCTGGCTATGCCGTGGCTGGCGACCTGAAGGCATGGGTCATCCAAGAGGGTAAAATTGTTGACCAGCGGGTCATTGAGCCTGCGGGCGACAAGTCGGCTACCCAAGCCTTCATCCAAGGTCGTGAGTTGGTCAAGGAAAAAGGCATGGAGGAAGAAGCCATGAACTCGCTGAACCGTGCCATCGACAAATTCGAGCGCCATGCCCTTGCTTACGAACGCCGGGGTTACGTGAACTATCGGTTGCGCAACTTTGACGATGCCATGTACGATTTCACAAAAAGCATTGACATCAATCCGAATATGCCCGATGCCTACTGGGGTCGTGCAAATACCAAGGTGAAGAAAAATGATATTCAAGGAGCATTGGCTGACTTGGAAATTGCCATTGCCAAGTCCATCCCGCACCAGCCAGTATATTGGAGTGCTCGCAGGCTAAAAGGTGAGTTGCACCTCCAACTCAGCGAGTTTGAGAAGGCCATTTTTGAGCTGAAACTGGTGACCAATCGCCACTTCACGCAGGACGATCCGAACTACAAATGGCAGAAGAACGTGCTTTTCAACTATGGCAAGGCTTTGTACGAGATTGGTCAGTACAATGATGCCGTGAAGATTTACAACAACATGATTGGCTTTGAAATACAGCGGGAAGAAGCGCCTTCGAAAGCCGAGCAGTTTTTCAACAGGGGCTTGGCTCGCCAAAAAGCTGGCGAAAGCGGCTTTGTGAATGACTTCAAGGAAGCAGCTGAGCTTGGTTTCAAAAAAGCAGCTGACATATTGGAAGCCATTGCGTGAAATCGCAATGCAAAATGAAAATGAAAGGCTGCCGCTACAACGGTGGCCTTTTTTAATTTTGTGAAGGCCGCAGCAATCTCCGTAGCTTTTCGGGCGTTTCTCTTGTGCTTGGCTGCAAACGGTTGACGACAAATGCCGTCTCGACAATACAATCAACTTCAGTTGCCAATCAAAATCTTGCTTCCAAATAACATGATTCGATTTCTAAGCCTTTTCCTGTTTCTTGTCCTCTGCTCACAAGCATTTGCCCAAAAGAAATTCACCACCACCAAAACAGCCAATGACAAGCTAAAAACCATCTACGACCGTGGAATGCGCATGGCCAACCTTGAACAGTTCGATGATGCGGTTGAGGATTTTGAAAAGGCGCTGAAATTGGATCCCAGTTTTATTGATGCCCAAATCCAGTGGGCCAATGTCAAGAACCAGCAACTAAAATTGGATGAAGCAGAGCGGGGCTACGAAAAGGCCCTCGCCATTGACTCTACTTACGAGCCAGGGGTTTTTTACAGCCTCGCCATTGTGGAGTTTGACCTCGACAAATACGATGAATCGGCGGCGCATTTCGAATATTTTTTGACTAATGCTCCCAAAATAAGCCCAAGCCGCAAGGCTAAGGCCGAATCCTACCTCCGCAACGTCAAGTTTGCTGCGGAAGCTTACAAGAACCCTGTGCCGTTTGAGCCAAAAAACCTCGGTCCAAACGTCAACACGCCCGATGCCGAATACTTGCCCACACTGACTGCCGATGGAGAAGTGTTGATTTACACCGCTTTTCGGGGTGGACAGGAAGACTTCTACAGCAGCAAAAAGGTGAATGGTGAATGGCAGCCCGGCAAACCGATGGAAGCCGTGAACACTCCCAACAACGAAGGTGCGCAGAGCATCAGCGCCGATGGCAAGTTCCTTGTCTTCACTGCCTGCCACCGCCGAGATGGTGTTGGTGGCTGCGACCTATTTTTTGCGGAGCTGAAAAATGGCAAGTGGACGGCAGTGCGCAATCTCGGTGCCCCAGTGAACACGCCCGGCTGGGAGTCGCAGCCTAGCCTTTCGAGTGATGGTAAAGCGCTGTTTTTTACCTCTGAACGCAGCGGCGGCAAAGGTGGCAAGGACATCTGGTTGAGCCAACGACAGCCCAACGGCAAGTGGGGTGAACCAAAAAACATTAGTGCCCCGGTGAACACGCCCGGCGAAGAGCAATCGCCGTTTATGCACGCCGATGGACAAACGCTTTACTTCATGTCCAATGGCCACCCCGGCATGGGAGGCTTCGACCTGTACCTCTCTCGCAAGCAAGCTGATGGCACTTGGGGTGAGCCGCAAAACCTTGGTTATCCCATCAATTCAGATGGCAACGAAGGGGCACTTTCGGTTAGTTTGGATGGTACGACGGCCTACTTCGCCACCGATGTGCTCAACGTGAAAAAAGGCACTTCCTCCTTTGACAACCCTCAAGGAAAGGGTACGACAGATATTTACAGCTTCGAACTGCCTGTTCAGTTCAGGCCGCAGCCCGTCACCTACGTGGAGGCTGCCGTGACGGATGCTGTGACGAAGAAAAGCATCGTTGCCCAAGTGGAGTTCGTGGAACTAGGTTCCGGCAAAGTTTACGCTGCTGCAACCACAGAGGCTGATGGGGAATTCCTCGTCACGCTGCCTGCTGGCGGCAACTACGCCCTCAATGTTTCCAAGGAAAAATACCTGTTTTACTCCGAAAACTTTGCCCTCACCGAACCGGGCACGGTGGACAAACCTTTTCAGCTGAACATCGCATTGACGCCCGTGCCTACTGGCTTGCCAGATGCTGGAAATGCACCAGTGGCCAAGCCAATCGTCCTGAAAAACGTCTTCTTCGAAACGGGTTCTGCGGCGCTCCGGCAGGAAAGCCTCGTGGAGCTGGCCCGTCTGAAAAAGTTGCTGGATGAGAACCCCTCGCTGAAAATTCAAATCAACGGCCACACAGACAATGTCGGCTCAGATGCTGACAACCTAAAGTTGTCAACTGACCGGGCAAAGGCGGTTCACGACTACCTGACCCAAAACGGCATTGATGCCAGTCGCTTGAAGTTCAAGGGTTTCGGTGAAACGGTACCTGCGGCTAGCAATGACTCAGAGGAGGGTAGGCGACAGAATCGGCGGACAGAGTACGAAATCGTGAAGTAGCGTCAAAACGACTGCAGTTCTACCAGCTTCTCGTATTCCCCACCCCGAAGCATAAGTTCGTCGTGCGAACCTCGCTCGATGATTTTTCCATCCTTCATCACCACGATTTCGTCGGCGTGCTGCACCGTGCTTAGGCGGTGGGCAATGACGATACTCGTGCGGTTTTTCATCAACACATCGAGGGCATCTTGCACCAGCCGCTCCGACTCGGAATCGAGGGCGGAAGTGGCCTCGTCGAGGATGAGGATGGGCGGATTGGCCAGCACAGCGCGGGCTAGCGTGAGTCGTTGGCGCTGGCCACCGCTGAGTTTCACGCCACGGTCTCCGATGTTGGTCTGGTAGCCGTTCGGGGTGGCGAGGATGAAGTCGTGGGCATGTGCGATGCGGGCGGCCTGCTCCACGGCGGCCTGCGTAACGCCCGTCATGCCGAAGGCGATGTTGTTGAAAATGGTGTCGTTGAACAGCACCGGCTCCTGCGTCACGATGCCCATCAGCGAGCGGAGGTCACGCAGGCGATAGTCCGTGATGTTGGTGCCATCGAGTAGGATTTCACCGGAGGTCACGTCATAGAAGCGAGGGAGCAGGTCGGCGAGGGTGCTTTTGCCGGCACCAGATGGCCCGACTAGCGCCACGATTTTCCCCTTCGCAATGGTCAAGTTAATATCTTCCACAGCACTGCGGTTGCTGTTTGCATAAGCAAAACCGACGTTTCGCAGCTCTATTTTTTCCTGAAAACTGGATATGGGCTTGGCGTCTGGTTTTTCCAAAATCCGCAAATCGGCTTGCCGGATGCTGTCAATGCGTTCCACGGCGGCCATGCCTTTTTGCACGTTGTAAAATGCGGCGGCAAACTTCTTCGCTGGTTCAATCATGCTAAAAAATGCCAGTAACAAGGCGAAGAACGTGGGCACAGTGAGCTGCCCTTTGTCCACCTCGTTGTAACCGTACCAGATAAGCACGGCTACTGTTGCCACGCCGAGGAACTCGGTGAGCGGCGACGAAAGGTCACGTCGCCAGAGCAGCCGCACCAGCAGCCTGCGGTACTCGTTGTTTTCCCTTCGGAAATGGTCGGACTGGAACCCCTCCGCATTGAACCCCTTGATGATGCGCAACCCGCCGATGCCCTCTTCCATCATCGAGAGCAGCCCGCCGAGCCGCTCCTGCACCAGCCTCGACTGCCGCTTGAGCAGCTTGCCCACCCGCCCGATGACCAGCCCCGTAAAGGCCAGCAGCACCAGCACGAACAGCGTCATGTTTGGGTTGACATACACCATGAACCCGAAAGCGCCGACAATCATCAGCGGCTCCCGGATGATGCTCTCCAGCACGTTGAGGATGCTCGACTCGACCTCCTGCACGTCCACGGACATGCGGGCCAGCAGGTCGCCTTTTCGCTCCTCGGAGAAGTAGGCGAGGGGCAGCGCCAGCATTTTGTCGTACAGCTCCTGCCGGATGTCCCGCACAACGCCGTTGCGCACGGGCGAGAGGAAGAATTGCGACAAGTAGCGGAAGATGTTTTTGAAAAAATACAGCACCAATACGAGGCCGAGGGCGTAGGCCAGTGCCGTGCGCTTGCCATTTTCGGCTATGATTTGGCTGAGGTAAAAATTGACGTGCTCCTTCGCATTGTCGAGCGTGAGCGTATCGGGCGCTGCTGTCACGAGCGGCTGCTGGTCGAGCAGGATGTTGAGGAACGGGATGATGGCCGGGATGCTCACCACCGAGAATGCGACCATGAGCAGGTTGCACACGATGTTTCCCACAAGCAGCGGCTTGTAGTTTTTCAGGTGGGAAAGCAGGCGGAGGAAGGGATTCATTGCCTCATTGTTGTATTGCTGTATTGTTTCAGCGGGACAATTGAACAACAAGGTTGCGAAATCATGTAGCAATAAAGCAATTCAACGGTACAGCAATAGTAGAACATCAATTGCTCAACATCACGGGCATCACCAGCATTAGTATCTCTTCGCCCTCAGTGGGTTCGGCAGGGAGCAGGATGCCAGCGCGGCTGGGGGTGGACAGCTCCAGTTTCACCTCGTCGGACTCCATCACGCCGAGCATTTCCACGAGGAACTTGGCGTTGAAACCGATGGTGAGCGGTGCGCCCTCGTAGGTGCAGGAAAGCTGCTCGTTGGCCTCGTTTGAGAAGTCGAGGTCTTGGGCGGAGACGGTCAGGCTGTCCGGTGCGATGTCGAGGATGACTTGGTTGGTCGTTTTGTTGGCGTAAATGGCGATGCGCTTGAGCGAGCTTTGCAGGTCGGAGCGGCGGATGGCCAGCGTGTTCGGGTTGTCCACGGGGATGACGGCGTTGTAGTCTGGGTAGCGGGCGTCAATCAGGCGGCAAACGAGGTGCGTATTGCCGAAGGTGAAAAAAGCGTTGGCCTTGTCAAAGGACATTTTCACATCAGCATCGGCGGGCAATGCGTTTTTCAGCAGGTTGAGCGCCTTTTTGGGGATGATGAACGAGGTAGCCACTTCGCTGGCGATGCCTTGGAAGGTGTAGCGCACGAGTTTGTGGGCGTCGGTGGCCACGAAAGTCATTTTGCTGAAATCGAGGGAGACGTACACACCGGTCATGGCTGGGCGCAGTTCGTCGTTGCTGGTGGCGAACAGCGTCTTGTTGATGGCCTTGATGAGCGTCGAGGCGGGTACGTTTACCGAGTCCACCCGGTCAGATTCGGGGATTCGGGGGTAGTCCTGGCCGTTCTCCCCTGCTAGGCGGTATTTGCCGTAGGCCGAGGTGATGGTAATGCCATAAGTCTCGTCGTCCACGGCGATGGTGATGGGCTGGTCGGGCAGTGCCTTCAGCGTGTCAAGCAGGATTTTGGCGGGGATAGCCACAGCACCGTCGCCATCGGACATGACTTCCACCTTGTTGGTGATGGAAGTTTCGAGGTCGGTGGCGGAGATGGTCAGCTCATTTTTCTTTATCGTAAAAAGAAAGTCGTCAAGGATGGGCAGCACCGGGCTGCTGGCAATGGCGCCGCTGGCGATTTGGAGTTGCTTGAGTAGTTCGGAAGAGGAAACGCTGAATTTCATAAAACTGACTGATTTTCTTGAATTTGCGCAAAAGTAAACTTTGACATAGAATAAGTTGGCAAAAATAACCAACAGATTGTGGATAACTAGGGAGGTACGAAGGTATGAGGTATGCGTAATGCCGTACGCCAACATACCTCCATACCTCCACACCTTTTCTTACCTTGCTCCGCAAAACAAACCTGAATGCGATTTTTTCGAGTTAACCACCCATTTGCTTTCTCGTGCCTTCGGCCACTGGTCTTGCTTCTGATTGCCACGGTGGCAGCGTTTTCCGCCCATGCCCAAATCTCTGACGACTTCTCCGATGGCGACCTCATTGCCAACCCCGCTTGGCAAGGTGACGCCGCCGAGTTTCAGGTGAATGCGGCATTTGAGCTTCAACTCAACGCTCCCGATGCTGGTACCTCGCTGCTCTACCTGCCCACCACCATCGCCGACAGCGCCGTTTGGGAACTCTACTTCCGGCTCGATTTCGACCCATCGAACGGCAACCGCCTGCGCATCTACCTCCAGTCCGACTCGCCTGACCTACTCACTGGTAGCGGCTACTACCTCCTCGCCGGTGCCGATGGCAGCGCAGACGCCCTCCAGCTCTTCAGGCAGGATGCTGGGACGCCGACCCTGCTCGCCTCCGCCACAGCGGGCGGCGTGGCCAGCTCGCCTGAGGTGCGGCTGCGCATGACCCGTGAGGTGGGCGGTGTCTGGAAGCTTTCGGCCGACTACGGTGGCGGGCAAAACCTCGTGCCCCAATTTGAAACGACCGATGCTACCTACCCCGGTGGAAGCCAGTTTTTTGGCTTTCACTGCCTCTACACGGCCACCAGAAAAGATAAGTTTTTCTTTGACGACATCAACGTGCAGCCGCTGCTGCCCGATACCCAAGCGCCTGTGCTGCTCTCTGCCACGCCCATTTCCGCCACCGAGGTAGATGTTTTTTTTGGTGAAAACTTGGATGAAACCACTGCCTCCGACCCTTCCAACTATTCGCTGGACAACAGCATTGGGCAGCCCGTCGCCGCATTCTTGGATGCAGCGGACAAAACGCTCGTTCACCTCTCGCTTGCCTCCCCACTACAAAACCTAACGACTTACATCCTGACTACCAACGAGTTAGCCGATTTGGTGGGCAATGTTTCCGCTTCGCAAACTGTTAGTTTTACCTACATCGAGCTGGCTGAGGCAGTGGAGTACGATATTCTGATCAATGAAATCATGGCCGACCCCACGCCGTCCGTGGCACTACCCGCTGTGGAGTATATCGAGTTGTACAACCGAAGCAACAAGGTGCTCGACCTCGCTGGCTTCCGTTTTTCGAGCGGTGGTACGCCGCAGCTTTTTCCAAGCTACCAACTGCTGCCCGGTGCTTACCTCATCGTTTGCGACGACTCGAACGTGGACTCGATGTCGGCCTTCGGCAATGTGCTGGGCCTGACTAGTTTCCCAGCACTCACCAACATCGGCGACGACCTCAGCCTCAGCAACCCCGATGACAATGTCGTCCATCAAGTCAGCTACAGGCTGGAGTGGTACGGCGATGCCCAAAAGCAGGACGGTGGCTGGTCGCTCGAACTGGTAAGCCCGTTGGCACCGTGCCGTGGGTCGGCCAACTGGCGGGCCAGCGTGAACCTGCTTGGTGGTACGCCCGGCCAGCCAAATTCCGTGCTGGACCCCACCCCCGACCAGACTGCCCCGGTACTTACCAGCGTGTTCGCCAGCACCGCCAACCCGAACGAGGTGCAGCTTTTTTTCGATGAAAAACTTGACGCAGCTTCAGCCACCGACCCCGCCAACTACAGTATCAGCGGCGGTCTGGGCGTGGTGTCTGCCAGTTTTTTGCCCCCTTTCAATTTCGTGGTAGTGCTGCAACTGAGCGGGCCGCTCCAGTCGAGTATTTTTTACGAAGTGACTGTGCAAAACGTGGCCGACTGCTCCGGCAATGCACTCTCTGGAACGGCTACTTTGACCTTCGCATTGCCAGCGCCCATTGAACCCAACGATTTGATAATCAATGAGATACTGTTTAATCCGTACACGGGTGGCGATGATTTTATCGAGGTTTACAACCGCTCCGCAAAAGTCTTGAACCTCGGTGAACTCGTTATCGGGAATCTCGAAGTGGGCGTGGATACGGTCACTGCCGATGTGGCCACCGACCGCCTCATTTTTCCTGGTGAGTATGTTGTTTATACGGAGAACCCTGCCGACATTCTAAGTCGCTACACGGTGCAAACCCCCGACTTCCTCATAACAAACGACTTGCCCTCGTTCAATGACGATGCCGGAAACGTGACGCTCTTCCGAGCCGGGCAGACCGGTGCCGTCATCATTGATGCCTTCGATTATTCGGAAGACCTCCACCACCCACTGCTCGACGACGCGGATGGGGTCTCGTTGGAGCGCCTTCACCCCGATGGCACGACGCAGGATCCTGCCAACTGGCACTCTGCAGCAAAGGATGCAGGCTGGGCTACGCCAACCTACCGCAATTCGCAATTCTTTGACAACCAAGTAATTGGTGATGATTTTTTTGAAATCCCAGAACCGACCTTCTCACCTGATGGAGATGGCTACCTGGATTTTTTGGCCATCAATTACAAAACTGACAAAACGGGCTACACCGCCAAAGTGCGCATTTTTGATGCAGAGGGTCGTTTGGTCAAGGTGCTCACCAACAACGAACTGCTCGCCACTGAGGGCTTCCTGCGCTGGGACGGTGACACGGATGACGGCACGAGGGCAAGAATTGGAATTTACGTGCTGGCATTGGAGCTTTTCAACCCGGACGGGACTGTGCGGGAAGCGAAGAAGACTTGCGTCGTGGCGGGAAGATTGGGCAATTAGGAACCAATTTGCGCTAAAAAACAAAAAGCGGTGCTGCTTTCGCAGCCACCGCTTTTCCCAAACTTGGTTGTTTTTTGTTGTTTTAAAAAACCTCCTTTGGGACTTCCCAGTTTTTTTGTGAGACCAATACTTTTTGTGAGACCAAATTCTACGTGATGTGAAACCCTAGTTTTTTTGTGAGACCAACTTTGCACGTGATGTAAGACCTTGAATCTTTCTTGAGACCATTATTATTGAACACAGGACAAATGTCGGTGGCAGCAAGGAGCAAAAAACAGCTGTTTTTCAAAGACTGTGACGTTAAAAACCGTTAATCTGCGGTTAAAGACCCTTAATTTACTAGCACTTCTGCCGGAAATCTGTTTATTTTTTCCGGGTGAATCAAATAGGGGGTATTCCCTGTTTTTCGCATCTTTTTCACAAAAACATCTAAAGTCATTTTATGAAAACACAACATTTGGTGCTTTTGGCCTTGGTCGGCACGGTACTTTTCAGTGCTTGCTCCAACAAACTCTCCTACTTTACCGAAGACCTCAACGAACGCTACCGCTGGACAGAAGACGAGCTGAAGAAAATCCAATTCTACGTCTCGCAGGACATCGTGATGAAAAGGGAGATTACCGGTGGCGACCGGGAAATCGTTTCTGGCAAAATCAAGATTGAGGATGGTCGCCAAATTGAGGAGGTGGTAATTCGGAAGGGTACACCGGGAGCTTACCTGTTCAGCCCAAAGGAAGACCGCTTCGCTATCGGTTTCGAGGAAAGCAACGAGCGTTACTTGATTTTTGGCCCCAGCCCCAAATACAGCGACCGTTTTGTGCTGCTTGCCTCTGACTGGGACCGCCGCACCGGCTCCGTCACTTACGACAACAAGAATTGGCGGGTCTCTTCCGACAATGCCTACGCCGCCTTGCTTGTTGATTTGCGCAAGATCAACAAAGTGGACGTGAACTCAAGGGTGGCGAAGGGAAGGAAGGTCGGGGAGTAAAAGAGTTGGCCGTTCGACAGTTGGCAGTCAGTTCGGCAGCCTACAAGTCGGGGTCTATTAAAAAACGAGGGGATGGAATCTGCATAAGACTCCATCCCCTCGTCGTTTGTAGCAGAGGCGGGCTAAAAAACTGTCAACTGCCTGTCGAACTGCCAACTCTTAGCTCCAACAGCGCCACCGTCTCAACGTGGTGCGTGTGCGGGAACATGTCCACTGGCTGGATTTTCACCATCTTATATTTTTCCTTCAAAAGATTCAGGTCACGGGCCTGCGTGGCGGGGTTGCAACTCACGTACACGATTTTTGGAGCCTCCAATTCCAAGAACATGTTGACCACAGCGGCGTGCATACCCGCACGGGGCGGGTCGGTAATGACGAGGTCGGGCTTTCCGTGCTTTTCGGCAAACTCGGCAGTGAGGATGTTCTTCACGTCACCAGCGTAGAAAACGCAGTTCTCCGTGTTGTTCATTTGGGCGTTTTCCTTGGCGTCCACGATGGCCTCCGGTACTTCCTCGATGCCCACTACCTGCTTGCAGTATTTGGCCACGTAGAGTGCTATGCTACCCACACCTGTGTAGAGGTCATAGACATTTTCGTTGCCAGTCAGACCAGCAAACTCCACCACCTTGTCGTAAAGCACCTTGGCCTGCTTGGAGTTGGTCTGGAAAAACGATTTGGGGCCAATCTTGAATCGCACGTGCCCCAGTTGCTCTTCGATGAACGCTTTGCCGAAATAGTTCACCATGTCGAGGTCGCCCACGTAGTCGTTCAGCTTGGGGTTGATGCAGTAAAAAAGACTGGTCAACGCTGGCGTCCGCTCGATGACAGCATCTAGGAACGGCTTTATTTTTTTTGGGTCGTTTTTGTGGAAGCTCACGATGAGCATCAGCTCGCCGAGCGTGGTCAGGCGTATCATGATGTGCCGCATGAAGCCCTCGTTCACCATCAAGTCGTAGTAGCTGAGGCCCATCTCGTCGGCCACGGCCTTCACGGTGAGGCGCAGGGCGTTGGAGGGGTCGGCTTGGAGCCAGCAGTGCTTGACGTCCACGATTTTGTCGAAGGCACCGGGGCGGTGGAACCCCAGCACGTTCTGGCGGTTGGAGATGCCAGCGTCAATTTCGGCCTTTGTTATCCAAGTTTTGTTGGAAAAAGCGTACTCAAGCTTGTTGCGGTAGTACACCGATTCGGCACAGGGCACAATGGGCAGGAAGTCGCCCTCCCGAATTTTGCCAATCCGGCGGATGGCGTCCTGCACTACTTGCTCTTTGTGGTGAACCTGAGCCTCGTAGCTAAGGTGCTGCCAGCGGCAGCCACCACAGAGCGTGAAGTGCTCACAAAAAGGTTCCACCCTATCGGGCGAGCGGCGGTGGTAGTGGATGGCGTAGCCGTCCACGTACTCTGGTTTTTTCTTGGTCACATGCACGTCCACCACATCGCCGGGCGCTACGTGTTCGCTGAAAACAACCCGCCCGGTGGCGTCCCGGCCAATGCCTCGGCCTTTGTCGGCCATGCCGGTTATCTCGACGTTTTCAATGATGAATGGTTTTTTCTGCTTTCGTGTCATGTTCAAAAATCTAAGCGCCGCAATTTTTCGTAAATGATAAAAGAAAGGGCAAAGAGAACGAATTTAACCTAAAATCCAGTTACCCATTCACCTCAAAAAAACAAATACAAAGGGAGGCATTGCATTTCGCTAATTCAAAACAACCATGAAATCATTGAGTTTATCCATCGAACTATCAAATCTTGCGCTTGAAACTGCCAGCCAAAACATGTCGCAAGACGAACTGCTGGGCATGGTGCAGGGCGTGCTACTTGACTACACTACCCAACTCGGCAGGCTTACCGGCAGCACCGAACAACAGAAATCGCTGGGTGACGACCTCCTGCTCAGCGAGTACCAATTCGACTACGAGGAACACTCCGTGCAGGTGCAGCTTGCCAATTTCGTCCCTCGTGGCGACTGGCATTTGCAGGGGGTGCGGTTGCTGTAAGCGGGCGAGAAGTTCGGTGATAATTGCGTTTCAATTTTCTAATTTCTCAATTTTCATTTCTTCTATCTTGTGGCAAAAACAAGATGAACCGCAGGTGCCTCGTTTTCCTTTTTTTGGTGACCAACATCTTGCCGCTTATGGCACAAAAGGATCTGCTGCTCAAGCTGATGAAGTCCCGCCCAACCGCTTTCCAAGAGCTGCTCGGCAACCCAGAACAGTATGACATCCAGATTATTTACACCCAAATTGACAGGGACAAGCACAATTTCCCGCACTTCACCCAGCATAGTTTTCAGTTAGATAAAAACCGCTACTTCTACCCGGCCAGCACAGTGAAAATGCCGATTGCATTCATGGCATTGGAGAAGCTCAATCGGCTGAAAATCAAAGATTTGGATAAAAAATCGGTGATGAAGAGCGGTGCTGCTCGCCCGCCACAAACTGCTGCTGAAACCGATTCTACCACCGCCAGCGGCCTGCCTTCTGTGGCGCAATACGTGAAAAAAATCTTCCTCGTCAGCGACAACGATGCCAGCAACCGTCTCTACGAGTTCGTCGGGCAGCAGGCGCTAAACGAGGGGCTTTGGGCGAAGGGCTACGAGGACGTCCGAATCGTGCACCGCCTCGGCGTGGCTGGCTTCGACGAGGAGGCAAACCGCCACACGAACCCCGTCAGTTTTTACGAAGGTGAAAAAATGCTGTACCACCAAGGCGAGGTGTACAGCCGAGTCGAGACTAACTTTCGACTGGAGGAAACGCTGCGGGGTCGGGGCTTTTACGATGGCGATTCACTCATTAGTCGCCCCTTCGATTTTTCCAAGAAGAACTATGTTTCGCTCCAAGCCTTCCACGATATGTTGCAAGCCGTCATCTTCCCGGAGGCCGTGCCGCCTGCACGGCGCTTTGATTTGACGGAGGATGACTACCGTTTCTTGTACCAAGTGATGTCCGAAAAACCGCTAGAAAGCCAATACCCTAAGTACGACCACGAGCCCGATCATTACTGCAAGTTTTTCATCTTTGGCGACCGCAAGGAGCATGAGCGTATGCCGCCGAATGTTCGCATTTTCAACAAAGTAGGTTGGGCCTATGGCTTCCTGACCGATGTAGCGTACATCGTGGACTTTGAGGCGGGTGTGGAGTTCTTCCTCGCTGCTACTATCCACGTGAACGCCGACGGCATTTTCAACGACGACCAGTACGAGTACGAGTCGGTGGGGCTGCCGTTTTTCAGTCAGTTGGGACAGGTGGTGTATGATTTTGAGGCGAAAAGGAAGCGGAAACGCAAGCCGGATTTGAGCAAATTCGTTGTGGGAAAATATGACTAGCAGTTTTAGGCCAATAAAATTCCTATCCCAAAATCAACCAAACGGGTAACGAAAACATTGCATCTTTGGCGGCTCCAAGCCGTCGTTTTCAATCAACATTCACTCACTGATGACGAAATATACCCTGTTATTGATTTTTACGCTGTTGGCAAAATTGTCCTTTGGGCAGAGCATCGAGCAACTGGAACAGCAGCTCAAAGCCGCCACTTCTGCCAAGGAGAAAATGACGCTCAACTACCAACTTGCCACCGAGTGGCTGAAAAAGGACGCCAAAAAATCGGTTGAGTACGGAAAGGCCGCCCACCAGAAGGCGCTCGAAACCCAGAACAACGGCATGGCCGCTGAGGCATCGTACCTCGTGGCCAGGGCTTACGCCCGCACCCGTGATGACCGCAACGAAGACATCTGGCTCGGCACGGCCACCAAGTTTGCCATGCAGGCCAACGATGCCGACCTCATCATCAAGACCGTGGACCAACGCAGCCGCTTACTGCAGAAAGACCGCAACGAGCGAAAGGCCCTGCAAGTGGTGCAGGAAGCGTTCGATTATTTCAGCAAAAAAGGCGGCAAGAGCATCAGCGAAATGCAGGCCCAGTATGACGTGCAAAAGAACCAGATTGACCGGGAGAAGAGCCAACTGGAGCGGGAAATGCAGCAGTTGTTGCAGGAAAAAAGACGGCTAGAAGGAGAAATTGGTGCTGTCACCAAAGACAAGGAGCACATCTCCACCGAGCGAGACATTTTGCGGGAAGACAAGACCCTGCTCACAGAGCGACAGCGGGAACTGGAGTCTGAAAAGCAGATGGTGGAGGAGGAAATTTCGAAGAAAGAAGAGAAAATCAAGGCCGTCTCCGCAGAGCGATTGAAAGCCCTGTACCTCGCAGCAGAAAGCCGCATCATTGTTGATTCATTGAAGGCACGCCAGAAAATGGACTCGCTGGCAATCGAGCAAAAAGACCTCGCCCTCGAAAATGCCGAATTAGCCCAGGAGCGTGGCAAGTACATCATCTACTTGCTTGGCATTGCGGCGTTTTTTACGATTTTGTTGTCCATCGCATTTTTCCTCCGTTACCAAGCCAAAAAGAAATCTACCAACCTGCTTGCGAAGCAAAACAAGGTCATCGAAGAGGAGCGGCAACGCTCGGACGAACTGCTCTACAACATCATGCCCGTGGAGGTGGCCAAGGAGCTGAAAGAAAAGGGCGCTGCTACGGCGCAGCAATTCCCCGAGGCCACGGTGCTTTTCACCGACTTCAAGAATTTCACCCAAATCGCTGAAACACTCACCCCAGCGGCACTGGTGAACGAGCTGAACGAATGCTTCCGGGCCTTCGACCACATCATCTCGCAGCACCCCGGCATCGAAAAAATCAAGACAATTGGTGATGCCTACCTCTGTGCCAGTGGCCTCGTGGGGCACAAGACCGTGCCCAAGGGAATCGTGCAAGCCGCCCTCGAAATGCAGGAATTTTTGGACGACCACAAAGCGGAAAAAATGCGGCTCGGATTACCGTACTTTGAGGCCCGCATCGGTATTCACACGGGACCTGTGGTGGCGGGGGTGGTAGGCTTCAAGAAGTTCGCCTACGACATCTGGGGCGACACCGTCAACATCGCTGCCCGCATGGAGCAGCAGTGCGAGCCGGGCCGGGTGAACATCTCCGAAACGACCTACGGGCTGGTGAAGTACGATTTCAATTGCCAATCAAGGGGCAAGATTCCGGTGAAGAACAAGGGCGAAATGGAGATGTATTACGTGTTGGGAAAACGTTGAAAACATTGGGTTTTCAAGTCGGCTAGACGAAAGCCTGCCCAGAAAAATATTTTTGGATTGATAAAACGAAAAACATGGAACCTAACAAACGCCTGCAATCCCTCGATGTGTTCCGGGGCCTCACAATGGCCCTGATGGTGCTCGTCAACAACGCTGGCGGCCTGCCCGAAGGCTCGCCGCTGGTACACGCTGCTTGGAATGGCTGTACGCCCACCGACCTCGTGTTCCCTTTTTTCCTGTTCATCGTTGGCATCGCCATTTCGTTTTCGCTCACCCGCCGCAAGCTGATTGGCGAAAATGTGTACCGTAAAATCCTCACTCGTACGGCTTGGATTGTCGGTATCGGTATTCTGTTGAACGGTGCGCCGTACTTCGAAGTGTCGTCGTGGCGCATACCCGGCGTGCTCACCCGTATTGGCATCGTGTACGGCATCACGGCGCTGATTTTCATGAAAACCACCACCCGCCAACAGGTCTGGATTGCCATCGGCTGCCTGTTGAGCTATTGGCTGTTGTTGGCGCTAGTACCTGTGCCCGGCCAAGGCTACCCCAGCTTCGAAGAAGGCAAAGACCTCGGTGCCTGGCTTGACCGCCTGTTGCTCGACGGCCACCTGTACAAATGGACGAGCCAACCCGACGCTGGCTATCCAGCCTACGACCCAGAGAGCATCCTTGGCACGATCAGTTCCGTGGCCACCTGCCTCGGCGGTGTGCTGACGGGCTACTGGCTCCGCAAGCAACAGGATGACCTGCCTCGTTGGGCGGGGTTTTTCGCCGTGGGCTTTCTGCTCATGCTCGGCGGCCTGCTTTGGGGCGAGGTGTTTCCCATCAACAAAAAACTCTGGACCAGCAGCTACGTGCTTTACCACTGCGGGCTAGCGCTGCTCACCCTCAGCACTGTTTGGTGGGTAGTGGATTTTAAGGGTAAATCGGGCTGGATTACACCGTTTGTTTGGCTTGGCGTGAACCCACTGGCTATCTACCTGAGCCACGAAATACTGGCTATTGCAATGGGCGCAATCCCTGTTGGAGAGGGCAATCTGTACGGCTGGGTTAGCGATACACTTTTTGGTTCTTGGCTTCCCAAGAATCCAGCTATATTCTTCAACGCCCTGTTCCATGTAGCGGTGAATACCCTCATTGCTTGGTTTTTATACAAAAAGAAAATTTTCATCCGTGTGTAATTTTGGTTGATAAAAGTTGATGAGGTTGATTTGGCTCCATCATCTTTTGTCAACTTCATTAACCCTTATCAACAACAATGATTTCCGTAGCAGAAGCCATCCAAATCGTCATCGAGGCCGCCCTGCCCTTGCCGGACGAGGCCGTACCGCTGCACCTTGCCGCAGGCCGTGTGCTACGGGAAAACCTCACTGCTGATCGTGACTTCCCGCCCTTCGACCGAGTTTCGATGGATGGCATTGCCATTAATTTCGAGGCTTTTGAACGAGGTAACCGCAGTTTTTTTATCGAAAATACGCAGGCGGCGGGTGCTCCGCAATTAGCGCTGGCGCAAATAGAAAACTGCCTAGAGGTGATGACTGGAGCCATGCTTCCACAGGGTACGGATACGGTTATCCGCTACGAAGACCTCAACATTGAAAAGGGTTTTGCCACTATCTCCATTGAAAAAGTGCAAGCTGGGCAGAACATCCACCGCCAGGGCGTTGACCGAAAACAAGGTGGAGTAATTGTTCCAATTGGCAGTTTGATTTCACCAGCCGAAGTGGGAGTGGCAGCGACTGTCGGCAAGACGAAGCTGAGAGTGGCGGTACAGCCCAAGGTTTGCGTCCTCTCCTCCGGCGACGAGCTGGTGGAGGTGGACGAAGTGCCTTTGCCCCACCAAATCCGAAAGTCGAACGTGCATGTGATGGCTGCCGTCTTGGGTCAATGGGGTCTTGCCAGCGACCTGCTCCACCTGCCCGACGACCCTGTCACCATTGAAAATACGCTGGGCGAATGTTTGAAAAACTACGACGTGCTGATGATGAGCGGCGGCGTTTCGATGGGCAAGTTTGACCATATCCCGGCGGCGCTGGAGCGGCTGGGTGTGCGGCAGTTGTTCCATAAAGTCTCGCAGCGGCCAGGCAAGCCGTTCTGGTTTGGACGCTCAGAGCGGGTGGTAGTTTTCGCCTTTCCCGGCAATCCTGTCTCGTCGTTCATGTGCCTGCACCGCTATTTCCGGCCTTGGCTGAGGGTCTCTCAGGGCTTGGAGCCGATTGAATATCAATACGCTGTGCTGGCTGAGGATTATTTTTTTAAACCTGAACTCACCTATTTTTTACAGGTAAAATTGGCCGCAGGCCAAGATGGGCGACAGCTCGCCACCCCAGTCACAGGGCAAGGCTCTGGCGACCTCGCCAACCTCGTGGATGCCGATGCCTTCCTCGAACTGCCTTTGGAGCGGCAGGAGTTTCGAGCGGGAGAGGCTTTCCCGATTTGGAAATTCAGGTAAAAAAAATGCCGTGGCAGGATGAACCGCCACGGCATTTTTTTCGAGAACCACTCAGCTTATTCCCTCGACGAGCCCATGTACCGCAGCAGCAGGTACACCAGCATCACGAAGGATGAAAGTGCGGCGGATACGTAGGTCATGGCTGCCCATTTGAGGGCGTCTTTGGCGCCTTCATGCTCCTCGCCCCGGGCAGTGCCGCTGTCTTCGAGCCAAACGAGTGCCCGTCGGCTGGCGTCAAACTCCACTGGCAAAGTGATGAAAGCAAAGACGGTCGTTATCGCAAATGCAACGATGGTGATGAGGAGCAGCTGCGGAAAACCGCCCATCAACGCCAACACGAGCAGCCACTGCTGCGCCATGGCCGCTACGTTCACCACCGGCACAACGGCGGAGCGCATTCTCAGCCATGTGTAGGCATTGGCGTGCTGCACGGCGTGACCGCACTCGTGCGCTGCCACAGCGGCGGCGGAAATGCTGCGACCTTGGTAAACGTCTGGACTGAGGTTGACGGTTTTGGTGAGTGGGTTGTAGTGGTCGGAGAGGAATCCCTGACCCATCGTGATTTTCACGTCGTGGATGCCGTAATGGCGGAGCATCCGCTCGGCCACCTCTGCACCGCTTATGTTTGCCCGCAAACCGAACTGGGCATAGTGCGCAAATTTGCTCTTCAAACGACCACTGATGAACATGCCAATCAGCGAGAGACCGCCCGCAAGCACATAGTAGAATATCATTTTCTCAAGATTTTAGTTAAAAAACAGGGTTTTTGAAAACCTGAATTGAAACAGCAAAGAAAGGCTGGAGGTTTGAATTTTATGCCTAAAAGCAGTTGCCTGACCGCTCAACGTCGAGTTTTCAACGACATCATTCCTGACGAAAGCCGAAACCAGGTGTCACACGCCGCTCACTCCACCAAAATCTCATCCACGAAAACCCAGCAAGGTTCACCTGCTCCCGGATGCCATTTCGGGTTTTTCAGCACACTCAGCACCTCTACCTTGACGTACCTGGCCTGAGAGCTGGAGAAGCTTTCAGAGAACATCTTTGCCCCCGGTTTGGTGTTGCTGGTGGCTACTGGGTAGGTGGATTCCTTTACTTTTTTGAAATTTTTGCCATCCGTGGAAGTGGAAATTCTCATGCCCTTCGGGAAAAATATCCACCCGCCAGTATCCTCAAAACAGCCCGCCGTCACTTTCGAGACATCTGCCACCTTGCCGAGGTCGAGCGTAGCCACGCAGTTGTGTCCTTGCCAGCCGAACCACTTGCCTGTCTTGAACGAGTCGCCTCCCCGCTGAAAATCAATCAGCGTCTTTTCGCCCTCACCTTTGTAGCGGGAATCGGGCTGTTGTGCCAGCGTGACGCCGACGGGTTGGTGGCGCACCCGCACAAAGTTCTTCGTGGCAACAGGGCTTGTCGTCCAGCCTTCGAGGTAGGCAATGGCCTTCACCTCGCTAGATGCTTCGATGACCAGTGGCGATTGGTACACGGCGCTAGTGCTGTCAGGCTCCTTGCCATCGGTGGTGTAGTGGATTTTTGCTTTCGCAAATCCCGACTCGATGGCCACCTGCACTGTGTCGTTGAAGAGTTCCTTAGTCGCTTTAATGAGCGGCGCTTTCAGGGCCAATTTGCCAAAAATCGTGTCGTTTTCGATACCCCGGTCAACGATGATGCCCGGCTTTTGCGAAGTGAACTTGGCCAGCCCGTCGGGTGTGACGCCCGTTTGCCAGAGGTAAACTGAGCGCAACTTGGGCAGCTTTTGGAGCTGCGCCAGCCCAGCGTCCGTGATTTTTGTTTGGTAAATATTGAGGTATTCGAGGTACTGGAGCCCGGCTAGCAGTTCGAGGCCCTTGTCGGTGATGGCCGTTTGTTCGAGGTGGAGGCGGTTGAGGTGGGGGAGGTCCTTCACGATGGCCAGCATGCCATCGTTCACACCGGAAGCAGCAAGGTTAAGTTGCACAATGTTCTTGCCGACAGGTTTCAATTTCTTCAACTGCTCGGCGGTCAGGTCTTTTTTGCCTTGAAAATTGGCTTGCAAAAATGGGCTGCCCACTGCCAACGGATGTACTTGCAGGCCATCGCTCCGCAATTTTTTCAACTGCCCCTCGTCCACGGGGTCGAGCTTGAGGCCGTCTAGGAGGCTGGTTTGCACCGTGGAGGTGGCTTGCAGGGCGCTCCGCAAAGCGGCGGGCATGGCAGCGGCGACTACGGTCTTGTCGAACGGAGCACCTGCCTTGAGCCACCAGTCGAGCAGTTGTTTTTCGGTGCTGGTGAGCTGTTTTTTGCCCTTGGGCGGCATGTGCTCCTCGGCTTCCAGCGGCAAGTGGATGGATTTGAGCAGCGTGCTTTCTTCCGGCTTTTCGGGCAGGATTACTGAGCCGTTTTCGCCACCCTTGAGCAGGTCTTCTTTGGTCAAGACGATAAGGTCGCCCTTGCGTTTGGTGGGGTTGTGGCAGTTGCCGCATTTGTCCTTCAGCACGGGCAGCACCACTCCGGTGAACACGTTCGTATCGTCGGTAATGGAGAGGGCGAGTGGGGCATTGGTTGTCGCTTTTTCACCACTAAAGAGAAAATCGCTGCCGTGCGTGATGGAGCCGCCGTAGTGTCCCGTGCCTCCCAGCACCAACATCGTGACGACGAAAAGCGGCAGATAGAGCGGGGTAGTTGCTTGGTTTTTGTGCAAAAAATAAAGCACAACCGAGAGCCCGGCAGTGCCGAAGCCGAGCCATTTGTGCCAGTTGAGCAACGATTCGTCGTAGCTGCCATCTAGCGAAAGCAGGTAGCCGAACGCAGCTGCCAGCACGGCGCTCACCATGCCCCAAAACAGTGCAAACCCCACGGCGGGACGCAGTGCTGGTGCCGAACGCCCAGCAGCCAGCTCCATCAGGAATGCCAAAATGAGGAAGCCGATGGGCAGGTGAAGGGCAAGGATGTGCAGGCGACCAAGGATTTGCAGCATGGTGTTGGATTTTCGTTTTCGAGTTTAGCGGATTTGGAGCTGGGAACTGGAGTCGAAATTTCAAAACTTGAAGACACAAGAACCCTAAAACCCCTGAATCAATTGAGTTGGTCAAAATTAGAAATTACTTAGAAATGGTTAAGACCAAACGTTTTCAGCAAAATCAGCCTGTAATTTGCACTAGGTGACAAAAGTCATCCCCCGTCACATGAGCAAATTTTATGCATGGCTGCTACTTATCGTGTCCACTGTCCAGTGGATTGGCGGTCATGTTTGCTACGAGGTGGCATATCTGGTGGAGGTTGAACAGGTGATGAGTGAACCAGAACAGGCGATTTCCAACGAAATATTTGAGGAGACTGGTGTTGAGGCCGGTGTGAACATCTTGCCAGAAGGCCAGCACCTGCGCACGGGAGCCGACTATGGCAACTACTTCGCATTTTCAAAATCCGATAGCACGGGCACCGTTTTCTACACAATTGACTTCGCTCCCCGAACGGTGACTTGGGAGCAAGTAGCTGGTCACCTGCCCGAGAAGAAGCAAGACGATGCTCCGAACACTTCACTACTGAAATTGCTTTTCTCCGAGTTTTTATTTCTATACAACGAACTTCCAAATGACGAACCCGATGCACTGGCAACGGTGAATTTTGATTTGGACAGTTTTATTGACCGCATGGCTGCTTCGCCTAACTCTCCGCCTCCCGATTTCATCTAAAACTAGGTTCTCCACAAGACTAACCATTAATTCAGTATGCACTTGAACTTGATTGCGTGTGGCAGTTGAGGAGGCATGCTTTAATTTTTCAATCAACTAGGCGTACAAACTGAGTTGCTCGGTATGCGCTATAAACCTGTTTAATAAAGATGAAATCACGAATTACATTCCTAATCATACTGCTTTTTGCATTGTTTTTTTCCACTGAGAACCTGTTGGCACAAGGCTGTGTGGCCATACGCAACATGGGCTGCTCAGGCACAACTATTGGCGGAAACACTGCTGGCTTTTTACAAAAAAGAGAGTTCCAAGTGCTCGGTAATTACCGCTATTTCAAATCATTCCGTCATTTTAGGGGTTCTCACGAGGAGGTGGAAAGGGTTGAAAAAAACACGGAGGTAATCAACAAAGCGCATTCATTTGAACTGGGATTTGCCATTGGCATCACTGATCGCCTGTCTGTCTCTGCATCCTTGCCGATTAACTTCAACGATCGTTCCTCGCTTTACGAGCATTACGGCAACCCAAAGGCCAACCCTGAGGATAACCCGCTCGGCTGGTCGCATACTCGCTTTCACACGGGATCGAGGGGCATCGGCGACCTGCGCCTGACTGGTACCTATTGGCTGTTTGACCCAGCGAAGGGCGGCAAGGGCAATCTCGCCATCGGATTGGGTGTCAAAGCTCCTACTGGCAACGAAGAAGTGAAAGATGATTTTCACAAGTTGACTTCGACAGGTCAGGACACCATCATCAACAAGTACGCAGATCAATCCATCCAGCTTGGCGATGGTGGCTGGGGCTTTTCGCTCGAAACACAGGGTTACTACTCGGTAATGCCTCGTGCAAGTGTCTATTTCAGCGGTTTTTACATGTTCACGCCACAAGAACACAATGGCGTTGCAAGGCAAACCGTCACCACCGAGTATCCAAAAAGCATTGTGAATTATTTCGCTGTGCCCGACCAGTTTGCGGCAAGGGTTGGCTTTGGCTATGCAGTGTTGCCTCAGGCTGGTTTGTCAATGAACCTGGGGGGCCGGGTGGAAGGAGTGGCTTCTGAAGACCTCATCGGTGGAAAAGAAGGTTACCGTCGTCCCGGTTATGTGGTTTCAGTCGAGCCGGGCATTACTTGGTCTTACCAAAACTTCAATATTGCCTTGAACGTGCCATTTGCCGTTTACCGCAATCGTACGCAAAGCGTGAGCGATAAAGCCATCACGGAGGCAACTGGTAAATTTACACAAGGTGACGCCGCATTTGCTGATTACCTGACCAGCCTGAGCGTGAGCTACCGTTTTGGTGGAAAGCACGACATGATGCCTGCCAAGACTGGCACTTTCAAAGACGTACCTGCAAAGCAATAAGCTTATTTCTTTAAACTTAAAATGCGGCCTTCTGAGTGAAAACTTAGTGGGCCGCATTTCCCATCCAATCTGCTAAGTACTCACAGCAAGGTAATGGTATGACCATTTCGACGGTCTTCCTTGCCATTGCTTAATTCCTTTTGACAATGAAAAAAGCTAAACATCCATGGTTTGTGCCGATGATTTTATGTTCTTTATTGGCTATCTCCAAAACTGCGGCACAAACCCCCACTGATGCCATTATGATGGAAAAAGGGCAGCTCTGCGTTGCCGCCATTTACAGCCACGACACTTGGGACGAGTATTGGGAAGGCACCCTCAAGCGTAAGAATGGCAATATTGGCACATTGACCCGCCAAACTGTGATGGGCATGTTCGCACTCGGCATCACCGACCGCATCAATGTGCTCGGCGCACTGCCTTGGATGAAAACCGAGGCCAGCGCTGGCCAAATGGTAGGCGTTCAGGGCGTTCAGGATTGGGGTATTTGGGTAAAAGCCCGTGCCGTTGACTTCAAACTGGGCCCTGGCTCGCTTGGTTTCTATCCAGTGCTTGGCCTTACTGGCCCAGCCACCAATTACCTAGCCGACTACCTGCCGTTCAGCCTTGGCCTCGGTGCCATTGAAGCTACTGGTCGGGGCATCCTGATTTATGAGCTGGATAAAGGGCTGTATGCCCGTGCCCATGCTGGCTACCACCTACGCAGCAACACCACCATCGAGCGTGACTACTACTACACCACGCACGGTGTTTACAGTGATGAGGTGGACATGCCCAACGTTGCAACCTACGGCGCTACGTTAGGTGCATTGGTGCTGAAAAACTCGCTGAAAATCGAGGCTTCTTATGACGGTATGAACACGCTCGGCGGCTTCGACATTCGCCGCCAAGACATGCCTTTTCCGTCAAACAACATGGATGTAACCAGGGCTAGCCTCAGCTTTCAATACTACATCCCGTTCGTGAAGGGCAGCATCATCAGCTTTATTGCTTCCGGCAGTCAGGTGCTCACTGGCCGAAACATGGGGCAATCCACCGTATTTTCTGGCGGTGTTACCTACCAGTTCGGCATTTGGAAGTGAGTTCACTCATCATTGTTCAATTTTAAATCTAACAAAAAATGAAGCGCATTTTATATTTCGGAACAGCCCTCTTTGCAGTACTGGTCATACTCCAGTCCTGCGAAAAAGACTTGCCGACCCAACTTTCGTTCTCAGCTTACGACTATGCCTCCTTGGATGAAAACGGCGGCGATTGGAACCCTATTTTGCTTGATAGCGCAGGCCAAATTGCAATCCCGGCACCTGAAAGCGCCAGCGCAGCCAGCTACCAAGCGGAACTCGCTGACCTAAAAGCTGCGTCTGCAAACCTAACTTCTGAGCAGGAGGAAGCTGTGGAATATTGGAGCAACAACGGCCTCATCCGCTGGAACGAAATCGCACGAGAACTGGCGGCGAAGTACAATTTGATACCAGCTCCAAATGCAGACGGCACATACACATTGCCCGACCCAGCCAATCCTGGCAACTACCCGAATTTCCCGTTTGCCCATCCGCCTTATACTTGCCGGATGCTGGCTTATTGGAGTGCTGCCCAGTTCGATGCCATGATTGCTACTTGGCACTACAAATACCAGTACAACCGCCCAGCACCATACAAAGCTGACCCCACGGTCGTTACGCACTTGCCGCAGACCGACCTGCCAGGTTACCCTTCCGATGGGGCAGCCATGGCTGCTGTTTCAAAGGCTATCCTGACCGCCATGTTCCCGTTGGAAAAAGACTATCTAGCTGAGAAAGCTGCTGAGCACCAGAACAGCCTCGTTTGGGCGGGGGTGAACGTGCAAAGCGACATCGTTGCTGGCGATTCGTTGGGTCGAGGGGTGGCCAACGTTTTCCTCAACAGGGCCAAGACCGATGGGATGAAAAGTGCTCAGGCGCCGAAGCCTGTCTCCGATTCGCTCCGAAATGCTGCCGAGGCCCAATTTGGCTGGTTCTGGCAGAACTTGGAAACACCCCAACGGCCAGTTGGCCTAACGCCGTTGTTTGGTCGGGTGAAGCCGTGGTGTATCCCCAACGTGGAGGCAGTACGCCCAGGGCCACCCCCGGCAATTGGTTCTGCGGAGTTTGAGAAAGATGCTGCGGAGTTGAAGGAAATCGCCGACAACCTGACGGAAGAGCAGCGCAAAATCGCCAATTTCTGGTCGGATGGCTTGGGCACCTACACGCCGCCGGGCCACTGGAATCGCTTCGCAAGCGATGCCATCGTCGAAAACAAGTTCAACCCGTTGCGCACCGCCCGCACTTTTGCCTACATGAACATGGCCATCATGGATGCGGGCATTAGTTGCTGGGACGCCAAATACTACTACCACTACCCTCGTCCCATTCAAACCATTCCGGGATTCAAGGCCATACTCGGCACGCCAAACTTCCCAAGCTACACCTCTGGCCACTCCACTTTCTCGGCTGCCGCAGCTGCTGTGCTGTCGCATATTTTTCCTGCCGACCAAGCGAAATTTGACGCTTGGGCGAAGGAGGCTGCCGACTCTAGGATTTATGGAGGCATCCACTATCGTTTTGATGCGGAAGTGGGCAACACACAAGGCAAAGCCTGTGGCAACTATGCGGTGGAGGTAGCAACTGCCGATGGGGCGGAATAATTTTAGGTGATCAATTGAAATACGAAGCGGCCTGTCGGATTCATCCGGCAGGCCGCCTTTTTTTGTCAATTTTTGCCAAAACTCGCTACTGCCCAAAGCCCTCACTGTTGAACAACTCCAGAACCTGACTGTCTTTGCCGCTGTTGAGGTTGTCCTTTATTTCGATGACCAGTTCGTTGAGGTAGGGTGTCGGGTCGGAAATCGGGCTTTGGTAGTACAGGAAGTAGATGCTGTTGGACAGGCTTTGAATCTCTGCCTGAATGTTCGTGAACATCTGTTCCAAGCCTGCCGAGTCCTCTGCCTTGAAGTAGCGTTCGGGGTCGTTGGCGAGCGTTTTCAACGCCGCCTCGTCAAGGTCGGGGCTGTTGAGTGCGGCCACGTACGCCCGGCGTGGGCCGAGGGCATTGAGTGCGTCAGAAAGCGTGATGGTTTGTGAGGCGTTGTGTCTGCCATCGGTGAAGATGACCATGCTGCCGTCCACGATACCGTCAATGGCGTAGCTGTCTTCCCAGAGTCCGGCCACATCCATCACGGCGCCGTACAAGTTGGTAGAGTTGACGAGGCCCGTTTCGGGAATGTCGTCAATGGCGGCGAGCAAGTCTTGCTTGTTTTTGGTAAATGCCTGCACCTCGTGCGTCTCCGAATCGAATGTGTAAATGGCGATTTGCTGGTCGGGCAGTTTCGTTTCTACCAGCGAGCGGGCGGCGTCCTTGATTTGGGGCACCAAACCTTCCACGCTGCGGGTGATGTCGAGCAGCAACACGGTTTTTAGCTCAAACGGGATGGAACTGATGCCCACCCGCAAATCCGCCTCGGAGTCAATTTTTCCTTTGTTTTCGGTGACGATGAAATCATCCTCGGTGAGCGTGGAGACGCCTTTGCCATAATAGTCGGTGACTTGAAAAAGCACCTGCACCATGCGCTGCTCAGGTACGACACCCACCTCAAAACGCTTCATGCGGTAGAACTTGGAGAGGTCGGAAGGGAGTGCGTCGTCGTCCTTGTTGCAGCCAATGGCGGCAGTGAGCAGGAGGGGCAGGGCAAATTTTGCGAAAGCGGAAAATGACTTCATGGACTTTTGTTTTTGCTTAAAACGATGATGATGCCTGGTTTTGTTATTTGGGCATGTAATAAAACAATGGCACTGCCAAAATGCGTGAAAAGAGGAGGCCAACGGGGAGGACGCTCCACAAAAACCAGCTTGTTTTAAGGATAGCTTAACCGTTTGCCACAAAAAGAGGATGTGGCAGACGGTTCAATTCCCCTACTCCGGGGCAAAAGCGTGGTGCCAAAATCAATGGTCGGCTAGGTAGCGCTCCACTTCCTCACGCATCAGCTCGAGCAACCGACGGGAGATGGGGCCAGGCTTGCCTTCGCCGATGGTCACGTCGTCCACCTGCACCACGGGCATGAGCAGGCGGGTGCTACTGGTGATGAAGGCTTCTTTGGCCATGTGCAGTTCTTCGAGAGTGGGCCTTCGTTCTTCCACGGCGAAGTGGTGGCGGGCTATTTCGAGCAATTTCTTGCGGGTGATGCCGTGCAAGATGCCCTCGCTGGCCGTGACGATGGTGTTGTCTTTGGTGACGATGAAGAAATTGGCTCGGGTGGTTTCGTAGATGTGGCCGTCGGCGTGAAAAAGCACGTCCTCAGCGCCAGCGGCTTGTTGTTGTGGCAGCAGGTAGATGCCCACGAGGTAGTTGATGGACTTTGCACTGGGAAAAGTGCGGTGGTGCTCGTACAGCATCAACTTCACGCCTTGCTCGAATTTGCTGGCCGGGTACACGGGCGGCGGCATTTCGAGGATGACAAGGTTGCTTTTTGCGGGAGCATACCCGTCGGCGGAAAAGCCGCCCGTCAAGATGATTTTGATGCCTGCTTCCTGTTCGCCATTGGCCCGGATGAGCCGCATGACCTGCTCACGAAGCTCCTCTCTCGTGATGGGCAGCTCCAAGCGCAGCCACTTCGCCGACTGCTCCACTCGGTCGAGGTAGTCCTCGAAGAAGAGCGGCTGGCCTTTTGTCACCACAAAATAATCGAAGAGGCCGTAGCCACGCTGGATGGCAAGGTCGGTGACGCCGAGCGAGGCTTGCTCCTTGGGCACCAGTTCGCCGTTGACGGAGTAGTAATTTATCATTGGAGGAGGTTTATAGGGGTTTAGGAGGTTTAGAGGATTTAGAATGGCTCCAAACTAAACCTCCTAAACCCTTCTAAACCCCCTAAACCCTTTATTCCAATTGCTTGATTTTCAATGAAATGGAATTGATGCCAGGCAATGGGTTCACCCGCATGAACTGCTCAACGATGATGCTGTGCTTGCCCGGTTGCTTGAACTTTGCTTTGCCTTGAAGCGGGATTTCGAGGTGGCAGGTGTTGCCACGGCACTCGCCGTTCCAAATGCCTGACTGCTCGGCTAGCTCAAGGCTGACTGCTTGCTTTTTCTCCTCGCCTCCGGGGAAGCGGGTGGTGATTTGGACATAGCAGTTTTGGAAGCCGAAATCGCCAGCGTGGCCGATGTCGAGCAGCACTTGGTAGGCTTTTGTGGTGTCGCTGACCTCGAACTCGAACGGCAATTTGTCGTCGTAGCTCCATGCGGCATTTGGGATGTCAATCGTTTCTTCGAAAATGACATCCTGGTTGCAGGCAGTTAGCAAAAGGCAGCAAATGGCGGGCAGCAGGAGTTTACGGGTGACTGTATTCAGCATTGTTTGATGAACTATTTTCAAAAAGAAAGACAAATGTAGCGCACCAACGGGAGTTGTCAGCCTTCAATTTGCCCAACCCTTTTGTCCATCACCGAAAACCAGAGCGGAGGCACCAGTGCCATGAGGATGGTGGCTGGGTAGCCATGCGGCAGTTGCGGGCTGTCGTCGAAGTGGCGCAGCACTTGGTACTTGCGGGTTGCCTTGTAATGGTGGTCGCTGTGCCGAGTGAGTTCGTAGAGGAAAATGCGCCCCAGTTCGTGGTCGGAATTCCAGGAATGGCGCGGCGAAACGGTCTCGTAAAACCCCGAAGCAAGCCGTTTGCGGCGCAGGCCGTAGTGCTCGATGTAGTTCACGGTTTCGAGCAGCAGGAAGCCCAAGACCGCCACCGCCACGGCAAAGCCAACGCCTGCCCAGCCGAACAGCCACCACACCAGCGTCAGGTAAGCCAAGTGTGCCAGTTGGAACCAAACCATTTCGTTGTGGATGGAAAAAACAGCCTTGCCTTCTTGCCGGAGGCGTTCGCTTTCAAGCTGCCAAGCTTTTAGGTAAGCGCCAGTTATCGAGCGGAACCAGAACCCGTAAAGGGCCTCGCCGGGGCGGGCGCTGGAGGGGTCTTCGTCGGTGGCTACCCAGCGGTGGTGGCCCCGGTTGTGCTCGATGTTGAAATGGGTGTAAAGCGCCGTGGTGAGCAGCATTTTTGCCATCAAAGTCTCGTGAAATGTTTGGCGGTGGCCCAGTTCGTGCGCCACGTTGATGCCGAGGCTGCCGACCGTGATGCCCGCGCTGAGGGTGATGCCCACGACCTCCCATGCCTGCAATCCGCCACGGGTGATGGCCGAGAGGTACAACCAAATAAGCACGTAGAGCAGCGGCAGGTTGAGGTAGAGCAAAACGTCAAACAAGGGCGAGGCTGCTTTTTCCGCTTCTTCTTCCGGTGATAGGTTTTGGGGGCTGCCACCCACTACCTGCTCCAGCAATGGGATGATGATAAATGCCAAAATCACTGCTGAGAACGACCATACACCTTGCCACAGCACAGCAGCGTAGGTGGATATTGGCAACAAGTAAGCTATCAAGTATTTCAAGTCCCGAATCATGGCACGAAGGTTTGGCGTTGTGCAACAAATTTAAGTGAAAATCTCCCATGACAGCAAAGGCTTTTTCAATCTGCAAAGTCTGTTGGGCGCAATGGCACTAATTCGGAATTGGGCAGTACATTTGGCGTTGTTCCATGACAATGCACAGCAGCTATTCTAATCTTGGCTCATGTCGTCATACCGTGAAAGCGAAGGGGGTTTGGGGCGAGCGCAGCCGCCCCAAACCCCCTTCGCTTTCACGCCAACACTTCATGAGCGCCAATCTTAAACAACGATAATGAATTTCACATTAGCAATTTCAAAAAACAGGACCCCATTGACCAAGAACCCTTGGATGATTGGCTGCATTGTGGTCTTCTTGGCGGTTTGGGCCAATTCGCTCATCGGCACCACCGACATCAACAACTGGCTGCTTGAAAATGCACTGACGTTCTTGTCCTTGATATTCCTCATCTACAGTTACAAGAGGCATCAATTGAGTGACCTGAGCTACTTGCTCGTCTGCATTTTCCTGTGTTTCCATGTTTACGGCTCAAAGTACACCTACGCCGAAAACCCCTTTGGTTACTGGCTCAAGGATGTGTTGGACTTGCCCCGCAACCATTACGACCGCATCGTGCACTTCGGTTTCGGCTTCCTGTTGGCCTACCCCATGCGGGAGCTGTTCCTGCGCTGGTTGCAGGCCCCAGCATGGGTAGCATGGCTATTGCCCATCGAGATTACGCTCTCCGTCGGCTCGTTCTACGAACTGATTGAATGGGCCGTGGCCGATATTTTCTTCAAAGAACAAGGCGATGCTTACCTCGGCACACAGGGCGACATCTGGGATGCGCAAAAGGACATTTTCTTGGCATTTATCGGTGCCATCATTGCTACGACGATTGTCTCTTCCATCAAAAAGCTGTTTCATATCGTGGATGAATGAGCGTGCGCAATGGTGGTAGCATTTGCACCCGATAAAAATAAGGGTTTTCGGCGGTTTTGCGTGTACCTGTTTAGCGCACAGGGTGGCTTGGGGTAGAATGCCAATCCCTTTACACCCCGGCAGCAGCGGCCATTCCGCCATCTCGGTGAAACCGTCGTAATTACCTGTTGTCACCCACGATATCGCCAACCAGCACGAGCACCATTCGAAAATCGGGTTTCAGGATGAATGCCGCGCCTTTTCAAAAAATATGCGGTGGATTATGATGAGTGGTATTTATGGGATTGAGATATTTGTCGTATCGAAAACGTAGGACATCGGCCTACGAATCTGAGAATTATGCCATACACCTACACCAACCGACAAGGTAAAACCTACTGCATCCGTGCCGCTGAAACGAAGAAGGGTGGGGTGCGCTATTATCTCACCGCTTCCGACAATTTTCCTGACCTGATTGGCGAAGTGCCTACAGGCTTTGAGGTAGTAGAACTGCCGGAGGACGCCCGTGTCGTCATCCGAAAGCGGGTGCCCGTTTTGGTGACGCAGGAGGAAAAGGAAATCGTTCAAGATGCCATCGAGGAATTTTCGGGTGTGAAGGACTTCTTCATCCATGCCGAGCGGGATACCTTGTTCGTCTATCACTCGCAGTTCAACGACACAGGGGGGCAGGGGCAAAACCTAACCCGTGAGGAGGCCAAGGCGGGCTGGGGCGATGACATCGAGAAATGGATGCAGTTCAATACATCCTTGAAATTCGTGCTGGCGGACAAAACCAAGCGTTTGTTTCAGGCAGAGCGAGTGGTTTTTATCAACCTTTTTCAGAACGACTTCTATCCAATCGGGCAGCCCGGCTCGATTGAGGACGTGGCGAGGGAGTTCGGGCAGCATCTGGGCCGCCCATCGTTTTTTGATATTGACCCCGTGGGTTGGGAGGAGTGAAGTGTTTACACGGTTCTTTAAGCAGTCCCTTTTTTGGTTTCATTGAGCAATATTTGACTTTCATTCTGGCCCATTGGGCTTTCACTTTGGCATATTTGAGACAAACAAAACGGGAAAGACAGTGCTTTCACCGCATCTCCCGTTTCCTTGAGAAGTATTGATAAATCTTTGGAAAACCTCACCCCCAGTTCATATCCTTCACCCCAAAGGCATCCAACACATCATCCGGCACGCCCGTGTAGGTATTGGGGATGTTGCCTTTATAGCCGATGTCGGCAAAGCCAATCTCTGTGGTGTAAAAACCAGTGGCCGTAAGGTCACGCATCTTGTTGAAGAAGGTGACGCCTTGGCTCATTTCGGGCTTGGCCTTGGCCGGGTAGGCGATGTCATCCACGACCTGAATGCGCTGTTCGGGCGAGCAGTCCACGAAGGCTTTTTCGAAGCGCTTGAAGCACTCCATGTCCAGCCAGCGCAGTCCGCCCCGCATGGGCGTTTGGTGCTCCGGCAAGTCCTTCACGATGAACTCGATGAAGTCTGGCACACCTGCTTCCGTAGCGCTGCCCGACACCTCGTCTTTTGGGATGATGATGTCGGCTAGCACGGCGATGGTAGCCATTTCGTGGTCGTTGAAAAAGGTCTCGCCGAGCAGTTCCTTGTCACGGTCTATCTCGAACTGCTCCCGACCCGCCGTGATGATGTCGGCTTCGGCAGCATTGGCAGCCGTGGTGGATGGAGCGGCGTCCTTGCCATCCGTTTTGCAAGCCTCCAAAAACAGCCCTGCCGTGATGGAGCCTACGCCTATGAATTTGAGTGAATCCCGTCTTTTCATTGAAATGGTGATTGGAGATTAGTAACTGGTGATTGGTGAACAGGGCTGCCCCCAGTCACCAATCACTAGTCACCAATCACTAAAGATTCTGCTGTTTTTTCTGTTCCACAATATACTCTCCCGTGCGCATGGCCAAGGCGAGGATGGTCCAAGTACAGTTCTTGTCGCCTTGCTGCACGATGGGGCCGCCGTCGGTGACGAAGAGGTTTTTGACCTCGTGCGACTGGCACCATTTGTTCAGCGGCGCTTTCTTCGGGTCGTCGCCCATGCGCACCGTGCCCACCTCGTGGATGATGCGGCCGGGGGCTTCGAGGCCGTAGTTGGTCTCCTTGCCCTGAATGCCCCAAGTGATGTCGGCGCCCATTGCCTTCATCATCTCCTGGAAAGTCTCCTGCATGTGCTTGGCTTGGTTGATTTCGGCGTCGGTCCATTTGTAGTTGAAACGCAGCACGGGGATGCCCCATTTGTCCACCTTATTCGGGTCAATCTCGCAGTAGTTGCTTTCGAGCGCAAGGCCGACGCCACGGCCTGCCATTCCCACGCTGGCCCCGAAGAAACGGCGGTAATCCTCCTTGAGCGAAGCGCCGTAGCCGCCTGCTTCTTTGGTTTGGCCGTCCTTGGTCGGGTACTTGCCGTTGATGCCCTGCATCCCAAAGCCAAAACCGTAGGAGGGCATTCCCATCCCGCCCCAGTACTCGATGTGGTAGCCACGTGGGAAGTCGAGCTTGGCTTTTTTGTTGTCGAGCCACCAAGGCGAGAGGATGTGGACGCTGCCCACACCGTCTTCGTTGTAGCGCTTGCGGTCGAGCATGGAGGGCATAATGCCGCCCATGGCCACGCCCGTGGAGTCGTGGAGGTACTTACCCACTGCGCCGCTGCTGTTGCCGATGCCGTTGGGGTGGCGGCTGCTTTTCGAGTTGAGCATGATGCGGGCCGTGCTACATGCGCTGGCAGCGAGGATGACAGTCTTGCCCATCACTTGGTATTCCTGTCCGTCGTCCTTGCTCACATAGGCTACGCCCGTGGCTTGGCCTTCCTTGTCGGTCAAAACCTCCCGAACCATCGCATTGCACTCCAATTCGAGGCTGTATTTGGTCTGTGCCGGGATGACAAGGCAGGACGAGGAGGAGAAGTCGCCGTAAATCTTGCAGGCCCTGCCACATTGGCCGCAGTACCAGCATTTTTGGCGGTCTTTGTTGTCTTTCAAGTCCTCGGTCAGCACCGAGCCACGGCCGGGAATGACCGGTACGCCGATTTTTTGCCCGGCTTTTTTTATCAAAATCTCATGGAGGCGTGGCTTTGGCGGCTTCATGAAAATGCCGTCTGGGTCGTTGGGCAGTCCTTCCTTCGTGCCGTAGATGCCGAGCATCACGTCAATCTTGTCGTAGTATGGCTTCACATCGTCGTAGGTGATGGGCCAGTCGTCGCCGACGCCATCGTAGCTTTTTCCCTTAAAATCGTGCGGGCCGAAACGCAACGAGATGCGCCCCCAGTGGTTGGTGCGACCGCCGAGCATGTGCGACCGGAACCAGTGGAACTCGGTGCCCTCGGCGGCGGTGTAGGGTTCGCCCTCGATTTGCCAGCCGCCCATCGCCGCATCAAACTCCCCGAACGCCCTCGTGGTGCCAGCGCCCCTGCGCAGCGACACCCACGGCGGCAGCATCTGGTGGGAGTGCAGCTTGGGGTCGTAAAATGGCCCAGCTTCAAGCATCAGCACCTTGAGGCCAGCCTGCGAGAGCACGTAGCCCGCCATGCCGCCTCCTGCACCTGAACCCACGATGATGGCATCATAAACGGTGGGCTTTTTCTTTATTTGGAAATTACTCATTCGTTGGTTGTTTTTCTTTTTGAAAATCGGCTGAAAGGTAGCAGCTTTTTCTTTTTATTCAATCACTGCAACGCACTTCAACTCAATCGCAATCGGCGTCGGGAGCGAGTCGATGCCCACCGTGGTACGGCAGGGTTGGTTGTCCTTGAAGTACTCGGCGTAGATGCGGTTGTAGGTGTGAAAGTCCCGCTGCATGTTGGTGAGGAACACAGTCACATCCACCAGCGAGTCCCAAGTAGCACCGCTGGCTTCGAGCACCGCTCGCACGTTCCGGAAAACGGAGTGGCACTGCGCCTCGAAGTCGAACTCCGTGAAATTGCCTGCTGCGCTGCGGGTAAGGCCGGGTATCCCGTCCGTCTCAGCGTCCCTCGGCCCAATGCCGGAGAGAAACAGAAGGTTGCCCACACGGCGTGCATGCGGGTAGAGGCCCACTGGTTTTGGGGCGGTGGTGGTGGTTATTTTTTCAGAATTGGACATTGAATTGATTGTTGGAATTGTTGAATTGTTTAATTGTCATCATGGCCTTGACAACAATAAAACAATACAACAATTTAGCAATTACACACTCACCCACTTTGCCTTGCTCCGCCCGCTCGCAATCACCTTTTCGATGAACTTCATGCCACGAACGCCGTCGCTCACGGTAGGGAAATCTTGGTAAACTTCAGGGGCTTCCCTGCCCTCCAAGCGGGCACGAATGCAGATGGCAACGTTGCGGTAAATATTGGCGAAGGCTTCGAGATAGCCCTCTGGATGGCCACCGGGTATGCGAGTGTGTGCCGTGGCGGCAGGGTAGAGTTTGCCAACGCCAGTCCTGACGACCTCGGTCGGTTTATCCACCCATTTGACAATCAAGGAATTGGGTTCCATTTGAGACCATTTCAGGCCGGCTTTGGTGCCGTAAATGCGGATGTTCAGGTCGTTTTCCTCGCCCGCCGAAATCTGGCTGGCGTGGAGGATGCCCTTCGCACCGTTGTCGAAGTGGAGCAGCACGTTGCCATCGTCGTCGAGCAACCGACCCGGCACGAAGGTGCTAATGTCGGCGCACATTTCCGTTATCTTCAGCCCAGTGATGTACTCGGCAAGGTTCTCGGCGTGGGTGCCGATGTCGCCCATTGCGCCAGCGATGCCACTGCGTTTTGGGTCGGTGCGCCATTCGGCTTGCTTGTACCCGGTATCTTCCACTTTGTTGGTGAGCCAGCCCTGTGGGTACTCCACGACTACCTTGCGCACCTCCCCGATGTCGCCGTTTTTCACCATTGCACGGGCCTGTTTCACCATTGGGTAGCCCGTGTAGTTGTGGGTGAGGGCGAAAAGGAGGCCGGTTTCTTCCACGAGCTTTTGCAGTTGCAGTGCCTCTTTCATGTTGAAGCAAAGCGGCTTGTCGCAGACGACGTGGAACCCGTTTTCCAATGCCATTTTAGCAGGGGGAAAGTGCATGTGGTTCGGCGTCACGATGGCCACGAAGTCCATGCGCTTTCTTTCGGGCAGTCGTTTTTCCTTCTGAATCATCTCCTTGAAGCTGCCATACACCCGTTTTGGGTCTATGCAGAGGTCTTCGCCGGAGAGGCGTGATTTCTCTGGGTCGGCGCTGAACGCCCCGCAGACCAATTCGATTTCGCCGTCCAAAGCGGCCGCCATGCGGTGTACTGCTCCAATGAAGGCACCTCGGCCACCGCCGACCATGCCCATGCGTATTTTCCGTTTCATGAAAATTGAGAACGGAGCATTGAGCATTGAGCATTGAGAGCGACAGGCGGCATTCTCAATGCTCAATGCTCAATGCTCAATTAAATACTGCGAACCTTGATATTCCTAAACCTCACCTCGTGCCCGTGGTCTTGCAGGCCAATATGGCCTTGTTTCGTCAGGCCGTACTGTGGGTAGCCCTTGAACTTCGACTTGGCAAGTTGCTCCTTCCATTTGGCGGAGCCGACTTCGTATTCTAGGCACTTGGCGCCGTTCAGCCAATGCTCCACTTTGCCGTTGTTGTGGACAATCTTGGCGGTATTCCACTCGCCGATGGGCTTCATGGCGCAACCAGCACCAGCCTCCATGTCGTAGTTGTCGCCTGTGCGGTGGGTGTCCATGTTGAAGTTGGGGTCATCCTTCGTCATCATCGCCCAAGTGTCGTTGTCGATGAGCTGGTACTCCGGTGCATTGTGCCAGATGGCGCTGTCTTTTTCCTCCAAAATGAAGTAAAAAATTCCGCTGTTGGCGGAGTCGGAAAGCATGAAGTCAACGGCTAGTTCGAAGTTGCCGTACTTCTCCGAAGTAATGATGTCGCCGCCAAAGTCTTCTGGCTTTTGCTTGGGCGTGGCCGCAATGACAAGCTCGCCGTTCTGTACCGACCAGCCATTTTTTGGTAAATCTGAACGGTTGTAGCCACGCCAGCCGCCGAGGGTCGCACCGTCGAAGAGCAACCGCCAGCCTGCGAGGTTTTCTTCTTCCGTCAGTACATTGGCAGGCGCCACTGCTGGCACGTTGGTTTCTGCCGTTGTCTCGTTGGATGTGTTGTTCTGGCAGGACGCCAGCACAAATGCTGTGATGAGTAAGGTAAAAAGTTGATTCTTCATGCTGTCCAGTTTGTTTTGTGTTGAAACTGGGGCAAGATAGAAAAATTCCGAGCGGTGTTCAAAAGGCAGTGCGTTACTTTTTTTAAACGCTTGAAAACCAGATTTTTATAAAAGAAAAAAGGCTTCCAGCGCTCAAAGCGCTGGAAGCCTTTTCGTTATTTTTTGACTACCCGATACCGTCGCAACACCTTTCGGTCGCCCTTCACGATGGCGAGGTACTTGCCGGGGGGCAGGTGGTTGATTTTGACGGACTTGAGGTATTCCTTGGGCGTTTGGTTGTTCAGTTCGATGCGGGTCACTTCCTGGAGCTTTGGGTTGATGACCCGGATAACGACGTTGCAGGATTCCTCCACATTGTACTTGATTTGTGCCTCGCCGGTTGTCGCATCTGCGACCACGAGGGGGCAGTCTTCCCAGTTACCCGTTTCGTCAGCAGCAGTGCCAGCGGGTGGGGCAGTCTTGGCAGGGCTTGGCTCTCCTTGTGCGCCTCCCCTAGCCGCCAACATATTTTCGTCGAAGGCGGGCATAGTCGGCACTTTTGCGGCTATCGTGATGACGTCACCGTTCGATGGGTTCCAGATGCGGATGCCAATTGGTGCTTTGAAGATGTTTTTCGGGTCAATATTGGCTACTCGGCCAGCGCCATCCGTTTGAATGGTGCGCACCTCGATTTTTTCCTTGTCGATGAAAATCCAGTTGAACTGATTGAAGCTGCCGCTAGCACGGGTCCAAGTTTTGTCGTCGTCGTTGTTGCGGAGCGGTGCGCCCCAGCAACCTTCACCGATGTAAACCGTGCCGTTCTCGTCGTCACGGATGAAGCCCTCGTCACTACCCGGCCCATTGTCGGGGCGGATGGGCCAAGTGCTTTTCACGACGTGGGCATCGCATTCGACCATCAAATTCATGTTGTATTTGTCAAAAAGTGGTGCCCAATGCGCCACTTGGTCGTTCTTCTCGGACTTGCGCTGCGTGTGCGGTCGCATGGGGTGGTGGTACTGTCCAATGCGCCAGTGGTATTTTTGGCCGTAGGTGCGGAGGTCGTTTTCGAGCCAGTCCCGTTGCTCGCCGCCCACCGGAATCAGCGTATTCAAGGTGTAAATGCGCACGAGGTCGCCACCGAGCGTGGTGACGTAAAATCCCCCGGCAGTACGCATGTCGAAAAGGTCAATCAATGTGCGATTGCTGGCCTCGTGGTTGCCACGGGTCACGATGATCGGTGTTACCCGGCCATCTTCTGCAATGCTCAGTTGCCAGTCGTCGAACCATTCCTGCCATTCCTGTGGGAAGTCGTTTTCGGTGAAGTCGCCACCAAACATGACGCAGTGCGGGCGCAGCTTGGCCACCATGATGTTGGCATCTTGGCGGGCGTCCCGGTGGTTGCGGGAGTCGCCACCTGCCACGATGGAAAGCCTGCGGTCATCGTGGTTGGGCGCAGTGGTGAAGAAGTAGCGCAGGCTGATGCCCTCGCTGTCTTTTACCAAAAAATAGTAGGTCATATTGGGCAACAGCCCGTCGAGACGCACAAAGTGGTTGTTCATGCCCTCGGCCTCTTGGATGCGGTCGGGGAGCTTGCTGAGTCCGTACTCGTCGGCGTTTCTGCCGTAGTCGTTCACGTCCAGCAGCAGCACAGGCTCGGCGCCAGACACTTGGTTCCAAGCAATGGTGGCCGACGTGGATGCATTGCCCTGCCAGACGATTCTTATCTTGTCAATGCGCCCGAAGGCGCTGATAGCCAAGAGGTTCAGCAACAGCGTATTAAATAAAATGGCTTGTTTTCGCAACATTCAATTTCTGTTTTGGTGCTGGATGAGTGGGGCGTGCTTGTCTGATTGAGGACGGCTTATCGAACGGTTTACCACAGCGCTTATTGTTAAAGTTCTGTTCAAGTTGCTGAAATTCCAGCTCGATTGTGCGTTCCGATAAGGTTTTTCCAAAGGGTTTTATTGTAACTTCGCCCCGCCCTTCTACGAAGGTAAATCTTTTTTCAAAACCTGTTTACGGTCAAAAGGTTGTCCGGGGTTCAATCTAGCCTCAATTGCTCACCGTTAGCCGTAAGCCGTCAACCGTCCACCGATTTTATGACAAAGGATACCGCCATTTTCAACTTGATTGACCAGGAACTCCAGCGCCAGCGCCACGGCATCGAACTGATTGCTTCCGAGAACTTCACCAGCCCAGAGGTCATCCGGGCAATGGGCAGTTGTTTGACCAACAAATATGCCGAAGGCTACCCTGGCAAGCGCTACTACGGCGGTTGCGAGGTGGTGGACCAAGTGGAAGAACTGGCCATCGAACGCCTCAAGCAACTCTTCGGTGCCGAGTACGCCAACGTGCAGCCACACGCTGGCGCACAAGCCAACGCAGCCGTATTCTTGGCAGTACTGAATCCCGGCGACAAGATTTTGGGACTCAACCTCGCCCATGGCGGCCACCTCTCGCATGGTTCGCCCGTCAACTTCAGCGGCAAGGTTTACAACCCCGTTTTTTACGGCGTAGAAGAAGCCACTGGCATGATTGACATGGACAAGGTCGAGGCCCTCGCCATTGCGGAGCAACCTAAGCTCATCGTCTGCGGCGCCTCTGCTTACAGCCGTGACTGGGACTACAAGCGCTTCCGGGAAATCGCCGACAAGGTGGGTGCCCTGCTCCTTGCCGACATTGCGCACCCCGCTGGCCTCATCGCCGCCGGGCTGCTCAACGACCCGATGGAGCATTGCCACATCGTGACCTCCACGACGCACAAGACGCTGCGTGGCCCTCGTGGCGGCATCATCATGCTCGGCAAAAACTTCGACAACCCGTGGGGCCGCACGCAGAAGAACGGCACGATGATAAAAATGGGCACCATCCTCAACAGCGGCGTTTTCCCTGGGATGCAAGGCGGTCCGTTGGAGCACGTCATCGCTGCGAAGGCAGTGGCTTTTGGCGAAGCTTTGCTGCCTGAGTTCAAGGCTTACGGCGTTCAGGTAAAAAACAATGCCCAAGCGATGGCAGCAGCTTTCGTTGAAAAAGGTTATAAAATCATCTCCGGCGGCACCGACAACCACCTGATGCTGATTGATTTGCGCTCAAAAGGCGTGACGGGCAAGCAGGCCGAGGAAGCCCTCGTGCGGGCGGACATCACCGTGAACAAGAACATGGTGCCCTTCGATACGGCTTCGCCAATGGTTACTTCTGGCATCCGCATTGGCACGGCGGCCATGACCACTCGTGGCTTTGTGGAGGCCGATTTCCGCCGCACCGTGGAATGGATTGATGCACTGGTGATGGACGTGGAGAATGAGGAACTGATTCAGGAGACGAGGAAGGAAGTGAATCGGTACATGGCGGGGTTCCCACTGTATAGTGAAAGTGAATCAATCGTGTCATGATTATTGCCAAACATGATAAGCTTTTTGCCTTAGTATTTGCGGCATTGACCATCATTTTCTTGGTGGCTTGCATGACTAACCAAGCCTTTTTTGATTGGGTTTTTGCAAGACATCAAAACCAATGGAGTTGGTACATTCGGCCTATTTTCCTGATTCCCTTCTGTTTTTTTGCCTATAAACATAGTTGGGCTGGCATCTCCTTCACAGTTTTCTGTCTGTTCACAAGCATGTTTTGGTTCAACGAACCGCAAAAAGTTAGCGAGCAGGTGAAGTCCTTTTTGCAATTCGAAAAAGACTGGCTTTATGGTGACTGGAGTTTGCAGAAGTTGCTGCTTATCTTAACCGTCCCGCTATCATTCGCTGCATTGGGGCTTGCGTTTTGGAAGCGCAGTTTGTTAATGGGCTTAGGAGTTGTGGTTTTAATGGCTACTGGCAAAATCGCTTGGAGTGTTCAAAATGCTGGTGAGGCTGGTAAATCTATTTTATTGCCAGCCGTTATTGGGCTTGTGTTATGCCTTGCATTGATTATTTTGGGGTTTAAACGGCTTGAAAAGAGTAACACATCTAAATGACCAACACCGCCACCTACAATATCCACCTTCCCCAATTTGAGGGGCCATTCGACCTACTGTTGTTCTTCATCGAGCGGGATGAGCTGGATATCAACAACATCCCCATCCACAAAATCACGGAGGACTTCCTCGAATACATCCGCCACATGGAAGCGCTGAACGTGGACTTGGCCAGCGAGTTCATCCTCGTGGCGGCCACGCTTTGCCGCATCAAGGCCAAGATGCTAATCCCCCGCAAGCCCGTGGACGAAGAGGGCAACGAGATTGACCCACGAGAAGAACTCGTGACCCGCCTGCTCGAATACAAGCGTTACAAGAGCGTACTCGACGAGATGCGCCAGATGGAGGAAACCCGTGCCCTCCGGGAACACCGGGGCAACGTGAGTCGGGAACTCCAGCAAATCGCCACAAAGGCACTCGTGGACGTAGAATTGGAGAGCCTCACGCTGTTCAAGCTGCTGAAGACCTTTGAGAGACTGATAAACCGCATGGAGTTGGACGAGAAAAAGCATGTCGTGCATACTATCGTCAAGTTCGACTACACCATTGCCGGGCAGCAGGACTATATTTTTTCCAAACTAAAAAAAGGTAAAAAAGCCGATTTCAGGTCGTTGTTTGCAAAGCTTGAGAACCGCATTCAGGCCATCGTGACCTTCCTCGGCCTCCTCGAACTGCTCAACATGCAGTTGGTGGCCATCACGCAGGGCGAGGGGATGAACAATTTTTGGGTGAGCTTGCCGGAGGAAAGGGGGGTTGTTGAGGATTTGCCGGAACCGAGTGATAATTAGACATTTATAACACGAAGGCACGAGAACACAGAGGGCCACAGAGCGATTTAACTCTGTGGCCCTCTGTGTTCTCGTGCCTTCGTGTTATAAAAAAACTCAAGAGTTCAACCGCCCCTTTGACTTCATCATCCTGTCAATATCCCGCTTCGAGTCCTTTTCTTTGATGGATTCCCGCTTGTCAAACGACTTTTTGCCTTGCGCCAAGGCGATTTCCACCTTTACGAAATTGCGGTCGGAGAAGTAGATTTTGTAAGGCACGATGCTCATGCCCTTCTCTTTCACCCGTTTTTCCAACTTGCGGAGTTCGGACTTGTGCAGCAGCAGCTTGCGGTCACGGCGGCTGGGGCGCACGCTGTAAGCGTTGGCATTTTCGTACTCCTTGATGTACATGCTTTTAATCCAAAGCTCGCCGTTGATGAAGATGCAGTAGGCATCCGTCAGACCTGCATGCCCCGCCCGGATGGACTTCAGTTCCGACCCGCCCAACACAACGCCTGCTTCCAACGTGCTGACAAAGTGGAACTCATGCGAGGCACGGCGGTTGACTATTTCTTTTGTGTTACCCATGTTTCAGGTTTCAGTTTTTTGGTTTCAAGTTTTAAGGGCTATTTCAGTTTTACAGCGGTTCCATACGCTAAAATCTCGGCGGCGTTTTGCATCACCATTGAGGTCATGAAGCGAACGTTAATAACAGCATCGGCACCGATTCGTTCAGCGTCGGCCAACATTCGGTCAATGGCCTGTTCACGGGAGTCGGCGAGGAGCTTGGTGTACTCGGTGATTTCGCCGCCCACGATGTTGCGCAGACCAGCCATAATGTCACGCCCGATGTGCCGTGCCCGCACGGTACTGCCGCGCACGATGTCGATGACTTCGACAACTTCTCTGCCAGAGATGTAGTCCGTAGTGGACATCAGAATTGCTTTGTTTTTCATGTTGATGAAAATTGAAGAATCATTGGTTTAAAGCCCTCACGAACAACACAATACCGAACACGAGCAGTGTCACCCCAGCTATTTTTCGAATCAAAAGTATGTTCTTTGGCTTTAGCCAGCGACGAATGAATTTAGCGAGGCCCACTTTTGCGCAGTCGGTACAGACGATGGTGCCGAACAGCCCACCGTAGAAGAGCTGTGCCTGCTCCGGTTTCAGTGCCTGTTTCGTGAAAAGTGTTGCCGTAACGCCGAGCCAGAAAAGGAACGTGAACGGATTGATGGTGTTGATGAGAAATCCCTTCGTCCAAAGTGAAACCCTTGATGAAAACCTGACCGCTTTTGGTTGCTCGAAATGCTCGGCGGGCGGTGGCTTCAGCAGCAACATGCTACCCCCGACCACCAGCAGGATGATGCCCCCAGCTATGCCTAGCCAGAATTCCAGACCGTCCCATTTGGTCAGCTCGGCCACGTAGGAAACCCCAAAATAGGTGATGGTCACAAAGATGAGGTCGCTGATCCAGATGCCCATCGCCACCATGACCCCTGCTCGAAATCCCTGCTCGATGCTCGTCTGCAACAGTGCAAAAACAATCGGCCCAGTGAGTACACTGAGCACGAGGCCGAGTTTTATGCCATTCCAGAGAAGTTCCATTGTTGCGAAGCCGACATCATGCCGACATCAAATTATTTTTAAAAAATTTTTAAACGACTTGAAAGCCAATGGCTTGTTGGTTTTTTAGCGATGAGATGGCCTTGTCAAGAAATCACGGTCGCAACCAATTTGCGCTTGCCTCCGTAATTTCGGAACTCGCAGAGGTAAATGCCCTGCCAGGTGCCGAGGTTCAGCCGCCCATTTGTAATCGGAATGCTGACCGAGCTGCCTGACAGCACCGACTTCACGTGAGCGGGCATGTCGTCCGGCCCCTCGATGGTGTGAGTCAGGAACGGCAAGCCCTCCGGTACGAGGCGGTTGAAGAACCCCTCGAAATCAACCCTGACCGACGGGTCGGCGTTTTCGTTGATGGCCAGTCCAGCGCTGGTATGTTTGATGAACAGGTGCAGCAACCCTTCCGAAGGCAAAGGCCCGGTTTGATGGAGCACCTCCGCTGTTATCAGGTGGAATCCACGGGGATAGGTGGTGAGCGAAAACTCGATTTGCTTGACCATCTTTTGAAAAAAAGGTGTTTTGCTACTGGCAAAATTAGAAAGTTTGGTGCTTCGTGGACTTTTTTTTCACGGGCCGCCTTCCTTCGTTTTGTTGGGCTAACAGTCATCGTGCCAAGTTTTGGGCTATTTTTGGCGATTGAATTAAATTTTTATGGCATATTTTTAGCTAATCAATCCGCTGCCAACCTTGAAACGCTGCAAAATGCCTTATTTTACTTGTCTTATTAATTTTGTTATTAATTGAATTGTAAATAAATATTTCGGGAATTTTTCTGCAAACACTGGCTTTTTTGAAAAATTTATTATTATTTTGAAAAATTTTTCCTCTCAGCATTCACTGTGGACAAGCTAAAAAGAGAACACAAATTACGTAGAAACGATGCTGAAACAACAACTTACTCAGAAGTTACAACAGAAACTTTCGCCACAGCAGATACAGCTGATGAAGCTTTTGCAGATACCAACTGCGATACTTGACCAGCGAATCAAGGAGGAACTGGAAGCTAACCCGGCCCTGGAAGAAGGTGACGACAACTTGGAAGACGACTACCTCGAAATGGGGCGTACCGAAGACTCCAAAACAGAGGATGAGCAAAGCGAACGGGAAGGCGAAAGCAGCGAAAGCGATGTCGAAGTAGACGATTTGGAACGAGAAGAATCCATGCCAGAAGAAGAGGTGTTGCTCGACGATTACCTTAACGACTACATGGACGACGACGAAGCCAGCTATAAATATCAATCCGAAGGCAGTGGTCAAGAAGAGGAAAACAAGACCCTACCTGTGGCTGTCGAGGATACCTTTCATGAATACCTTGAGCAGCAGATTGGCATGCTCGACTTCAAGGAAGAGCGGGAGCGCATCATCGCCCGGCAGATTGTTGGTAGCATTGATGACGACGGCTACCTGCGCCGAGAGAACGACGCCATTCTCGACGACCTCGTGTTCTCGCAGAACGTGAGCGCCCGCCCAGAAGAAATCGAATATTGGCTTAGCAAGATACAGCGCTTCGACCCGCCAGGTGTGGGCGCCCGCAATTTGCAGGAAAGCTTGTTGCTCCAAATCGAGAATAAGATTACCAGGGCCGATACCGCGTTCGACGAGCGGCTCATCCTGCAAATTTCCCGCAAAATCATTGCGAACTACTTTGACGAATTTACCAAGAAGCACTACCAGCGCCTCCAGCGCCAGCTCAATCTCACAGAGGAAGAGTTGAAAGAAGCCATTGACGAGATACTGAAGCTGAACCCGAAACCTGCGAGCGGCCACGTGTCCAACAGCCGCAGCACGCAGTACATCGTGCCAGACTTTATCATCATCAACAACGATGGAGAACTGGAGCTTTCGCTCAATACCCGCAATGCACCCGACCTCCACATCAACAACCACTACCGGGACATGCTCCGCTCCTACAAGCACACCGTCAACGGACGCCGTGCTACCAACAAGGAGAAGGAGGCTATCCTGTTCATCAAGCAGAAGATTGACAGTGCCAAGTGGTTCATTGATGCCATCCGGCAGCGCCAACAGACGATGTTCAACACGATGTACGCCATCATGAACTACCAGTACGAGTACTTCACGAGCGGCGACCAAAAGCGACTGCGTCCGATGATTTTGAAGGACATCGCTGATATCACCGGGCTGGACATCTCCACCGTATCACGGGTAGCCAACAGCAAGTTTGTGCAAACGGAGTTTGGTACCAAGCGCCTCAAGGACTTCTTCTCGGAAAGCCTCCAGACGCAAGACGGCGAAGAGGTATCAACCTTGGAAGTGAAAAAAATCCTGACGGACATCATTAGCGCCGAGAACAAGCGCAAGCCGCTTTCGGACGAAAAGCTGAAAAGCATGTTGATGAAAAAGGGCTACAACATTGCCCGTCGCACCGTGGCGAAGTACCGAGAGCAATTGAACATCTCGGTAGCGAGGTTGCGGAAGGAATTGTAAAACCGCAGTTTAAATAAAAGAAAACGGGCTTCGTCAGGATTGGCGAGGCCCGTTTTCGTTTGAGAAACTCACAACGGAATATTCCCGTGTTTCCTTCTCGGCCTGTCCACCACCTTGTTCTCCAGCATTGCAAATGCTTTGATGAGCTTGCGTCGAGTGTCCTTCGGATCAATCACCTCGTCAATGAAGCCTCGCTGCGCAGCCCGATAGGGGTTGGCAAAGGTTTCTTGGTATTCCCGCTCCTTCTCGGCGAGCATGGCAGCGGGGTCGTTGGCTGACTCGATTTCCTTTTTAAAAATGATTTCCGAAGCGCCCTTGGCACCCATCACGGCAATCTCGGCACTGGGCCAGGCAAAGTTCATGTCGGCACCAATGTGCTTGGAGTTCATCACGTCGTAAGCGCCGCCGTAAGCCTTGCGGGTGATGACCGTCACCCGTGGCACGGTAGCCTCGCTGAAGGCGTAGAGCAATTTGGCACCGTTGGTGATGATGCCGTTCCACTCTTGGTCGGTGCCAGGGAGGAAGCCGGGCACGTCCTCCAGCACCAGCAGCGGAATGTTGAAGCAGTCGCAGAAGCGCACGAAGCGGGCACCCTTGCGGCTGGAGTTCACGTCGAGCACCCCGGCCAGGCTGATGGGCTGGTTGCCCACGATGCCGATGCTGCGGCCCGCCAACCTTGCGAAGCCGACAACGATGTTCTCAGCCCATTCCTCGTGTATTTCAAAAAAAGAATCCTCGTCCACGATGCCGTTGATTACCTCCCGCATGTCGTAAGGTTGGTTGGCGTTTTCGGGGATGAGATCGGTGAGCTGCGGGCGAAGCTCCTCGCCAAGTGGGTAATCCAGCCGGGGCGTTTTTTCTTCGCAATTCTGCGGAACGTACGACAGCAGCTGTTTGATTTTTTCAATGCAGTCCAATTCGTTCACGGCGGTGAGGTGCGTCACGCCGGAGCGGGTGGCGTGGGTGTGCGCCCCGCCCAGCTCCTCGGCGGTTACCTCCTCGTTGGTCACGGTTTTCACTACGTTGGGCCCGGTGACGAACATGTAGCTCGTGTGTTCAACCATGATGGTGAAGTCGGTCATGGCAGGGGAGTAAACCGCCCCACCAGCGCAGGGGCCCATGATGGCCGAAATCTGTGGGATGACGCCGCTGCTGCGCACGTTGCGGTAGAAAATATCGGCGTAGCCGCCCAGCGAGTTCACGCCCTCTTGAATCCTCGCCCCGCCGGAGTCGTTCAGGCCGATGACGGGAGCGCCGTTTTTAAAGGCCAAGTCCATGATTTTGCAAATCTTCTCGGCGTGGGTCTCGGAGAGTGAACCGCCGAATACGGTGAAGTCCTGTGCAAAAACATAGACCAAGCGCCCATGCACCGTGCCGTAGCCAGTTACCACGCCGTCGCCGAGCACGATTTGTTCTTGCATCCCGAAGTCGTCGCAGCGGTGCGTGACGAACATGCCGATTTCCTCGAAGGAGCCTTCGTCGAGCAGGAAGTGAACCCGCTCACGGGCGGTCAGTTTGCCTTTGTGGTGCTGTGCAGCAATGCGTTTTTTGCCACCGCCCAGTTTTGCCTCGGCTATTTTTTGGTCGAGTAGTTCGAGTTTCTGATTCATATTGTTGATTTACGATTTGGGATTGACGATTTACGATTGCGGGCACCTTGCCACTGGCAATCAATTTCTGCGGTAAAGGTAGCCACAAGGTTTTCAAACAAAAACAGCCTTGTGCAAATCACAAAGGGCGAAGCCACTTTAGCAGCTTCGCCCCTCAATCGTAAATCGTCAATTCGCAATCGCAAATCACACTAACCCTCCTCTTTCCGGCGATTGATCTCGTCCCGAATCTTGGCGGCCTGTTCGTAGTCCTCTTTGCCGAGCACATCGTCCAGCAAGCGGGTTAGCTCCTCCACGGAGTAGGAACTCAGCGATGCCCCTTTTGCGGAGCGCTGCTTGGTGGCGGCAGTACCGCTGCTGCCACTGCGGCTGGTCGAGGCTTTTTTGGCAGTCCCCTCCGGCTCTTCGAGTACGACGCCAGCGGCATCGAGGATGAATTCGTAGGTGTAGATGGGGCAGTTGAAGCGCACGGCCATCGCCAGTGCGTCGGAGGTGCGGGAGTCAATCTCGTATACCTCGCCGGCACGTTCGCAGACGAGCCGGGCGTAGAAGATGCCATCGAGCAGGTTGTTGATGATGACTTCCTTGAGGTCTATGTTGAACGTTTCGAAGGCGTTTTTGAAAAGGTCATGGGTCAGGGGGCGGTTGGGGGCCATGCGCTCCATCGCCACGGCGATGGCCTGTGCCTCGAACCCGCCGATGACGATGGGTAGCCGACGGGTACCGTTTTGCTCGCCCAGCACAACAGCGTAGTTGTGCGACTGCGTGACGCTGTGCGAAAGGGCAACTATGTCAAGTTCTATCTTTTTCATTGAAGCCAAAGGTGTTTAAAATCCGGTTGACGGCCAGCGGCTGCAATTCAGTGAGTTTGGTCAATCAAAACCTTGCAACCATCCTTGTTTTGGTACTCGTGGTCAACGGGCTTTTTTTGCCCATTTTCCAAAAAGCCTGCGAATTTCTGCTTTTCCATTGAAACCAACAATCTGCTTTTGGAAATATGTTGGTTTTCGCTGCAATTACTTGGCCACCTGGCCAATGCTTCGCTGCTATTTTTTGTAAAAGTAAAAAGAAGGTGGGAAATGTGGGAGGGGCGGTACATTTTAATTCCCCGGCCTGGTTCGCATTCGGAGGGCCAGACCGGGGAATTTTTTTGTCGAGTATCTTAAATTCGGCGGACTACTTGTCAATCTCAATCACCGTTGCCACCACGTTCTTGCCGTTCAGGTCGCAACTGAACTCCACGGCATCGGGGGCGGTGAACTTCACATTAGGTACTTCCTCTTGGGCGATGGCTTCCCGTACTTTGCCGAGGTAGGTGCCCTGTCTGCTGGTGTTGATGCGACCATTGACCACATTCCAGTCGAGTGGTGTTTTCGATACTACCACGGCGATATAATCCCGTTTGCCCTTGTCGTCGGGTGACATGGAGTGGTCCTTCGGAAACAGACGGGTGCCCGTGATGCCGCAGTACGGTGAGTGCTTTTCGGTGTACGGGAACAGGATGTAGCTGCTGCCGTCCACCTCCTGCCCGAAGACATAAACGTAGCATTCGATGGAGTTGGTGATGGCCACTTTAAACTTCGTTCCCAGCTTCATCGGCGCACGGGTGCGGAAAGTGCGGTCGCCCGCTGCCGCCAGCGGGATGAGCGTCTGGGTGGCGTTGTCCACCAGCCCGAATTTCACCATCAATTTGTTGGTGTCGTACTTGGCGGCATCGCCCATCGGGTAGAGGCCGTAGGCTTCTTTTGTGAAATGCTCGAACGCATCGTAAGGCACCCAGGCCACGCCGTTGTTGCCCCATTCTGGCCCCCACGAGTTCATGATTTGCACCATCTCCTTGTCGTCGTCGTACCCGACGACGCACATGGCGTGGCCACTGAAGCCGTAGCCCTGCATGTCGCGTTGGGTGGGCTGCCAGACGCTTTTACCCACCATCTGGTGCATGAACGTGCCACCGACCATCATGCCGATGACCACGGGTGCCCCCTGCGCCAAGTGCTGTTTTACTCCCTGCATGTCGAGCCCGTAGTCGTTGCCACCCTGCGAAAGGCGGTTGTAGCCCTTGATGCGGAACTGCGATGCCTCGGTGGCCATTGACCGATCTGGCATTCGGGAGCAGTCACTGTCGTCGTAACCAAACTTGCTGAACGGCAGGTCGCCATGTTCGTGCAGGGTGGCCATGGCGTTTTGCATGTAAGCGCCATCGCAGCCATCGAGTGCTATCTGGTTGTAGAGGTACGATGGGCTGAACGCCACACTGTTCGGGTCATCGCCCGTAGCCCTTGCTTGCAGGATGGTGCGGGCAGCATAGCTGCTGGCCCAGCCAACGCAGGAGCCTTGGTTGCCTTGGTGCATCCGTTTGGGCGCATATTTCAGTAGGGAAATGGAGCGTGGCAGTTGGTTCTCGGCACCCTCGTAGCTGGTGGACAGCGGCTCGAAGACCTCGGCTTTATCGTATTCCTCCTCGCTCAGTGTTGCCCCAAAGGTGAACTGGCCTTGTGCTTCGCCGCCTCCCGATAGGTCGCCTTCGCCGGAGAGGTCGTTGCAGCCACCGCTCATGAAGTACCAGATAGCCACGCCAGCCAGCACGAGCAGCAGGAGCTTGGGTTTTTTGAACAAAAATCCGAGGAGCAGCGGGGCAAATTGCAGCAGCCCGCCCAGCCCGCCGCCGCCCGTGTTGCGGCCTTGTCCGGAGTTGTCACTTCTTCTCGGTTGTTCGGGGTCTTGTTCCATTCTGATTGTCATGGCGAGTGTTTTTTGTGATGAAAAATAAGGGGAAAGGTAGGGAAAAATCAGTTCAACTCTGCCTTCAAAAACTCCCCCGTAAAGCTCCCCTTCTTCTTCGCCACCGTCTCCGGCGTGCCTTCCACCACGATTTTGCCACCACGGCCGCCGCCGTCGGGGCCCATGTCCACAATCCAGTCTGCCGTTTTCACTACGTCGAGGTTGTGCTCGATGACGAGGACGGTGTTGCCCTTTTCCACCAGCTTGTTCAGCACCCGCAGCAGGTGGCGGATGTCCTCGAAATGAAGGCCCGTCGTGGGTTCGTCGAGGATGTACATCGTGTTGCCCGTATCCTTTTTGGAGAGTTCTTCCGCTAATTTTACCCGCTGCGCCTCTCCGCCGCTGAGGGTGGTGGCCTGCTGGCCGAGGGTGATATAGCCGAGGCCAACGTCGTTCAAGGTCTTCAATTTGCGGTGGATTTTCGGGACAGGTTCGAAGAAAATGGTCGCCTCCTCCACCGTCATGTTCAGCACGTCGTTGATGCTTTTGCCTTTGTACAGCACCTCCAAGGTCTCCCGGTTGTAGCGGCGACCGAGGCATGTCTCACATTCGACATACACATCTGGCAGGAAGTTCATCTCGATGACCCGCTGGCCGCTGCCTTGACAGGTCTCGCACCTGCCGCCCTTCACGTTGAAGCTGAACCGTCCGGCCTTGTAGCCCCTGATTTTTGCCTCCGGCAAGCCCGTGAACAAGTTGCGGATTTCGCTGAAAAGGTTGGTATAAGTGGCCGGATTGGAGCGGGGCGTTCGCCCAATCGGCGACTGGTCAATCTCGATGACCTTGTCCAAATGCTCCAGCCCTTTTATTTCCCCAAAAGCCAAGGGCCGCTGCACGCTTTTGTAAAAATGCTGCCGCAAAATCGGGTACAGCGTCTCGTTGATGAGCGAGGATTTGCCGCTGCCGCTCACGCCCGTTACGCAGGTAAAAGTACCTAATGGCAGGCGCAGCGTCACGTTTTTCAGGTTGTGGCCTGTGGTTTTTGTCAGTTCTAGGAAATGGCCATTGCCAGTGCGCCGCTTCTTCGGCACCTCTATTTGGCGCTTGCCGTTCAGGTAGTCCGCCGTGAGGGTGCTCATCTGGGCAAAACTGCTGGGGATGCCCTCGCCCACGAGTTCGCCGCCGTGCTTGCCAGCACCGGGGCCAAGGTCAATCAGGTAGTCGGCAGCGAGCATGATGTCCTTGTCGTGCTCCACCACCAGCACCGTGTTGCCGATGTCGGTGAGTTCCCGCAGGGCCGTGATGAGGCGCTGGTTGTCCCGCTGGTGCAGCCCGATGCTCGGCTCGTCGAGGATATAGGTGATGCCCGTGAGCTGCGACCCGATTTGCGTAGCCAACCGAATCCGCTGGCTCTCGCCGCCGCTGAGTGTGCGGGCCGTGCGGTTGAGGGAGAGGTAGTCCAGCCCGACGTGCAGCAAGAAGCCGATGCGCAGGCGGATTTCCTTCAGCACATCCTTGCCGATGGTTAACTGCCTGTCCGTCAACTTGTTGTCGAGTTCGTCCATCCAATCGGCGAGGGCCTGGATGTCCATATCGGCCAGCTCGGCGATGTTGCGCTCCGCAATTTTGAAGTGCAGGCTCTCTTTTTTCAGGCGCTGGCCCTGGCATTCGGGGCAGGTATCCACGGTCATGAAATCCTCGGCCCACTGCCTGATTTTTTCGCTGCTCGTCTCCTCGTACCAGCGCTTGAGTTGTTTGAACAAACCCTCCTGCGCCAAGCTGAACACCCATTCGTTGTCGCTGCTGATGGACGGCAGTTTCATGGGTTCGCCGCCGCCGTGCAGGATGACGTCCAACCCCGCCTTGGGGATGTCCTTTACGGGCGTATCGAAGGTGAACTTGTATTGCTTCCCAATCTCCTTGAGCTGCTTGAAGGTGTAATTGTCCCGCACCTCGCCGAAGGGCACGATGCCCTCCTCGTTGATGCTCTTCGTGTCGTCGGGGATGACCTTGGCCATGTCCACGGCGTTGATTTGGCCGAGGCCGTTGCAACTGGGGCAGGCCCCGTAGGGCGAGTTAAAGGAAAAGGAATTGGGCGACGGCTCCTCGTAGCTGAGGCTGTTGTCGGCGTCCATGAGGTGCTTGGAAAACGTTTTCACCTCATTTGAATCAATATCAAGGGTGAAAATCAAGCCGTTCCCCATTTTCAGTGCCGTTTGCATGGAGCCGGAAATTCGCTCCCGGCGCTCGTTGGCCACGCTGAGCTTGTCCACCACGAGTTCGATGTCGTGGACCTTGTAGCGGTCCACCTGCATTTCGGGGGTGATGTCCAGCACCTCGCCGTCCACCCGCATCTTGGTGTAGCCCTGTTTGCGCATCTGGTCGAAAAGCTCCCGGTAATGCCCCTTGCGGCCCCGGATGAGTGGGGCGAGGAGCATTACTTTTTTGCCGTTGAATTGCTCCATGATTTCGTCCAGCATCTGCTCCTCGGTGTAGCGCACCATTTTTTTACCCGAAATATGCGAGTAGGCTTCGCCAATGCGGGCATAAAGCAAGCGCATGAAGTCATAGACCTCGGTGATGGTACCCACGGTGGAGCGGGGGTTCCTGCCCGTGGTTTTTTGTTCGATGGAAATAACTGGGCTGAGGCCGGTGATTTGCTCCACGTCGGGCCGCTCCATCTCTCCGAGGAACTGCCGGGCGTAGGCATTGAAGGTCTCCATGTAGCGGCGCTGCCCCTCGGCGTAGATGGTGTCGAAGGCCAGCGACGACTTGCCGCTGCCGCTAATGCCCGTGATGACCACCAACTTGTTGCGAGGGATGCGCAGGGAAATGTCCTTGAGGTTGTGTTCTTTGGCACCGATGATTTCGATGACTTCGTCGTCCAAGATTGACGACTGACGACTGACGATTGACGATTGGGGGCTGCCGTTTGTGGACTGTGGACTGTGGACTGCCAACTGTGGACTGCCAACTTTAGATTTCTTTGCCATGAAAAAGACTGGTGTTTGCCGTGTTTGAAACTAAATGAAAAATCGGCATGAATGTTCGGGCGCACAGGGGGCGAAGGTAGTGATTTTTAAGGCAAGGGTGGAAGCGACTTCAAACATTATCCCAGCGAAAATGCAGGTTGACGGGCCTCGCCGCTTTGCCCGTTTCCCAAAAAAGATACCTTTGCTACCTATGAAACAGTTCTTATTTCCAATCGCTTTTTTTCTTTCGCTGGCGCAAATGGCTGCTCAAGCTCCCGCCAAGCGCCAACTCGAACCTGCTGACCTCGTTCGCTGGAACCAGGTACAGTCGCCAAAAATCTCCAACGACGGCAACTGGGTGGCCTACACACTGAAAGCCGAGGAGGGCGACGGCAAGCTCATCGTCTGGAATGCTGCCAAAAACAGCAGCCGCAGCTTCGAGCGGGGCGAAGGCGCTGCGTTTTCTGCTGACAACCAGTTCCTTGCGTTCAAAATCAAGCCGTTCGAAGACTCGCTCAAGGCGCAACGCCGCCGCAAGCTGAAAAAGGAAGAACTCACCAAAGACTCGCTCGGCATACTGCACCTCGGCACGGGCGTACTGAAAAAAGTGCCTGACGTCAAGTCGTTTACCATGCCCGAAGACTGGGACGGCTGGCTGGCCTACCAATTGGAGCCGTTCAAGCCGAAGGAAGAAGCAAAAGCCAGCACCGACACCACCACCGTAAAGCCCGACTCGCTGGCCATGGTCACGGAACCCGTTTCGCCGAAGGCGGAAAAAAAGGAGAAGAAAAAGAAGGAGAAAAAAGAGGGCAAAGACACCGGCTCGAAGCTCGTGCTGCTCGAACTGGCCACGCAACGGGCCGATACCATTGCCTTCGTGCGGGACTACAAACTGGCCAAGTCGGGTGGCCGCATCCTCATCAACACCAGTGGCACACCGGACTCAACGCTGCTGGAAGGCGTCTATTTGTTCAACTGCGCCCTGCGGCAACTGCGGCCATTGATACAACAAAAAGGCGATTACAAACAACTGGCTTTCAATGAGAAAGGCACGCAGTTGGCCTTCTTCGCCAACCTTGATACGGCCAAGGCACAGGTGCCGCCCTTCGGGCTTTGCTACTGGCAGGAGGGCTTGGAGCGGGCCAATATCATCGCCGATTCCGCTTCGCAATTTTTGCCAAAAACCTGGCGGGTGAGCGAACACGCTGCCCCAGTTTTCAGCAAGGACGGCTCGAAGCTCTACCTCGGCATGGCGCCGCCGCCCATCCTCCAAGACACCAATTTGCTCGATGACGAAATTGTGAACGTGGAGGTCTGGGCCTATACCGATGGGCGGCTGCACACCAACCAGAAGACCCTCGTGGAGCAGGAACGAAAACGCACGTACGACGTGGTCTGGCACGTCGCCCAAAACAAATTCGTGCCGCTGGCCGCCACCGACTTGCCCACGATGAGCTACGCCCCCGACCGGGCTGCTGGCGTGGCGCTTGGCATCAACGACCAGCCGTATTTGAAACAAATATCGTGGGAAGGCGAGGGCAGGGAAGACGTCTTCGTCGTGGACGAGGCGACGGGCAGCCGCAAGGAAGTAACCAAAGGGCTGCGGGGCAACCCACGCCTGTCGCCGGGCGGCAATTTCGTGTACTGGTTCAGCGACCTAGACACGGCATGGTTCGCCTACTCTGTGAAGGATGCCATGCTGCGCCGCCTCACCGACAACCGCACGGTGTCGTTTGCGGATGAACTGAACGACGTGCCGGACTACCCATCCAGCTACGGCATGGCTACGTGGATTGGTGACTCGACTGGGGCGAGCACCAACCTGTTGGTGTACGACCGCTACGACATCTGGCAGCTGGACCCCACGGGGCAGAGCGCTCCGGTGAACCTGACCAACGGACGTGCCAACCGCACCCGCTACCGCTTCATCCGCCTCGACCCGGAGGAGCGCTATGTGATGCCCGGCCAGCGCTTGTTCCTGCATGTTTTTGACGAAAAAACCAAGGCCGAGGGCTATGCGCTGCTGCTGTTGGGGGCAGGGCAGCCCATCCAGTTGGTGAAGGAGGCATTTGCTTATTCGGCCTCGCCGCAGAAGGCAAAGGACGCCGAACGGCTGCTGTTTACGAAGGAGAATTTCCAGACCTTCCCTGACCTGCTGTACGCCGATTTTACCCTCCAAAAACCCAAGAAAGTGAGCAACGCCAATCCGCAGCAGGCCGACTACCGTTGGGGCAGCATCGAGCTGTACGAATGGACGTCGCTGGATGGCCAGCGCTTGCAGGGCCTGCTGGTGAAGCCCGAAGGCTTCGACCCGAAGAAGCAGTACCCAATGATCGTGAACTTCTACGAGCGCAGCAGCGATGACCTTCACCAGTACCGGGCGCCGTATCCGGCTCGCAGCAGCGTCGTTTACTCGTATTATGCCAGCCGGGGTTATCTCATTTTCAACCCCGACATCCCGTACCGCACGGGCTATCCCGGCGAGAGCTGCTACGACGCCGTGGTGCCGGGCGTGACTTCGCTGATTGAGAAGGGCTTTGTGGACAAGGCCCGCATCGGGGTGCAGGGGCACAGCTGGGGCGGCTATCAGGTGGCCTACCTCATTACGAAGACGGACATCTTCAAATGTGCCGAAAGCGGTGCGCCCGTGGTGAACATGCTTTCGGCCTACGGCGGCATCCGCTGGCAGACTGGCCTGAGCCGCCAGTTCCAGTACGAGCACACGCAGAGCCGAATCGGTGGCAGCATCTGGGAGTACCCGCTGCGCTACATGGAGAACTCGCCGCTGTTCACGATGGACAAGGTGAACACGCCTGTGCTCATCATGGCCAACGATGCCGACGGACACGTGCCCTGGTACCAAGGCATCGAGTACTTCACGGCGCTGCGCCGCCTTGGCAAGCCCGCTTGGATGCTCAACTACAACGACGAACCGCACTGGCCCGTGAAGCTCCAAAACCGCAAGGATTTCCAGCTGCGCATGAGCCAGTACTTCGACCACTTTTTGATGGACAAACCGATGCCACAGTGGATGGTGCGGGGCGTGCCAGCGGTGGAGAAAGGGATACGGCAGGGGGTGGATTGAAGGGGCTATTGGGCGTGGTAAATGCAGCAACCCAGTAAGGAGGCGACGTGAAGTCGCCTCCTTATTTTTTTATAAAACCTTCTTGCCACCAGCCTTCTTGCGGGAAGGCCGAATGATGGTTTGCTCCATAAAATCATCCGCCCGATCGGGATGCCCCACGTTCTGGCTGGCGATGAACAGGAGATTCAGGTACAGCTGCCCCACCAGCGCCTTTCGGGCACTTGCCGTGATGCTGCGCAGGCGTTCCACGTCGCCGAAGGCCAGCAGTTGCTTGTTGCGGAGCAGCTCGTATTGGGCACGGATGTCGGCGAACTCGGCGGCGATGTCTGCCCCCAACTGGGCGGCATACTGGGCGGTGGCGGCCTCCATCCTTTTCATCAGCGTCATTGCCTTGGCTATGCTGGGTTTTGCATATTCCGTCAACCCATTGGGAAAAAACATGAGGTACTCCGGCGAATCGGCACCGAAGACGCTCCGCACGGTCCCCTCCCGGCGGGCAGTGGTTTTTATGAACAAATCAAGCAGTTTGTAGACTTGCAATGTCTCGCCTTTTTTGATGGCGGCACGGAGGTTTTCGTCGTTGATGCCCGTGGCAAAGGCATTCATCAATGGGGTGGTAGCGTCGATGATGGCGGTATAGATACCCGAATTGTTGTTGGCCGTGGTGCGCTGGATGTGGTCTTGCGTGAACATCCGCAGGTTGTCGTCGCCGATGCGGTTGGAGTCAAACGGGTTTCTGTAGTAGTTGCGGAGGTCCATCATTGGCTATGGTATTTTTGTAACTGTGTTGAAATGCTATTTGAAAAGCATCTGTACAAATGTACATTATCCTTCGAACATTTTCGGATGAGCATGTACAAATGTGCAATAGCTTTCGAACATTTTCGGATGAGCATATACAATTGTGCAATAGCTTCCGAACATTTTCGAATGAGCATGTACAAATGTGCAATAGCTTTCGAACATTTTCGAATGAGCATGTACAAATGCGTAATAGCTTTCGAACATTTTCAAATGAGCATGTACAAATGTGCATGAAGTTTTCAACGAAATCGAAAGTCATTTTAAAAACTGCCAAACCAGCCCCAAGCAGTTCTAACCTACCCAAGTGCTCTATTCCCGCTATTTTTGACAAAAAATCACCTACACCATCCATGCAAATCACCTTCGCCACCCCCGCCCTGCTGTTCCCCGCCATCTCGCTGCTGTTGCTGGCTTATACCAACAAGTTCTTGGCCATCGCCAACCTCATCCGCAACCTGCACGAGCGCTACCAAAAGGACAGCCAGCCCGTGCTGCGGGAGCAGATCGTGCATTTGCGCAAGCGGCTGAACCTGATACGCCTGATGCAGACCTTCGGCATCGCCAGCTTCCTCATGTGCTTCGTGTGCATGTTCCTGTTGTTTTGGGAAAAACAGGGGGCAGCCACTTGGGCCTTCGTCGTAGCGCTGTTGTTGATGATGGCGTCGTTGGCCCTCAGCCTCGGCGAGATTTGGATTTCGGCAGGGGCACTGCGGTTGTTGCTGAAGGATTTTGAGAAGGAGGCGAAGGAACGCAATCCCTAACTCAAAACTCACCACTCAAAACTCGAAACTTTCATTCCTCCGCCCACACCTTGCAGCCCTCCGTGCAGTTCGTGCAAATGTCAATCTGGTCGCGCCCAGCCAGCAGCGAGCGGCGGAATTGCTGGTAAGCCTCGCCCTGCCAGATTTCCCGGAAGGGCAGTTTTTTCAGGTCACCGAGGCGGTGCAGGGCGTCCTTGTCGAAGCAGCAGGGCACCACGAGGCCGTCCCAGGTGATGACGCAAGCATGCCAGAGCTTCCAGCAGTGGTTGAGCAGTTCGTTCTTCACCCGCCAGGTGCCGTCGGTTTTTTCTTCGTAACGGGCGTATTTTTTCAAACTGGGAATCAGGTCGTTGACATGCTCGTAGTCGTACACTTGGGCCGTTTTCAGTTTCACTTCGTCAATGCCGATTTCTTCGGCGAGGCGGTAGATGTCGGGGATTTGGTGCTCGTTGGGACGCACCACCAGGAACTGGAAAATGAGGTGCGGCGTCTTCGATTTCAGCGCCCGTTTCCACTTCACCACGTTCCTTGCGCCTTGCAGCACCACCTCCAAATTCCCCTCCTTGCGGTAGCTCTCGTAGGTGTCCTGCGTCGTGCCATCCACCGAGATGATGAGCCTGTCCAGCCCCGACTCGATGGTTCGTCGGGCATTTTCGTCGTTCAAAAAATGGCCATTGGTGCTGGTAATGGTGTACAAGCCCCGCTCACGGGCATGGCGCACCATGTCCAAGAACTTGGGGTTGATGTACGGCTCGCCCTGAAAGTAGAAGATGAGGTAGAGCAGTTCCCGGTGCAGCTCGTCAATGGTTTTTCGGAAAAAATCCTCCTTCAAATTGCCCGTCGGGCGGGTGAAGGCCCGCAGGCCGCTGGGGCATTCCGGGCAGCGGAGGTTGCAGGCAGTGGTCGGCTCCAGCGAGATGGTCATCGGTAGCCCCCACTGCACGGGGCGTCGGAGCAGGCGGGTAAGGTGGTAGGAGGCGAATATCTTCGCCACGTTCCAAGCCCGGCGCAGCGTGAGCTTGCCGAGGAAATTCAAGGCATCGTGGCGGTAAATCTTCATTTGCAGTTAATAAAGTGCAACAAACCAGGTGAAAGGCAAAAGTATGAAGGAAGTCCTCACTACTTTTGTCCCCGAATTTTTTACTTTATCTTTTTATCTCAAATCTAACATGATAACGGAAGCCATCATCGACAAGGTCCTTGAAAACTTTGAAAACCAAGCGGTAGATTACGAGCAGGCCGTGCGGGAGTTTGCTGCCAAGCAGCCAGCACTGTTCTCGTACCTGATTGGCGACAACGAAGGCGTCTTCTCGCAGGACGAGGAGGATTTTCTGCTGTACCTGGCCTTGGCCATTTTCAAGTCCGTGGAGGCCGCCAACACGGAAGACCTGCCCATCATCGGCGAGGAAGACATCACCGAGGCCGAAGAAGCCAACTGGTCGCTGATGGAATCTTCCAAGGCCACCGATTTTCACAAGCGTCTGGATGTTTTCTTTGAAAAATCGCAGGAGGAAGACCTCATGGCCTTCGTTGAGGATGCCCTTACCGGCGAAGCCGAAAACGAAGAAGGCGAGTCGTTCAGCATCACCCCAGAGGGTCGGGAGCCCATGTTCGTGGCCCTTAAGACGGTGATAGATGTGCTGACAGTGGCGTGAGCGTCCCAGTTTACCAAACATTTTCTACCTTTGCATCACATTCACCTCGTTAAGAAAGCTGTGCCAATCGTTTCAAAAACCAGGACTTGCGATAGTCCCGCTTTTTGAGCCGTTGGGCACAGCTTTTTTTCGTAAAAAGAAAACTTCGCAAACATGGATTTATTCGAAAAATTCAGGAGTCGTGGGCCATTGGGCAAATACCAAGAAATCGGCGACGGCTATTTCATGTTCCCAAAGCTGGAAGGTGATTTGGGCAACCGCATGCGTTTCAATGGCCGGGAGGTTATCTGCTGGAGCATCAACAACTACTTCGGCCTCGCCAACCACCCAGAAGTGCGGGAAGCCGACGCCCAAGCCGCCAAGGACTGGGGCATGGCCTACCCGATGGGCGCCCGCATGATGAGCGGTGCCACCAAGTACCACGACCAACTCGAAAATGAATTGGCCGACTTCATCGGCAAGGAAAAAGCGCTGCTCGTCAACTACGGCTACCAGGGCATCCTGTCCGCCATTGACGCCCTCGTGACCCGCCACGACGTCATCGTGTACGACGCCGAGTCTCATGCCTGCATCGTGGACGGTGTTCGTTTGCACCACGGCAAGCGCTTTGCTTTCGAGCACAACAACGTGGCCAGCCTCGACAAAAACCTTGAGCGTGCTACCAAGCTCGTTGCAGAAACGGGCGGTGGCATCCTCGTCATCACTGAAGGTGTGTTCGGTATGCGGGGCGACCAAGGCAAATTGCGTGAAATCTGTGCCCTCAAGGACAAGTACCAGTTCCGCCTCTTGGTGGACGATGCGCACGGCTTCGGCATGATGGGCCCAACTGGTGCAGGTGCCTGCGAAGAGCAGGGCGTGATGGCCGATGTGGACATTTATTTCTCCACCTTCGCAAAAAGCATGGCCAGCATCGGCGCTTTTTTCGCTGGCGAAAAATTCGTGATGGAGCACCTCCGCTTCACGATGCGCTCGCAGATTTTTGCAAAATCAGTCCCAATGCCCATCGTCGTCGGTGCGTTGAAACGCCTTGACCTCATCCGCACCCGCCCCGAGCTTCGGGAGCGCCTGTGGGAAAACGTGCGGTTGTTGCAAAACGGCCTGAAAGCCGCCGGTTTCGACATCGGCGACACCAACTCCTGCGTTACGCCAGTGTACATGCCTGGCGAAGTGGGCGAGGCATTGGCACTCATCCACGACATGCGGGAGAATTACGGCGTTTTCTGCTCAATCGTCGTTTACCCGGTAGTGCCAAAAGGCATGAACATACTCCGGCTCATTCCTACCTCGGTACACACGAAGGAGGACATTGACGAGACGATTGCCGCCTTCAAGGCTGTGAAATCCAAACTTGATCAGGGAGCTTACAGGGAAGCCGCAGAAAAGTACATGGCGAGAGTCATGGCTTAAGGTGGTTTGATGGGTTTGAAGTGGTTTGAATAGTTTGAGTTGTAAAAAATACAATTCGAACTATTCAAACCCATCAAACGCTCCGAACAATTTATTCTTCCTCATCATCCACGTCTTCCTCCATCGTCATGTACCCACGCTCGTGGAGGAACTGAAACCACTTGATGATTTTCTTGATGTCGCTGATGTGTACCCGGTCACGGTCGTGGCTAGGCAGCACGGCAGCAAAGTAGGCCCGAAGGTCATCGGACTTTGCATCTACGGAAGGTACGGGCATGTCAGCCAGTTTGTCGTACATGCTCTGGAACACCGTCCTGATTTCCACAGAGTCGTCCTCGCCGTCCACGAAAACGGAGATGCTCTCCAGCGGTGAAAACTGGTGCTTGCGGATGGGGGCGAACCGCACCTTGCCGGAGTCCAAGTCCTCTATCAACATGCCGTTGTTGCGGTTGGCGGCCATTTTTTGTACACCGGGGAAGCCCGTCACTACTACTAAATCTTTGAGTCTCATGTTAAAAAGATTGGAGGATTGGAGATGAGAAGGATTGAAGGAAGCGCATGGAAAAAAGTAGTCCCGGCTTCCGTGCTTCAATCCTTCTCACATTCAATCCTTTAAAAAGGGGTCGCAAAGGTATAAAAATCAACGTATCAGAACATGGCGCTGCTGCTTTTCAAATCGTTGCATATCGTTGGATTCGTCGCATGGTTTGCCGGGTTGTTTTACTTGGTGCGCATTTTTGTGTACCATGCGGAGGCATTGGCCAAGCCGCAGCCCGAGCGAGATGTGCTCTCCCGACAGTTTAACCTGATGGAGTGGCGGGTTTATCGCATCATACTTGGACCAGCAGTGGTGCTCACTTGGGCTTGCGGTACGGCGATGCTGTTCATCCACGGCTGGGAGTGGCTCATGGTCAACTGGTGGATGCTCGTCAAGCTGCTGTTGTTGGTACTACTCACGGGCTACCACCACAGTTGCAAGGGCATCATCCGCAAAATGGAACAGGGCGAGGTGCCGTTCACGTCCTTCCAGTTCCGATTGCTCAACGAGGTGCCGACCATTTTCCTGGTTGCCATCGTGTTGTTGGCCGTTTACCGCAACGGGCTCAATGCACTCTATGCCTTCGGGGGCATGATTGCCTTCGGTTTTTTGCTTTTCATTGCCGCAAAATTGTACAAGCAGAGCCGGGAGAAATGAGGCAGCTGCAGGTTTGATTTGCCCCTTTGGGGTTTTGGCCGCAACTTTGCCCAATAATCAAGCAAATCGGAATTCTAGCAATCAATTAAATCGCACCATGTCCAAGAAATTCCTCGCTGTCGCTCTTGTTGTTTCTTCCTTTTCGTCGGCCTTTGGCCAAAATACCGGTACTGCCGAACCAATCGTCATACAACCCCGACAGGGCAATTATTTCGTGGACACCTCACGACCCGCCCACGAGATTCAGTCCACTTTCCCATTCGATATTCCGCTGCGCAATGCCGCTGGCGATACCCTCAACTCTGCCACGGTTTTTGAAAAAAATGGCAAGCCCACCGTCCTCATGTTTTGGCTGACCACCTGCGGCCCCTGCCGCATGGAACTGAGCGCCATCAAGCAAAAATTCGAGGGGTGGAAGCAGCAGGCCGACTTCAATTTTTACGCCGTCAGCGTGGATTTTCCGAAGAACTTTCCGCAGTTCGTCAACCGGGTGGATGAAGCGAACTGGCCTTTTCCAGCCTATCACGACCTGAACCGGGAGTTCCGCCTCGTGATGCCCGGTGAGCTGAATGGGCTTCCACAGGTTTTCGTGCTGGACAAAAACGGCAACATCGCCTACCATACCCGCAAGTACATTCCAGGTGACGAGGACAAGCTTTTTGAGGAGGTGAAGAAGCTGAATTAATCTTCAAAATTCACTACCAAAGCCCCCTCTTCGTCCACGTCGTAGTAGTCGAAACCCAGTTCGTCACACTCCGCTTTCCAGTCGTCCACCCGCCATCGCTTGTTGCTGGCATCGAAGACAAGTAGTTGGAAGTCAATCATTTGCGATAGGTCTTTGAGTTGGATCCTCGGCGTATTTCGCAGCAGCAGGATGTCCACTCTTACTTTTTCCTCGCTTTGGAAATCTACAGGGCCGTCCACCACGAGTAGGCGTTTGCCATAAAATTGCGACAGCCCATTTTCGTAGAAAAAATGGTCGCTGATGATGCTGGCCGTGTCGCCCAACTTCATGGTTGTTACCTCCTCGATGCCGTGAGCGTAGCGGTTGCCCTCTGCGGCGAACTTCAGGGGCTTGCCCTCCAGTGTCGAATCGATGAGCGACCACGCTTTTTCCCCATCGAAAAAATCAATGGCCGTGTGCTTGTAGATGCTGTAAATGGTCAGTTGGCGGTTGCTTTGGTGGCCAAACTTGTCGAAGGCGTAGCTCGCAGCTACCGCCACGAGCAGTGCCAGGGAGGCCAACGCCCAGCGAAACTTTCGGAAGCTGATGGCCGCCATGCTGCTCCCGATGCTCAAGTAGAGCAACAGTACTGAAATGCCACCAATCCAGATGCCGTCCAGCAAGGCAGCGGGCAGGTGCTGGATGAGCATAACTGATTGATTGCCAAGCCATAGCATGCCCCAAAGTGCTTTTCCGACCAAGTAAGCTCCCCACTCCCACCACGGCTCCACGACGAGCAGCAAAAGCCCACCGCCCAGCTCCAATCCCGACAGCGGAACTAGTATCAGGCTCGACAACCAAAAGTAGGTAGGGAACTGGTGAAAATACAGCAGCGTGAACGGCAGGGTCATCAGTTGCGCAGCAAGGGAAACGGAATTGAGTTCCCAAAGATAGTTGCCCACCTTGTTTTCGATGACCCACAGCCCCGCAATCTTCGGTTGAAAATAAACGATGCCAAAAATGGCAAGGTACGAAAGCTGAAAACTGACGCTCAGTAGCCAGTAAGGGTCGTAGAGCAGGAGGCAGAATGCACTGGCAGTCAGTGTGTTGTAGAAGTTTTTGTTGCGGCCAAGTGCATCGGCTCCCACCACGAAGCTGAACATGACCGTGGAGCGCATGACGCTCGGCGAGGCACCTGTCACGAGTGCAAACGACCAGATGAGCACCAACAAAATCAACGCCTTGAGCAGGTGCCACGAGCGGTGCTGCCATTTTACCCTTTTCAAAAAGAAATTGAGAATGAGGAACAGGATGCCGACATGCATGCCTGACACGGCGAGGACGTGCATGGCCCCGGTCTGCGAGTAAGCAGTGAGTACTTCCTCCGGCACCTCGCTTCGGTAGCCAAAGATGAGCGCAGCGCCGACGGCAAATTCGTTTTCGGTTGTGAGATGCTTTCTGAGCGTTTCCGTGAAACGGCTTTGCAACTGAATGGCAGCCCCGTAGGGCGAGAAGCTGCTTTGCTTTTCCAACAAGCTCCAACTGCCTGATTTCACAAAAGCTTGGTAGTGAATGTTTTGGAATTGCAGGTAGCGGCTGTAATCGAATGCATGAGGGTTGGCGGGTGGTTCTACCGTCGTGGCCTTGCTGCTGAGGATGAGCCTGTCGCCGAAGGCCAACGACTCGGCGGCACTGTCGCGCTGGAGGTAGAGTAGCAGATTGCCAGTGGCTGGTCGGAGGTCGTCATTGCTGAACCCGGTTGCTTGTATGCCCAGCTCGATTTTCACCCATTTTTCCTTGAGTGCGGGAGCTTCTGCCACCTCGCCGAGCAGCAGCGCACCTGCCTCCGGCGGGCTGATTTTGCTGAAATGGCTGTCGTGGTTTAGCTCGTTGTGCTGCCACGTGACGCCATAGCCAGCCACCAACAACGCCGTGCTGAGCAGCAAACCCGGAAGCCAACGATAGCGGTAAAGTCCGCGCAATCGTTTTGAAAGCTCCATCAGTGCCAGCAATGCCAAAAAGGCAATGGGCAAACCGGGGATTTGAAGGTTGAATTGAATGGCAAGAAGGATACCTGCGGCAAAGGAAAGCAGCAGGCGCATAAAGGGAATTTCACGCCAGTTGAGCATGACTAACTGTCATTTGGTTTGTGATAACGGGTAAGCGGCGAGAAAGGTAAATGGATTTTTTTGCCCGTGCGAATATTTTGTTTTTGTATAAAAAACGGGCGTAAAGCGAAGGTGGGATATAAGTTATGGGTCACGAGTTTTGCGCTCATAACCCATAACTGGGAGTGCTTTAGGAAAGCAGCTTCTTCACCAAAGTTGACACGAGTTTGCCATCGGCCCGGCCAGCAAGTTCCTTGGTGGCAGCACCCATTACCTTGCCCATATCCTGTGGGCCAGCGGCGCCCACGTTGGCGATGATGGACTTGAGCAGGGCCTCCAATTCGGCCTCGTCGAGTTGCTTGGGCAAGTAGCGTTCGATGACGGCGATTTCTTCCCGCTCCACAACGGCGAGGTCTTCCCTGCCTTGGGCTTCGTAGATTTCGAGGGAATCCTTGCGGGTCTTGACGAGTTTTTGCAGGAGTTTAATCTCAAGTTCGCCCTCCACAGCCTTTCCGCTGCCATCGGTTTTTGCCAAAAGAATGGCAGCCTTGATGGCACGGATGCCCCGTTTGGTGGCTTCGTCCTTGTTGCGCATGGCTTCTTTGAGGTCTTCCATGATGCGTTCTTCCAGCGTCATAATTCTAAAGTTTTTTGTTAAAAATATCGGTTGCCGCCGGGCGGCTTGTAAATTCGCCTTGCTAACGCCGCAAAACTACCGAAAGTTTCCGGGCTGAGTCCTGAGCGAGACTAGGCCCATGCAGCGTATCGCCACTTTTTCACTTTTACTTTCTCCTTTTTTCTTCAAAAATGAAGTTCCCACAGCCCATTCCCGTCCTCGAAATCGCCCGGAAAACTGGTGCCATCCTCATCGGTGACGAATCGCTGCTGGCCACTGGCATCAACGAAATACATAAGGTGCAGCCGGGCGACATCACCTTCGTGGACAATCGCAAGTACTTTCGGAAATCGCTGGAATCGGCTGCGACCATCATTTTTTTGAACGAAAAAACCGAATGCCCACCGGGCAAAGCACTGCTGCTCTGCGAGAACCCCTTCGAGGCTTATGACTCGCTGGTGCGGGAGCATCGGCCGTTCAGGCCATTGAGTGCCAGCATCAGCGAGAGTGCCAGCATCCACCCATCGAGCGTGGTGGAACCGGGGGTGGTGATTGGGCACCAAGTGGTCATCGGCCGGGGTTGCTACATCCAAGCCAATGCCTACATCGGCGACCAAACGCATATTGGCAACCACGTGACCATCCAAGCTGGGGCCATCATCGGCACGGATGCTTTTTACTTTCAAAAAAATGCGGATGGCTTCAAGAAATGGCGCAGTGGTGGCCGGGTGGTCATCGAAGACCACGTGGAAATAGGGGCGGGCTGCACCATCAACCGGGGGGTTTCTGGCGACACGGTCATCGGCGAGGGAACGAAGCTGGACAGCCAGGTGCATGTGGGCCACGGAGCCGTCATCGGCAAGCGGTGCCTGCTGGCCGGGCAGGTGGGCGTGGGCGGCAAGGCCATCCTCGAAGATGGAGTGGTACTGTACGGCCAAGTGGGCGTGGCGGCCAGGGTACGCATCGGGGCAGGTGCGGTGGTGAGCGCCAAATCTGGTGTGTCGAAAGACTTGGAAGGTGGCAAGGCGTACTTTGGAATACCTGCCGAGGAAATCAGGGTGCGGCAGCGGGAATTGGCGGCCTTGCGGCAATTGCCAGATTTTTTGAAAAGCACAAAAAAAGACAGGTAAAATGGAGCTTGAGAAATTCTGATTAGTACAATTATTGGCAAAAAGCGAAAAAAGAAAGTTATAGTCTGTTGAAGTCACTTGCCAAAGCTACCTTTGTAATGCTTGAGTCCCCTGATGTGAACATTTCCAGCGTAGCTCAAAAAATCCTTTTGAAAGCATGTGCTTGCCTCGGTTTAGCGCTGATTAATGAAAAACAAGATGGTCTGACAGAATAGAGGTTAATGAATTGAATGTCAAGGCTTTCTGCGACAGGCTTGCCTTTTGTCAATTGGAATCTACCCCAGAGAGCACATAAAAAACACATCGGTTTAAAAAGTCTTGCCAGCTGGTTTGGCAAGCGTGAAACAATAACAAGCATGAGAATAAAGATTTACACTCTAACCATTTTGGCCTTTTTTATCGCAAGCTTCGCCACCTTGGAGGCGCAGGTTTGCGACTGTTTGACCACAGGGAATTGCCCTGTTGGAATCGAAGACAACGGTACCTTCATGGGTACTTTGGACGTGACCGTGAATGGCGCAAATGACTTGGGACAATGTCCGTTGCAGTCCGTTTGCTTTTCCATCACTCACACTTGGGTAGGCGACCTTTGCGTCACGCTGACATCGCCAAGCGGCCTCAACTACATGGTGATGGCCGATGCAAACAACAACTTTGGCGGGTGTGGCACAAACTCCGACAATATTGATGTCTGTATCACAACGGGAACGGGTAATGCCCTCACGAACAACACAGAGTACATCTGCAATACGGGCCCATGCCAAAGTGGTACTTGCTGCTTGGTTGGCAATTGGACCATGCCATGTGGTGGCGTGACAGACCCAGTGACGGGGGCGCAACAAGCCCCGTCATGTGACCTCAATGACTTCAATTTGCCTGGCAATCCTGCAAATGGTACTTGGACGCTCACAGTAAATGACATCTGTGGCAGCGATGTTGGTACGCTCAATAACTTTACCCTCAACTTTGCCTGCGGTGCCAGTTGTACGTCTTGCGCTGCAAACGGAGGAACCATTACCGACCCCGACTTGCAGGCATGTCTGGGTGATGCCGCCCTCAACTTAAACATCACTCCACTGTACACCGGAGGCAACCAAGCACCTAACCCCAATGATTATGACTACGCATGGGTGATTGCACTAAATGGTACTATCCAGGCTGTCAATCCTACGCCCAGCATGACCAGCTTTCCACCAGGTAGTTACACGGTTTGCGGGTTCTCTTATATCACTACGGCTGCGGGGCTGCTCAATACCTTGATTGGGCAAAACCTTGCAGATGCCCAAGCTGCTTTCAACTCTTCTACGGCCCCTTTCTGTGGCGACTTCTCCGACGACTGCATGAATGTGACCATTGGCCCAACCATCCCTCCAACGTTCATTGACACGGCACTTTGCATCGGCGACTGCATCATGGTGGGCTTTCAACCTGTTTGTGCTTCTGGCTCCGTCACGCTGCAATCTTGGCTGGGCTGCGATAGTGTTGTCAATGTGGTCATCACCCAGATACCACCAGTCGCAACGGTGGAAACCGTGACGGTTTGCCAAGGCGAGTGCATCTTTGTCAACAATCAGCAGTACTGCCCACCAGGGCCTGCAGTGTTTACTTTGTCAGGTTGGCAGGGCTGCGACAGTACCGTGACGATTCTTTTCAACGAGATACTCACCATCGCCACCATTGACCCATCGCCGCCACCGCCCATCAGTTGCAGCAACCCAGTCGTCATCTTGGATGGGATAGGTTCGTACCCTCCGGGGGCAAATCTTGAGTGGACAGGGCCAAATGGCTTTTTCAGTAACCAACCATTCATTACGGTCAATTTCCCGGGGGTATATACACTTACCGTCACCAATGCTGCGCAAACACCAGTATGCACAGCTTCTGCTTCAGTCACGGTCACGGAAAATATTTTGCCGCCAGACCTGTTGTTGAACAGTGCCCCTCCGGTCATTTGCGCTGGGGATATTTTTGATTTGACCACTTTGAATATCATTGACTTAAACAACACGAATCCGGTGCTCACCTACCACTCTGGTACACCAGCGACCAGTGCGAATGAACTTTTTGACCCCAATGTTTCACCAACTACTACCACGACTTATTACATTAAAGGCACGGTTGGTACCTGCTTTGATGAATTGGCGGTGACCCTGACTGTCAACCCATTGCCTGTTGCAGATTTTACGGTCATTTCTCCGATTTGCATTACGGAGAGTTCCACCATTACGTTCACTGGTCTGGCTTCTCCGAACGCCATTTATAACTGGAATTTTGGTGGTGGCACGGCTGTGCCCGGTACTGGCCCTGGGCCTCATACCATTACTTGGGGCACGGGTGGCACAAAAACCATCACGCTGGTTATTGACGACAATGGTTGCGCTTCCAGTACGGCAACCCAAACCGTGGATGTTGGCACACAAGTCCCTGCACCAGTAATCAACTGCATTCCTACTTCAAATAGCATCACTTTTTACTGGGATCCCATATCAGGCGCATCATCCTACAACGTAACGGTGGTTACTGGCCCTCCAGGCGTTTTTATTGACCCTACGACTTATCTGGTTGCCAACCTCATGCCCAACCAACAGGTGACGATATTGGTGGAGGCAGTTTCGAGCAATTCTTGCCCGAACAGCTCGTCTCAGCTTACTTGCTCAGCGCAGGACTGCCCGCCGGTCTCCGTTTCCATCAACCCTGTGGATGATATTTGCCTGACGCCCACCACGGGCACCATTCAGTTGGTGGCAAACCAGTCGGGAGGCACAGGCAGTGGAAGCTTCACTTGGTCTGGCCCAGGAGTGAACCCCATCACGGGCATCTTCAATCCAGCCAATGCCAACACTGGCCCAAATACAATAGCCGTTTCGTATGAAGAGGGCACCTGTATTTACAATGCTTCCATAGTAATCAATGTGTTCCCGACGCCAAATGCAAATTTCAGTGCTACCTCGCCCATTTGCAGTACGGCAGCATCAACGGTTAACTACACGGGCAATGCCTCCAACTCGGCCACTTTCACTTGGGACTTTGGCGGTGGAACGGCCAACCCCGGTGCTGGTGCCGGGCCCCACTCGGTTTCGTGGCCAATGGGTGGCACTTATGCTATTTCATTGTCAGTGGAGGAAAACGGGTGCCTGTCCGACACTTCTACGCAGACGGTTGTGGTATCTCCGCCGCTGCCTGCTCCGCAAATCAACTGTATCACTACGACGAACTCCATCGAGTTTGTATGGACTTCCATACCCGGTGCAAGTGGTTACACAGTCAACGTGATAATTGGCGGAGCTGGTGTGGCTACCTCTGACACCTCTATACTGTTCACTGGCTTAAACCCCGGCGATGCAGTCACTATCCAGGTCATAGCAATTGACCCTGGTCCCTGTGCCGATGTTTCTTCGCAAGTGACTTGTGTTGCACAAGATTGTCCTCCGGTGGACATCAGCATTGCGCCAGTGCCAGACATTTGCCTTGATAATAATGCCGCTCCGATTACCCTGCAAGCCACTGTGACAGGTGGCACTGGGGGCGGCACTTTGACATGGTCGGGCATGGGGGTCAGCGTTGCGGGTGTTTTTGACCCCGCACAAGCCTCCATCGGCCAAAACCTCATCACGGCCACTTACCAAGAAGGTGATTGCATCTACTCAGAAGACGTCATCATCAATGTGTTTGCCCAGCCTGTGGCTAGTTTTACAAGTGCATCGCCCATTTGCGTGGGCGACGACATCTCTGTTTCGTACACGGGCACGGTGCAGTCGGGCATCACGTTTAGTTGGGATTTTGGCAATGCTACGGCCTCACCTGGCACGGGCCAAGGGCCGCATATTGTGAGCTGGGACATGCCAGGGGCGCAATCTATTTCACTCACTGTGACCACAGCGCAAGGTTGTGCATCCGAGCCTTTCAGTGCCAACGTTCAGGTTGACCAGCCACTTGTGGTGCCTGTCATCACCTGTATCACCACCACAAATTCCATTGAGTTCAGCTGGCCAGATGTACCTGGGGCGACTAGCTACGTGGCCACTATCGTTTCCGGTACGCCGGGTTCGCAAGTTTCGCAGAACTCCTACGTCATCAATGGGCTACAACCGGGCGACCAAGCAACCATTTCGCTCACGGTTTCCAATGGCGGGCCATGTCCTGATGTTACAGTGCAGCAATCTTGCATTGCGCAGGACTGCCTGCCAGTGGTCATCAACATCACGCCCGTACCCGACTTCTGCCTCAATGCCAGCGCCACACCTGTGACCCTTCAATACACGATAACGGGTGGTGTAGGAGGCGGCACAATGGTTTGGTCGGGAGACGGGGTGAATGCCAGCGGTGTCTTCAACCCGAACCAAGCCGACCTTGGGGCAAACGTTCTAACGGCCACTTACACGGAGGGTGACTGCATTTATACCCAAAACATCACGATAAATGTGTACCCACTACCTATTGCTAATTTCACAGTGCCATCAACAGCCTGTGAGGGTGAGGACATTACGCTGAATTTTACAGGTACGGCACTTCCTAGCGCCATATTTAACTGGGACTTTGGAACTGGAATCGCCACGCCCGGTACAGGCATTGGGCCACACACTGTGAGTTGGGCCGACAGCGGCAGCCAACCTATTTCGCTTACTGTAACCTCGGTGCAGGGCTGTGTGTCCAATCCATTCAGTGCTAACGTAGCGGTAGTGGAGCCGCTTGTTGCACCTCTCATCAACTGCAACACCACGCTCAACTCCATCGAGTTTACGTGGTTGGATGTGGCTGGCGCAACGGACTACGACGTGGCCGTGATAGCAGGGCCGACTGGCAGCCAAACCTCGCAAAACGCTTACGAAGTGACGGGCCTCCTGCCAAACGACCAAGTCACCATTGAGCTAACCGTCTCCAACAACGGCCCATGCCCACCTGTGACTGTCCAGCAAACCTGCGTTGCGCAAGCCTGTTTGCCAATTGTGGTCAGTGTTGACCCCGTGACACCGATTTGCCTTGGCTCCGCACCCACTGTGCAACTGACGGCGACTACCACTGGCGCAGCAGGTGGTGGCACAGGCACTTGGAGTGGCCCAGGTACGAGCGCCAGCGGCGTGTTCAACCCTGCAACGGCGGGCGTTGGAACACACCAAGTGGTATTTGTTTATGTAGAAAACAACTGCACCTACCAGGCTGCTGGCTCCGTGCAAGTGCTGCCAACACCAACCGCCAATTTTAGCGCCAGCGCCAATATTTGCGTTGCTGATGCGGCTACGGTGACATACAGCGGAAGCGCACCTTCCAGCGCCAACTACATTTGGAACTTTGGCGGCGGCACGGCTACCCCCGGTACTGGCCAAGGCCCACACCAATTGGCCTTTCCGGCACCGGGCAATTATGACATCACCCTCACGGTGACGCAAAATGGCTGTACTTCTTCGCAGGTTACGCAAAGCGTGCAGGTTGACCCAGAACTCACTGCGCCGGACATTGACTGCAACACCACTGTGTCGTCCATTGAGTTCACTTGGGGCACAGTGCCAAATGCCAATGACTACGACGTAGTGGTGCTCACTGGTCAAACGGGCAGCTCGACCTCCCAAACGAGCTACGAACTGAACGGCCTGCAGCCCAACGAGCAAGTGACCATCGAGCTGACCGTGAGCGGAAATACCCTTTGCCCACCAGTGACGGTGCAGCAGACCTGCGTCGCCACGGACTGCCCGACCGTGGCGATTGACCTGCCGCCCGTTGAGCCGATTTGCCTCGGCTCAACTGCTGGAAATATGCAACTGGCTGCCACTGTGACGGGTGGTACAGGAACGGTGGGCACGTGGAGTGGCCCCGGTATCAGTGCCAACGGCATGTTTAACCCGAACACAGCAGGTGTGGGCTTGCACACGATTACGTTTGTTTATGACGAAAACAGCAGTTGCAGCTACGACGAGACCATACAAATAGAAGTGGTGGCAGCCCCTGTGGCCGATGCAGGTGCCGATGGTGAAATCACTTGCATGGACAATCAAACTTCGTTTGAGCTTGGCATTGGCAACAGTTCGACGGGGCCAAACATCATCTACGAGTGGACGGCGGCCAGCGGCAGCTTCCCTGCCGACCCCAACGTGCTGCAACCCGTGGTGACGGTGCCTGGCACTTACACATTGACCGTAACCAACACGGCACTGGCCAACTGCTTTGACACCGATGTGGCGGTGGTGACAGCCAGTCAAGACATCCCACAGCCAGAAGTTACCATCGTGCCCGTGAGCTGTTTTGGGGAAAATGATGGGGCCATTTCGGTAGCGAATGTGACAGGTGGCGAGCCGCCTTACCTCTACGCCCTCAATGGCGGCGACTACTCCTCAACTAGCACTTTCCAGCCATTGGCGCCGGGTGTGTACGTGGTGTCGGTGATTGATGCTTCGGGCTGCGAGGCCAGCGTGACAATTGACATCACACAGCCGCAGGAGCTGAACGTGGAATTGGTGGCCATCATCGAGGGCGGTGGCAACATCATCCGCCTAGGCGACACGACCGAGTTGCAGGCGCTCATCAGCTTGCCACCGGACAGTCTTGACAACATCACATGGTTCCCGCCGCAGTTGGTTTCCTGCGACACTTGCCTCAATACTTTCGTCGCTCCAACGAGCCAGACGACCTTCACCATCACGGTGGAGAGCAACGGCTGCGTGGACAGCGACGACCTGACGCTTTTTGTGAAAAAAGACCGTCCGGTGTACGTGCCAAACGCTTTCTCGCCGAATGGCGACGGCATCAATGATGTATTCATGATTTTTGCTGGAAAGGAAGTGACGAGGATTAAGTCATTTCTAGTCTTCGACCGTTGGGGCGAGACCGTTTACCAATACTACTTGTTTCCTCCCAACGACCAGGAATTCAGCTGGGACGGCAGGCACCGTGGCGAGCGGCTGAACTCAGCCGTATTTACATGGTATGCTGAAATTGAGTTCGTGGATGGGAAAGTGATATTGTACGAAGGCGACGTGACGCTCATGCGTTGATAAAAAATCGTTTTCGTTTGCTCAAAAAGGAGGCCACTACCGGAATGCTCGGTGGCGGCCTCCTTCTTTTTTATCCAATGCTTCAGGCCACTTCCACAATAAGCCTTGTTTTGCCCCAACTCGCCAATTTCGCTACATTTGCGCCAAACCCAATTGAGTATGCTCGACAACTGGCTGCGCCCCATCAACATAGACGACATTGCCGAAACGCCGCTTGACTCGGCGAATTTTGGTGCAAAAATCAAGCGGTACGAGGCAGAAATGCCATCGTTGCAAGCCGTGAAGTTGGCCATCGTTGGTATCGGCGACGAGGGTGCGGATGCAGTGCGCAAGTCGCTGTACCGCATGAGCTACCCCTTCGGAAAATTGGAGGCTGCCGACCTTGGCAATGTTAGGAAACCCGACACCTCATTTGTACTGCCACTGTTGCAGGAGTTGATGGACAGCAAGATATGCCCGGTCATCATCGGCACCATGCCGAAGCTGGCGCAGGCGCAGTTCAAAGCGCATTTTGCTTGCCAACCCTCCGTGAACCTCGTAGCCGTGGACGAACGGGTGCCATTCCATCCTCGCCTCAGCGAACTGGACGGCAACTACCTCAACCCAGTGATGAACGGCAAGACCAAGCCATTTCACTTTGGTATCGTGGGTTGCCAGTCACACTTCGTGGACGACGAAGCTTTTCAGGAACTGGAGAACATTAGTGCCGATGCCGTTCGACTTGGCAAAGCAAGGGCCGGAATGGCGGAGATCGAACCCGTGATGCGGGATGCGGACATGGTCTGTTTCCACCTTGCTGCCCTGAAGAGCGCAGAGGCGCCGGGTGTGATTCACCCCTCGCCAAGTGGCTTCACCTGCGAGGAGGCCTGCCAACTGAGCCGCTATGCTGGCATGAACGACAAGCTGACTTCCATTGGTTTTTACGGCTACGAGTACGACCTTGACGAGTACGGTCGCACGGCACAAGTACTGGCGCAGCTGGCCTGGTACTTCTTCGATGGGTTTGGGAACCGCAAGAATGATTTCCCTGCTTCGATGGATGGCCTGACGGAGTACATCGTGGATTTCAAGGGGCACGACCATCCATTCACCTTCTGGAAAAGCAACAAGACGGGACGATGGTGGATACAAGTGCCCGTTAAAACCAAGAAAAAACACCAACGCCATCGCCTGATACCATGTTCCTACAACGACTACCTGCAAACCTCGAAGGGGGAGTTGCCCGACCGGATTTCGCTGGCTTTTGGGCGATTTGAGTAGCGATTCAAAACGTTTTAGAAAACCATCTGGAATTTATAACTGATAAATAAATGCGATTGCGGCTTTTGTCAATTACGGCCTAACACCTACTATTGTAATCAAAAGCTGTCTTACCCACTTTTTTCCTACCCTAAACTTGCCCTGTATTGGAGAGTGCAAGAACATTTTTGAATTTTAAGACCTATTAGCCTTCTGACAAAGCACCTAATTATCCGAGCTACATTTTTTAACCTAAGTGGCTACTAGATACAGACTATGAGTTTCAAAGTAATCGCTATCGTATTGTTTGCTTTTGTCGCCTCAAGCTGCAACCAGCATGGGCAACTGCTCCAAAAGATAAAAACTGAACCAACATCATCCACTTTTCAAGCGAAAACGGGCAATACAACCGATTTCTCGTTAGAGCTTTGGGAGCCCTTAATTGGAAGCTACGTATTGCCTGGCGTTAAAATACAGCGACTTGGCCCGAATATCAATACTGCCAGTGCTGACGCCGCTCCGTTCCGTTATGGCAGCAGAATATATTTCACGACCCTTGTCGAAGGAAAAGATGACTTACCGCCCGTCACCAAGATTTTTTCTGCATTAGAAGCTAACCCATCTACAGCTTGGGCTGAAAACTCCAAAGAGCCCGGTATGCACACTTCCAATGTGGCCATGACAGCCAATGGGCAGCGCATTTACTACACACTTTGTAAAGATGTAGCGCCAGGAGAGCAGATTTGTGAAATTTATACTCGGGAGCGCAGCTACGAAGGCCAGTGGCTTCCCTTCAAACGCCTCCCACGCACCATCAACCTCGACGGCTACACGACCACCCACCCTACCGTCGGCTATGACCAGACCCTAAAAAAGGAAGTGCTTTACTATGCCTCCAACCGCCCCGGCGGCATGGGCGGCATGGACATTTGGTGCAGCCCCATTGAGGCCGAGGGCAAATACGCCCCACCATTTCCGCTCCCGTTTAATTCACCACAAGATGATGTGACACCATTTTTCTATCAAGCTGGGCAAGCCCTTTTTTTCAGTTCAAATAGAAACGGCACAACAGCTGGCTTGGACGTTTTTAGGAGCGAAAAGGTAGGTGCAAGCAAATGGTCTGAGCCCCAGCAACTCGATCAACCTTTCAACAGCCCTTACGACGAAATCTATTTTAGCTGCCATTCTGCATCGGGAAAGGCTTATTTTTCTTCCAATCGGCCAGGCAGCCTCGGCTACGACCTCTTTGAAGCTCCTGTGCCGGTCAGGCTGAACGTCGAGGTGGCAAGCGCTGCTGCGAACGGTGCAATGTTGGAGGGGGTGACGATGCAGTTAACAGAAAAATCAACGGCCATACCCATTTTGTCAGATGACAAAGGTGCCAACCAATTCATCGTCGAACCTAACAAAGTATACCAGTTGACTGTCGAAGCACCAGGGTTCGTGACTGAAACCGTAGATGTAGATATTACTATAGGCGATGCTTTCTCAACGGTCACAAAAAAGGTTCGTCTTCGCCAAAAAGTCAAGGTGTTCGTACAGACCTATGATGCTTTGGACAGTCTGCCAATCGGCGGTGTGGCATTCCAGTTCACACCAAGTGGTGACGAGCCATCAATCACTCACCAAAATGAAGAAGAAGCAACTGAATATATTTTTACCGTAGGTTTAGGAGAGGGTTCAAAACTGGAGGCGAAGAAGCCGAGCTACAAACCTGCTGTATTGAGTTTCGAAGCGCCTTCCGAGGGCCCGTCACTTGCAATACTCCAACGGGTTTACCTTCAGCCCTTTGCCAATCTGCCTTTGGCGCTTTTTTTCGATAACGGTCAGCCCTACTGGGAAGACCCGATGGATACGGAAACCAAACTTACCTACGAACAAACCCTGCAAACATACCTCGAACGCAAGCCTGTTTTTATTGAAAAATACACAGAGGGCCTAGCGCAAGGAGCTTATGATGCTGCTCGCTCCAATTTAATGGCCTTCTTTGAAAAGGAGGTAGAGACCAACTTTCAACAGTTGGATGAACTCTGCTCACAGCTGGAGGATTACCTTAAAAAAGGGCTTCATTTAAATGTCGTGATAGAGGGTGAGGCAAGTCCATCTGGCGCTGCGGATTATAACAAGCGGCTGATGGCAAGGCGAATAAGCAGTGTGCGCAACCACCTCAAAACGTGGCACAATGGTGCATTGAAAGGCTATATTTCGAGTGGTAAGTTGGCCATCTCCAGTAATTTTAGGTCGTCTGAACCCGTCTCTACCGATGTGGCACCCGACAAACAACAATCCGAGTACAGTCCCGAAGCTTCACGCATGCGAAAAGTGGTCATCAAGGAAATCCGCATCCAAGCACCTCCGAAAGCATGACAAGGTGGGCTACTTCACCCGCCGACCCTTCCATTCGTAACGCCTTGTAACATTGGCCAGTGTACCGATACAGATGATGTAGGCAATGTGCATCATTTGCGACAACCAGTAGCGCCGCAAGAGGTCTTGCCGCCCAAAGTAGCGAGACATTTCTCTCAGGAAGCTGAAGTCAACCACCGTTTTTGCTAAAAAAAGACCTGCCGACAATGCCGCCAACGGCCAACCAAGCCAGCATGCCAGTAATCCGTTTAAGAGGATGGCCCAACAAAGCAGGAAAACCACTCCGAGTCGCAACGTCACCTGCCAATCGGTGTAACTCCTTGATTTTGAAGCCCATCGGAGGCGCTGCGACAGAAAAGAGCGCAGATTAGGTTGCGCTTCGGTGAGCACGGTGGCTGCTCGGTTTTTCAAGAAAAAAACGCTGTCAGGATACTTTTTGGCGATTTTGTGGAGCAGTAACATGTCATCCCCACTTGCCAGCCCGTTGATGCCTTCGAACCCACCTACTTCCTGAAAAATAGCCTTCGGGTAAGCAAGGTTGGCACCGTTGCAAAGCAGGCCGCTCCTAGACTGAAAGCCTGCCCCAGTCACACCCATCATCCCCAAGAAGTCAAGTGACTGGAAGCGTTCGAGCCTGTTTTTTTCACGGTGAAAGTTGACAGGAGCTGCAATGAATTTTGCCTTTTTTTCCTCATAGAATGTGGCCAGTAACCTCAGCCAATCAGGAGGCAAAACACAGTCGGCATCGGTACAGACAATTAGTTCGCCAGTAGCCAAGCCGATACCCGTTTCAATAGCTCTTTTCTTGTGGGATGAAGCGCTGGCAGTTTCGCCATTTTCTCCGAGACGCACAACATGCACGTTGGCGTGGCTTTGGGCGAAGTTTTGCGCCAGCGACAAAGTATCGTCCTCGGAGTGGTCGTCCAGCACGATGACCTCGAACATCGAGGCAGGGTAAGTTTGCTCCACAATGCTGGCAAGGCAGGCGGGGAGCTTTTCTGCTTCGTTCCGGGCCGGGATGATGACGCTGATTTTTATCGTTGGAACAAAGTTCGCTGGAGCTACCCAATCAGGAGTTTTGCGCCAATCGGAGCGGTATTTTGCCACCATAAAAACATAAGCAACGGCAAGCGAAATCGTGGCGAAAGCCCAAGCTGAAAAGATGATTTCTTGCCAAGTAGTTGGTAGCATGGGGCGAAAATAAAAAAGCCTTCAAGGATTTCCTTGAAGGCTTTGAATTAGGTGGGCGCACACGGATTCGAACCGCGGACCCTCCCGACTTGCCAGTCGGGATGCGCTGAACGAGCTGGCCTATGCGCCAAAACCTGCCAACTTCATCAAAGCGGATTTGGACTTCAATTTTTTCAGCCTCCGTTCTTCTGCGTATGCTATTGACTTTGTTTCGAATGATTTTTGGTAAACGATTTTCCAGTCCTTGGCCTTGGCAGTGAAACCGCCTTGGTTGGTCAGGTGCCTGAGAAGGCGCTCGGCGGGGTCTTGCTCAGTGTGGCCGATGTAGAATTTGTCCAGTGCTTCGGAATAGAGGAGGTAAACGTGTGCCATAATTGGTGAAAATAAAAAAGCCTTCAAGGATTTCCTTGAAGGCTTTGAATTGGGTGGGCGCACACGGATTCGAACCGCGGACCCTCCCGACTTGCCAGTCGGGATGCGCTGAACGAGCTGGCCTATGCGCCAAAACCTGCCAACTTCATCAAAGCGGATTTGGACTTCAATTTTTTCAGCCTCCGTTCTTCTGCGTATGCTATTGACTTTGTTTCGAATGATTTTTGGTAAACGATTTTCCAGTCCTTGGCCTTGGCAGTGAAACCGCCTTGGTTGGTCAGGTGCCTGAGAAGGCGCTCGGCGGGGTCTTGCTCAGTGTGGCCGATGTAGAATTTGTCCAGTGCTTCGGAATAGAGGAGGTAAACGTGTGCCATAATTGGTGAAAATAAAAAAGCCTTCAAGGATTTCCTTGAAGGCTTTGAATTGGGTGGGCGCACACGGATTCGAACCGCGGACCCTCTGCTTGTAAGGCAGATGCTCTGAACCAGCTGAGCTATGCGCCCTGATTTTGCCGCTATCCTTCGAAAGCGGGTGCAAATATAGGAGCATCTTTCCTTTGTCAAAACAACAGTTGAAATTTTTTCCAAAAATATTTTAGTGCAGTATGTGAACACTTGCCCCGTCCGATAGCTTTACCTTTATCGCAGAATAACAGACACAAGGCTTTTGGACCATGAATAAAAACATTAAGCGGGCATTCATCAGTTTGGCGGCAGTAGTAGTGCTGACGGTTATGGCAGCGGTCGTAGTTGCCGCTTTCTTCCAAGAAGCGGTTGGCAAAAAACTGATTTCGCAAATCAACAAACAACTTAAAACAGAGCTGAAGGTGGGCAGCTTCACCCTCTCGCTGCTGCGCAACTTCCCCGATGCCACCGCCAGCCTGAACGATGTGGTGGTGATGGGCCTGAACAAGCAGCCGCTGCTCGAAGCCAAGGAGGTGGCCTTTAATTTCCGATTGTTGAGCCTGTTTGAGTCACAGGTGAAGGTACATGCTGTGACCGTGAAGAATGGTGCGCTCAAAGTGCATGTTGACAAGGCGGGCAAAAGCAACTACGATATTTTCAAACCCTCCAAATCGGAGAACGAAAGCAGCAAGTTCAACATCTCGCTCGAAAATGCCCGATTGGAGAACATGGAGCTTATTTACCAAGACGACAAACTGCGACAGGACATGATGACGCTGGTGGAGTCGGCAACGTTTTCCGGTCAATTTTCTGAAAAACAGTTTGACCTAAAGAGCAATGCAAGTCTCGCCTCCAACTTCATTGACATTGACGCTACCCGCTATTTTGAGGGCAAGAAATGGGGCTACGATGCCATCGTTTCCGTTGACTTGGAGCGGGGCAAGTACACTTTCGAGAAGGCACGTGTGATGGTGGAAGAAAACGCCTTCAATGTGCTTGGCTTCGTACAGTCGAAGAAAAACTTTACTGATTTTGACCTAAAAGTAACCGCTGAGGATGCCAGTTTGGAGTCTGTTATTGCGCTGATGCCAGCGCAATACCTTAGCGCCTTCGGTGATTTCAGCAGCACTGGTCGCTTTAAGTTTGCTGCGCTCGTGCAGGGCAAACTCAGTGCCGCCGAACGGCCAGCCATCAACTTCGAGTTCGGCCTCGACGACGGAAAACTGAGTAGCCCCCGCCTCAACGAGCCTTTCAACGACGTATCTTTCGATGCCCGCTTCACCAACGGCGAGGGACGAAACAACCAGCAGTCCATCTTTGAAATCAGTAATTTTAAGGGCTACCTCAACCGTCAACTCATTACCCTCAGCCTGAGGGTCGAGGACATGGACGACCCAAAAATTGACCTCAAGGCTGACGGTGCTGTGCCAGTCGGCGAGGTGTATGGCCTGCTCAATAATCCCGCTATCACGGGCGGAGATGGTGAGGTGGAAATCCAGAATCTATCGCTGAGCGGCTACTACAGCGACATGGTGAACATCCGCAGCATTACTGCCGTGGAGATGAGCGGTGACGTGATTTTCGACGATGCAAGCCTCAACATAAACGGCGAGACGCTGACCTTTGACACGGGAAAACTGCTACTGCGTGACAACCAACTAACCCTCGAAGGGCTGAAACTGCAAGGTGCTGGCAGCGAAATCAACCTCCAAGGCTCGGTGAACAACCTGCTGCCCGTGCTGCTCGCCGATTCGCTCAACTCCGAAAATGCTGTGCTGGAGTTCAATGCCGAGCTGCGCTCCCCCATCATGGACGTTGCCCGACTCGTGAAGCTGACGGATGTGCCCGTGAAGGAGGAAGAGGTGCAAGCCGAGGTGTTTGACTCGCTGAAAGTCGCCAAAAACGAAAGCCGGGGCCGTATCACCGACCTGCTCAAAGGCAGCTTCAATGCCAAGGTGGATGAGTTCAGCTACAATAAAATCGAGGGACGCAACTTCGATGGGACGCTGGTTTTCGAGGCCGCCCAAATGCGCGTCGAGGGCAAAGCTGATGGCATGGACGGCAAGTTTGCGCTCGACGGGACGGTTTTCTTCGAAAAAGAACCCCGCCTTGAGGTCAAGCTCGACTGCCAGATGATTGATGTAAAGGAGTTTTTCCGGCAAACGGAAAATGTCGGGCAGGAATACCTCAAGGCTGAGAACATCTCCGGCGACATGAACTCCAAGTTGCTCATCCATGCTTTTTGGGACTCGACGGGTGTTTTCCAGACCGATAAACTACATGTCTGGGCAGGCGTCGGCATCCGCAAGGGCGAGCTGAAGAACTTTCAAATGCTGGAAGAATTTGCCACTTACGCCAAAATTCAAGACCTCCGCAACGTGCGTTTTGAGGACATGCAAAACTGGTTGGAAGTAAAGGACGGCACCTTCTACCTACCTGCCATGTTCCTCCAAAACAATGCGATGAACCTGACCTTCGCTGGCGAGCAGAGCTTCGATGGCCGAATTGACTACGGCATCAAGGTGAACGCTGGGCAGGTGCTGGCCAACAAGTTCAAGAAAAACAACAAGAACGTGGAGTCCATCCCCGCCAAGGAAAATGGCTTTTTCAACCTCTATTTCCACGTCAGCGGCACACTGGATAAGTACAAGTACGAGACAAACAAGCGCAAAGTGAAGGAGAAGTTCGACCGAAGCGAGACCCAAAAAAGGCGCATACGGGCGGAACTCATCAAGGCATTTGGTGCCCCGCTCAACATGGTGCGAGAGCCACAGGGTTGGCAGGATGAGGGCGAAAAAGCGCCGGCAGCGGAAAACGAGGACGAATACATTCCTGGGTTTTGAAATGGCTATCTAGCCACCAAAAAACTTCCCGTCATTTCCACAACCACGCCTGGCGCAACCTCCACCACAGCCAAAAAAGTAAACACCTCCTCTCCTACCTCTTCGCCTTTGTGCGTACCATCCCACCCATCAGCAGGTGAGTTGGTGAAGAAATTTTGCCTATCAAACACTTGGTTTCCCCAGCGGTCGTAAATCAGCAGCTTTTCTACTGGCGATGGTAGCTCGGTATAGAGCATGAAACGGTCGTTGCCCACCGTGGAGGCTGGGTTGATGACGTTAGGTGCGTACACCTGTGGCTCTACGACAAGCAGCAGACTATCCGAGCCGGGGCATCCCCCTTCGTCGTACACGGTCAGTTTTACCCAAGTTGCTTCCTCAGGGTAGATGGTGTACAGCAGGCAATTGGGGCAGCCAGAAGTATCGGGTGGCTCCCAAGCGGTGGCTGAAATGGTGGTGGTCGTGTAGCCCTGCAAAAGCACCTCGTCGCCGGGGCGGAGCGGGCTGGGCATGCGCCTGGCCACGAGGTTCACGTAAACGCTGTCCGGTTGCGGCAGCTCGAAATGAATAGGCTCGTTGTAGCAGCCAGAAGCATCCTGCACGATGAGCTTGTAGTCGCCGCCCGTCAAGTTTTCAATCACGGGGTCGGCAGAAGTATGCTGCCCGTGGTCAACGGAATAACGATAGGGCGGTGTGCCGCCATTGGGCAGACCAAAGGAAATCTGCCCATCCGGGTAGCCGAAACAGGTTGGCTCAATGAACGAGAAATCAAATTGTGGAGCGGAAAGTGGCACGTCCAATGAGTCGGTGAAAGTAGCCGTGTTGCGGCAGCCGCCGAGGTAAGCCACTGCCTTGTACTCGCCAGGCGCCAGTACGATGAAGGTCGTGTCGGTGCCTTCTTGCATGAGTGTATCGTCGTACACCCATTTTATTTTGTCAAAAAAACCGTGTGCCGTGAGGGTATCCGGGCAGATGCCGTCGCCATGCAGCGTAATCTGGACATCGGGGCTTACATACTCGTACCCCGTGAGAAAGCTGGCGTAGCTGGCATACTCCCGCCGCCCGATGATGGTGACGTACACCGCCCCACTTGAGCTTAGTTGCATCGTTCCGATTCCATCCACATGGCTGAAAATGTCCGCTGCCTTGTAGGTGACGAAATCGTCGTTGCCGGGCACGGGGTTCGGAGGGCCAAGGTCAATCGGCTGCCCATCGAATTGGACATTGACCGCTGCATTGCGGAGCGCCACCACCAACAGCGAGCCGTCGAATCGCTGCGAGCCGATGAAGTTTGGGAGGCAAACATTGTCAATCCGATGCGGGATACCGCAGCTCAGCGGCGGGATGAACATCAGCGAGACGGTGTTGAGGCTGGTCTTGCCGGTGTCGTGGCCTCCCGTCATTTGATAGGCGAACGCAGGCTCTGTCGTTCGTACGAAAATATTGCCCGAAGGAATGTAAAATGAGGCTGGAATAGAAATGAACTCGCCAGCATCGAGCGTAGCCAGGGCCGTGTCCGCCCCATTTACCCAAACTTCCGTGCCATCGTAGTGCGCCACGATGATGGGGTGCTCAAGCGTGGTCGGCCCGTCTCCCCGGCAAAAAATGTACTCCTTGCCCACCCGTTCGAGCGGCAAAATCTGGTCAATACCTATGTCGTTGGCAGCGTACACCACCGGAGCCCCGTACCAAGCGCCGCAGGTAACGGCCACAGGTTTGTTAGCCTCCAATAGCGCCCCCATGAAGCTATTGATGGGCTGGTCGTCGGCGATGCCGCCCACGTAGTGTGCAAAAACCACTGACTCGCCCCGTTGGAGTTGCATCGTGATGGGTGCAGGCACAAACCCGGCTCCACTGAGGATGGTCGCTTCGTTGTAGTCGCTGAGTTGGATGGTCGTGCCGTCCTCGGTGGCCATGATACCGACCATGTTGAAGCGCCCGCCACCTTTGTCACGCCCCTGCACGATGTTGCCAATGCGGAACACCTTGCCGAGTGCTGCCCGCCCTTTGTAGGTCAAAAAGCAAGCATCGCCGCCGCCCTCGGTGAGCAGCCGAAAGGAGATGTTGAACCTTTTCGGGCCGTGGACGACGAGGCCGGAGTTTGGCAAAACCTGGTGAAGTTGGTTGTCCGATTTGAGCAGTTGGCTGTACGTGTCGCTGAGTTCGTAGATGAATGGCTGGGTGCTGCTGACCACTGCGGTCGTCACTTGCTGGCCGACACCATTTTCAATGGTTATGGAAAACGGAGATGCTTCGGGGGTGGAAATGTAGAGATACTGGGTACCCATTGTGCCGCCCGGATACATTGGCGGCAACCAGTGGATAGTGTCCAGCTGTGCCAGCAAAGCTGTGCTTCCTGTGCAGAGCAACAGCAGGCAGGACAGCAGCCTTGAGCGGGATTTTGGCATTTTGAAAAATATCCGAGGCCGTTTTTTGATGCTTTGAAATGTGTGCAAACACATATTTCCAAGCCCAGTCACCAAATGTAGGTGAATCGAATGGCAATGGAAAGCGGGCTTTCGGCGGCGGGCACTAAAAGCATATCTATGGCAAATGGGTGTCAAATTTTCTTGTCAGATTAGCCATTTGACAGCGTCTCCGAAATATCCGTTCGCCTTGCCTGCAACGCCGGAATCAGCGCCGCCACAAAGCCCACGGCAAGCGCACCACCCAGCAGCCAGATTTCTTCCGGCAAAAATTGCAGCCCGCTGAACGAGTAGCGGTAGGTGTCTTGCATGAAGCCCGCCAAAATGGCCATGCCCAAATGGCTCAACACGATGCCCAAAACATAGCCCATGACAGCCAGTAGCAACCCTTCCGTGATGATCAAACGGAACAATGTGCTCGGTGAGCCACCCACCACCCGCATCAGTGCCAGCTCGTAGCGGCGGTCACGCAGCGAGGAGAAGAGCGAGATGAAAATGCTCAGGCCGGATACCACCACGATGACCCAGGCCAATGCCTTCAGCGCATCGGCACCGAGGCCGAGGTTGGTCTGGAGGCGGGCAATCTCGATGGGCGGGCTGGCCGCCATCAGGTCGGTGTTTTCGTTGATGTTGCGGCCCATGTTCAGCGCCTGAATGTTGGTGCGGCTGCGAAATTTGACCAAAATGGCCGTGATGTCCTTGTCTGTTTGCGTCATCAGCTCCATGCGCTGCTGCTCTGCCAACTGGCTGATTGTCAGGGAGTCGTAAGCTGTCGGAGCCACTTTTGTGTGTTCGTGGTCCCCATGTTCGTGGTCGTGTCCCTCGTGTCCTGCTGAGGCTGAGGCAGCTGAATCGCCGTCCACGGTACTCGTGTCGCCGTCCACCGTCTCCGCTCCACTGTCTTTCGCTGCATGAGCATGCGATTCCCAAATGCTTTCCGACGGGGTCAAAATCAATTGGTCAATCACCGAGCCAGCGGGTTTCAAGATGCCTACCACCCTGAAATCGTGCTCGTGCTCCTCGATGCCATCGACTAGTCCGTGCGAACTTTTGAACGTATCGCCGATGTGCAGGTGCAGTGTCTCGGCCACGCCTGCGCCGACAGTCCCTTCCATCGCATTGGCCCAAAGTTGCCCCTCGGCTAGGCTTGCCCCGTACATTTGCAGGATGTCGTAGGTGGTGCCAACGATGCGGTAGCCCCGGTAGCTGTCGCCCAAGGAAAGTGGCACAGCCTGCTTGATGAGCGGGTGCTTGGGGTTCAAAAATGCCTTCGACTTTTCGAGCGGGATGTTGCCCGTGGGGTTGTCCACGTGGTACATGGCGCAGAGAATCATTTGCAGCGGACTTCCCTTCGCTCCCAGCACGAGGTCCACCCCAGCTAGGTTCTTGTTGAAGCGCTCCTCGATTTGGTGGTTGAGGTTCAGCAGCAACGAAATCAGGCCCACACCCAACGCAAACAGGATGAGGCTTAGCGCCATGTTCAGCGGCTTATTGACGAGGTTTTTCCAACTTAATTTTAACATTGCTGTATTGTTGCATTGCTGTATTGTTGCATTGTAATGATTGCTTCGGCGTCCCCGAACAATAATAACAATACAACAATCATAACTTTATCTGCTTCGCAAACTTCTCTTTCAACCGCCCATCGTGCGTCACCACCAACAGCGTGGCATTCACCTCGGTGGCCGTTTCTTCCAGCAGCCGGATGACCTCGACCGTATTTTTGTCGTCGAGGGCGGAGGTCGGCTCATCGGCGAGAATGACCTCCGGCTTGTTCACCAGTGCCCGTGCGATGGCGGCACGTTGGCGCTCGCCTTGGCTGAGGGCATCCGTTTTTGCATTGATTTTGTGGCCCAACCCCAACCTGCCGAGCAGCGCTGTGATGTGTTGCTTGTCCACCGGAAGCCCGGCGAGCTGCTGTGCCAGTTCGAGGTTTTCTCCCACTCGCAGTGACCGAACGAAGTGCGGCGTTTGGAAGATGATGCCTATTTTCTTGCCCCGAAACTTATCTAACTGGCTGGTTGTCAAAGCGTTGATAGCTGTTTCACCGACCAACACCGAGCCTTGCCGGGGTGTGAGCAGCCCGCCGAGCAGGTGCAGCAGTGTCGTCTTTCCACAGCCCGATTGGCCGAGCAGTAGCCAGTGCTCGCCCGTTTCGCAGCGGATGTCCGGGAAGCGAAGGGATGTTTTCCCGTCGTAGGAGTATTGAAGGTTTGTGGTTGAAAGCACGATTTTCTTTGGTTGATAAAGTTGATAAGGGTTGATAAGGTTGATGGGCGCTGAATTATCAACCCAATCAACTTTTATCAACCCTTATCAACTCCATTTTTTCATTTCTCCGCCATCACAATATACTGGTAATCCAACGCACAGTCGTCCGACTGAAAATTGGAAAACCCGGCGGCCTCTAGTTCATTTTCCACTTCATAAAGTTCTACGCGCACGTCGGCAATCGGGTACTTGATGGGCATCCGTTTTTTCTTGAAGTCCACCACGATGATTTTTCCGCCTTTCGGCAGCACGTTGAGCAGGTTTTTGAGGTATTCCACCCGGTTTTGGATGTAGATGTAGGTGTTCACTACCAGCACAATGTCCGCTTCGCCGGGCTTGAGTTTGGGGTCGTTGGGCAGCCCAAGGCGGGTCTCGAATCGGCTTTGGTATTCCGGCTTCAGTTCCACCCGTTTGATGCTGTCCATAAAATG